>JBAYFJ010000065.1:0-11292 GCA_041667245.1 Bacteroidales bacterium | reverse complement strand
TCTTGCCGGTTCCTGAGAGGGATTTGACGGTCACGTAGCCCGGCTGTGCGCCCGCGGGAACGTGGAACGACACTGAGGACGATCCGTCAAAGGTCATATCTGAATGAGACACGGAGGCTCCCGGAAAATCAATCTCAATAGGAACTGAGGCGTCATCTATCAGATAGCTGCCGTAGATGGTGGCAAGTTCGCCTTCTTTAGCCCACTCGTTGCTCATTGAAGTGACTTTCGGCACAGGAGGCAGCACTTTGAAGTCAAACGTGATTGTGTCTGCCGCTTGGGTGATGAGGTAAAGCTTGTCGGTCTGGTTCTTAGGCATATTCTTAGGAACGGACACCAGAAGCGTGTTGTCCGTGATGTAACTTGTGTTGAGCACGGCTTCCTGGTCGTTGAACCAGAGCTGTACAGTGCTGCGCAGATTGTCGCCGAGGATGCAGACGATTTCATCCATATATGCCTGTGTGATGTTGATGTCCCGGTCGGCGTATCTTACGGAATAGACCGTGGGAACTCCGTCTGCGACCTTGTAGCGGTCAGGATAGTCCACATCGTCGCAAGAGGCGAAACCGATGAGGCTTGCAAACATCGCCGTGATTATGCTTGTGTATTTGATGATATTGTTCATAGTGTGCTTCGATTAAAAGTCATAATGATATTCTGAACGTACATCGACGTGGATTGGCTGAGCGTCAGATGCCATATTCCCGTTGAAGACCACGTCTTCAGTAGGGAACGGAAGCTGGAAACTTGAGGCCGTCACGTTCGGCTTGTCTTCTTTGCCGTTGTATTTCGCCTCGGAAGAGTCCCAAGAGCCGGAGTAGTCGAAGCCTTCTCCAAGATAAGTCTTGTAGACTTTGTTGAGTCCGTCGTAGGTGGATCTCTTCTGAGCTTTGAGCTCGGCAATGCAGGCGTTCACGTCGTAATAAGAGCGGCGCACGAAGTCGTACCAGCGGTCTCCTTCTCCGGCGAGCTCAAGACGGCGTTCTTTCCAGATTGTGTCGAATGTGACAGTGGCAAGTTTGCCTTTGGTCTCGTACTCGTCTCCGTAGGCGCGTTCGCGTACTTTGTTCACGTATTCGAGAGCGTCAGCCTGGTCTTTGGTAAGAAGACAAGCCTCGGCATAGACAAGGTAGATGTCGGAAAGACGAAGAATGTGTGTGGGAAGCTGGTTGACCATGTTCTGAGGTGACACGCCTGTCGCGTCGATATGATCCTGTGTGTCTCCGTAGAGGTTCTTGACGTTGTTGCATCCTGTCTGGCACTGGAGTTCCCCGCCGGGGCCGCCTTTGCCGTAGCCTTTTGAGTCGTAGATGAATCTGAGGTAGTCAAATCCGCCCTTGTCTGTCCAGAAATACTCATAGACGTCTTTGGCGTTTTTGCCCGGGAGCATCATAGTGGCCTTGATACGGCTGTCTGCGTTGTCGCGAACTGCCGGTGAATCGAGCACGTCGACGCCGAAGGCTTCCTGAAGGTCGACTGACGGGCCTGTCCATCCGCCCCAGCAGTCTCCGAGCTCATCGAATCCAACCATCGCGAGGTCGCTCTGTTGAGTGTTCTGCTGTGTCCAAGGATCTCGTCCGGCTTTCCATAGCCAGGAAATCAGACATTCTCCGGTGGCGTTGAAACCTTTGAGACGGAAAACATCGGAATAGTTGGGTGTCAGGGTCCTTCCGGAATTAATGATGACGTCTTTGGCGTAGCCTGCCGCTTTGGTCAGATCCTCTTGACTCATTGTTCCGCTCAGGCCTGCTTTTGTGAGATAAACTTTGGCGAGAAGGCCTTCCGCCGCATAATAGTCGATTCTTTCGTAATCGGCCCAGCCTGATGTCTTCTTTGGAAGAAGTTCCATCGCTTTTTCGAGGGTCATTATGATATATTCATAGACGTCAGCTTTTTCCACTTTGTTGATTTTGTTGTACTCTCCGCTGCCGAGGAGGTCGGTGTTGTTGTGAACGATAGGGACGTCGCCGAATGTTCGTACCATAAAGAAGTAGGCGAAGGCTTTCCAAACGAGTGCCTCGCCGATGCATTTGCGCTTTCCTTCAGCCGTAGGGCCTGAAGAAGCGAGAATGTTGTCAATTACGGTGTTGCAATGGCCGTTCACAGCCCACAGTGAGTAGGACATATTCACCAGGTCCTCATCGGTGCCGTTGGTGGTGAATGAGAGATAAGGTGAGGATCCAAGGTACATATTGCCGGACATTACTTCGCCTATTCTCATAAAGCCTCTTTGGAAATCATACCAAGGTGAATTGTACAAGTAGTTGACTCCCTGTTCGCATTGGGTGTCGTTCTTGTAGAAGTTGGACACGTTGTAGTTGTCCTCTGCGGGACGGTCGAGAAAGTCCTCGCAAGAAACCAGACTCAGCGAAACGACCGCCACGGCGAAAACTGATATTATATTTTTCATTTTCATATTCATGTAAGATTAGAAAGTGATGTTCAAACCGAACGCGTACATTGTAGGTGAAGGGTAGCGACCGTTGTCGAGACCGTACGTGAGGCCTGAGGAATCCTGAGTGCTGGCTCCGACTTCCGGATCGTAGCCGGTGTAGCCTGTGAGCGTCCAGAGATTCTGGATATTGACATAAGCCCTGATGTTCTCAATCCTCACTTTCTTGAGCAGCGCCTTGGGGAAGGTGTAGCCGAGTGTGATGTTCTTGATTCTCAGATAAGAGCCGTCCTCTACGTAACGATCGCTGACGCGGTTGTTGTCGTTAGGGTCGTTGACTGTGGCGCGAGGGGTCTTGGTGTTAGGATTGGCCACTATGACGTTGTCAATGTGGTCGTACCATGCAGAACCGTCTGCGTAGACCGCGCTTGCGTCGATAGGAACAAGTTGTGCCCTGTCTGAAACGCTGTTCAACTGGTTGGTCCAGACACTGTTCATGTGGGTGAGCGTCATTGCGTTGTAGTTGTAGATTTTGTTGCCGTAGGACCCGTTGATGAAGATGTTGAGATCGAAGTCTTTGTAACGGAAGGTGTTGGTCCATCCGAAAGTGAATTTAGGAAGCGGTGATCCGAGATTAGTGCGGTCTTTCTCGTTTATTTCTCCGTTGTGGTCGAGATCTTCGTATTTGATGTCTCCCACCCAGACTGTGTTGCTTCTGTTGAAGACTCCGTCTGAAGGGTATTTCTCCGCTTTAGGCGAGTTCTCTATGTCTTCCAGAGAGGTGTAGACGCCTTTGACTTTGTAACCGTAGAAATTGTAAAGGGATTTGCCGATCTCGGACACGCAGACCACGTCGCTCCATTGGCCGTAGCCGATGAGAGAGGAGCTTTCAGTGTCACTCAGACTGACAAGTTTGTTGCGGTTGAAGGAAATCTGGAAATTGCTGTCCCAGCTGAAGTTCTTGCCGCTGATAGGGTGTGTGTCGAGGATGATTTCGATACCTTTGTTCTCGATGCTGCCGTAGTTGCCCTTAGGAGCTGCCAAAGCAGAGGAACCGTTGCCCTGAGTTCCCATATATGAAGGGAGCTGCATAGACATAAGCATATCATCGGATTTCTTGTAGTAGGCGTCCACCGTGAGGTTGATCGCGCTTTCAAGGAAACTCAGGTCGAGACCTATGTTCGTTTGTTTTTGGCTTTCCCAGCGGATGCTTGTGTTAGGGATGTTCGCAGGACGGTAGCCCATTCCGAGTGCTGAAGGCATACGGCTTATGGCCGCGCCCCAAGCATAGGAACCGATGTTGGAGTTACCTGTCTGTCCCCATCCCACGCGGAGTTTGCCGTTGTTGATCACATTCTTTATGGAGTCGAGGAATTTCTCGTTGGAGAATCTCCAAGCCGCCGCAAATGAGTGAAATCCCGCCCAGCGGTTTTCAGGCCCGAAGTTGGATGAACCGTCGTAACGGTAGGTGTAGGTCAAAAGGTAGCGGTCATTGTAGTTGTAGGTCTCACGTGTGAAGAAGGAGGCCATTGAGGATGATCCGAATCCTGAACTTACGCTCGGTGTTCCGGTTGCAAGGGCAACGTTGTGCACTTCGTCTGAAGGAAGCGAGGTGTTGCTTGCCGAGAGGTAGTCCCAGGAGGATTCCCAGCATTCCTGGCCGACCATTGCAGAGAAGCTGTGTTTCCCGAAGGAGTTGGTGTAGGTAAGGTAGTTTTTCAACTGCCAGAATTTGTTGCTGTTCTTCTGTGAGCTGATGGAATTGTCTTCCACCCAGTTGCCGAGGTCCACGGCAGCTTTGTAGCGTTCTGCGGTGGAGCCGCTGATGTCGAAGCCGACTTCGGCTCTGTAGGTAAGGTGGTTGACGGGAGTGAGCTCGGCGTAGATGTTGCCGTTGAGCTTCTTTCTGTTAAGTTTGTTTGTTCTGTATTCGGCGAGCGCGACAGGATTGTGGTTTGACACGCCCTCTCTGATGGTGGTCGAGTAATTGCCGTTCACATCGTAAACCGGGATGTCAGGAATCGTGGTGAGGGAATAATAGATGAGTCCCTCGGTGCCGTCGGCCAGTTTGAGGTCGTCATTCGTGTTGGCGAATGTCGCGTTGAAACCGAGCTTGAACCATTTCTTGAGCTGGGCGTCCATATTGGCGCGGACTGAGAAACGGTCGAAGTTTGATCCGATGATTGTTCCTTCCTGGTTCATATAGGATCCCGAGACGAAGTACTGTATTTTTTCGGTTCCTCCCTGTGCGCTGACTTGATGCTGGTGCTGGATGGCCGAACGGAAGATTTCGTCCTGCCAGTTAGTCCCAACGCCAAGAAGCTCAGGTGTGGCGTAATAGGCGCTGCCGTCATAGATTTCACCTTCGTTTACCATCCGGTTGTAGTAGGTGGCATATTCGCGAAGATTCATCATATCCAGACGTCTTGTCTGTCTTGAGACGGAGACCATTCCATCGTAGGTAAATTTGGCCTCTCCCGCCTTGCCGTGTTTGGTGGTGATGAGGACTACTCCGTTGGCGCCCTGCGCTCCGTAAATCGCAGTGGCTGAGGCATCCTTTAGAATCTCCATACTTACGATGTCGGAAGGGTTGATAGTCGAAAGAGGGGATATGGTTGAGACTTTGCCGTTGCCAAGCGCGTCTCCGAGTCCGAAGTCCGCTCCGGAGTTGCCGCCGCCTTGCATTATGACTCCGTCAATCACGTAGAGGGGTTCTGCGTTGGCATTGATAGTGGCTTGTCCGCGGACACGGATAGAAGACGATGATCCAGGTGCTCCGGAGGTGGTCACGGCAGTGACTCCCGCCGCGCGGCCCTGTAGGGATTGGTCGAGGTTGGTGATGATGGAACCGCGCAAATCGGCTTCCTTCATAGAAACCGAGGATCCCGCGAGGTCGCTCTTTTTCATTGAGCCATAGCCGACTACGACGAGCTCGTTGAGAGTCTCGACGTCTTCTTTCAGGATGACTGTGAATTGTTTCTGACTTCCGACCGTGATCAGCTGAGTCTTGTAACCGATTGATGACACCTCAATGGTGGAGCCGGTCTGGACGTTAAGAATGAATCTGCCGTCATTGTCAGTGACTGTACCATTTTTGGTACCTTGTTCGAATACACTTGCTCCGACAAGGGGACCGATATTGTCCTTGACAACACCGGTGATCTGATTCTGGGCGAACATAGTCACGCTCAGCAACAGAGCAATCAGAGAAGCAAACACTTTACTTTTCATAAATTGTGTTTTTTTGGTTACTGATTTTTAGTAATAATTATGTTGTTTTTTTCTCTCTCACGTTAAAGAGGGATGGTGCAAAGGTATTTTGTCTAAGTTGGTTAAACAAATACTATTTTGTCCAATATCTTCCATTTTTTTGCTATCCTCATTCTGAGGCTTTGAAGGAAAGATTTCCGGTGAATTCCTTGATCACTTCGATGGTGGTTGTGTCGCGGAGATAGACGGAATTCAATCCCTGCGCTTCTTGGAACGGGTCGCCGCAGAGGTCGTCACCTTTCTGCCAGAACTGATGTCCCGGGGTTTGCCTGGCGTAACCGCTCCAGCTCCAGAAATTGCAGCCTGCCAGAGGTCCGTTTTCTTTTGCGGAAGAAAGTACCTGACTGAACACGAAGCGATAGTATTCGTCTCTCCCGGATGTGAGGGTGGTGTCGGCGTAGGCGAAGCCGTCTCGCGGGTAGCCGAATTCCTCAATGACTGCGGGCTTTCCGAGCCTGCGTGCCACGTCAAGGTGCTCCTTTATGTAGCCGTTTGTCTTGTCTATGGCCTGGCTCACGCCGCCTTCCACGTCAGTGGGGTCGATCCAGCCCCAGTTGTAGGGCCAGATGTGGATGGTGAGATAGTCGATGTCGGGGCAGTCGTGTACTTTCTCGAAGAAGTTTATGTCTCCCTCGCAGCCCATCGAGCCTTCGTTGCCTGTGCTTACGAGGTGGTCAGGGTCCAGAGATTTGATAAGTCTCGCGGTGCCTTGTATGTAGTCTATGTAGGCTTTGTCGGAGGCTTCGCCGCGGGTGAAGGGCCTCGGTTCGTTGCAGATCTGCCAGGAGAATATCTCCGCTCTGTCTTTGTAGCGTGTTACCACTCTTTCGACGTGCCGGCGGAACAGTTCCACCGCTTTTTTGTCGGATGCGAATTTGGACATCGCTTCGGTGTAGGCCTCGTAGCCGTCTATGGCCGGATGAGGCTGCTTTCCGTTGCCCGCTTTCTCAAGGTAAGACCTGTAGCCGTCCTCGGACCATTCCCAAGCGTTGTTCAGATAGAGCACGGCGGACATATCCCGTTTTCCGAGTTCGTCCAGGACTATATCCATCCCTTCGAAATTCTCGTCTGTGGCGAGTATCCTGAGGTTGTCCAGCCCGAGAGCCTTGAGAGTGTCCAGTTCTTTGACAAGTCTGCCGGGGTCGCTGACGGCAAGCTCACTTGCGTACCAGAGATTCGTACCTATATAATAATAAGGCTTGTCTCCTTTTACGATCCGGCCGTTCTCCACCTCAAATTGCCCGGCGTTTCCGGAACAGCCGTTGGTGAATGACGCTGCCGCAAGGCATAGCGCGGTAAGCAATAGTGATTTGATAGTTTTCACGTGTGTTTAATTATGTTGGTGACTGGGGCAAAGTTAAACAGAAGAGCACGCGCAAACAAATACTATTTTTGCAAATACCGTGATATAATCGAGCTCAGACTATCACTTTCTTCTTCTTGTAGATTTCTCTGAAATCTCTCGGGGACATTCCTCGCTTGGACTTGAAGATTCTGTTGAAGTTGGACAGATTGTTGAATCCGCTTGAGTAGCAGATTTCGGAGACGTTCTGGGATGTGTCCACGAGGGCTCTGGCGGCGTTGCCGAGTCTGATGTCTATCAGGTAGGAGGACAATGTCCTGGCGGTGTGGTGTTTGAAGAATCTGCTGAAGGAGCTCGGGCTCATCCCGACGAGATCCGCCATTTCGGCGAGGGTTATTTCCTCGGTGTAGTGGGCGTTGATGTATTCTTTGACTTTCAGGACTCTCCGGCTTTCCTTGTCTCTCGGAGCCTGGGCGAAAGAGCTGGTGGCCAGCATCTTGCCTTCGTAGCCGGACAGTTCGTAAAGTAGCTGGAGACAGCTGAGGAATTGTATGAATCCGTCTTTCTCGGAGGCGAGAGTGTCGAGGCTGTGGTAGACTTTCAGAACTGCGTCGGTGGGGAAGGCGAGTCCGTGCTTTGCCTTTTCAAGCATTTCGTGGATGCGGGAGAACTGGTTCTTGTCCAGCAGGTTGGTGCTCAGAAGGTCGGGAGAGAATTGTATTGTGATTTCCCTGATGTCTTTTGAAGTGCATCTGCCCTGTTCCCACACGTGCTCGAGATTCTCACCTGTGATGAGCACGAGGTCGAGACTGCCGATTTCCTCAACGCTGTCCCCGACTATTCTTCTCACCCCTGGGGCGTTCTGGATGAAGTTGAGTTCGCAGTCGTGGTGCTGGTGGAGCGGATATGTGAATTCGCTTTTGTGTCTTTCAACGATGTAGAAGCAGTCTTTTTGTGAAAGACCGGTGATCTCTGAGAGTACGCTTGACATAGTGTTGTTAATTATTTGGCTAAAATTAAGATTATTTTTTCAAAAAATAATACTTTTTTATCTTTTTTGTTGAATTTCTTTCCGGTGTACTTGACATCTTTTCCGGAATGGCTATCTTTATGGCGGTTTAACCACGTAATGATAATATGGACAATAATTTACTCTCAATCGGAGCCGTCCTCAGATCCGAGGCTTCGGCCGAACTGACTAATGATATTTTACCTTTTTGGATTCACAACATGGAGGATCCCGCAGGCGGATGGTATGGTCGAATGGACGGTTCCGGGCGCATTGTGCCTTGCGCGCCTAAAGGGGCTATCCTGAATTCCCGCATTCTCTGGACTTTCTCTTCAGCTTACAGGCTGCTTGGCTCTGAGGGTTGTCTGAAGGGAGCCGAAAGGGCCTTCCGCGAGATTGCCGACAAGTTTTATGACAAGGATTTCGGGGGTGTGTTCTGGAGCATTGACTCTTCGGGCAGGCCGCTTGAGACCAAGAAACAGTTCTATGCCATTGCGTTTGCCATTTACGGCCTTTCCGAATTTTACAGGGCTTCCGGCTCCAAGCCAGCTCTGGATCTTGCGGCTGAATTGTTCGATAGCATAGAGAAACACAGTCGGGACTATTCCAAAGGGGGCTATCTTGAGGCCTCTTCGAGAGACTGGTCTCCTATCGGGGATATGCGTCTGTCGGACAAGGACAGGAACGATGCGAAGACTATGAACACTCATCTGCACATTCTGGAGGGCTACACGGCTTTGTATCGGGTTCGTCCTTCTGTCGGGCTAAAGGCTTGTCTCTTGGACCTCATAGACATATTCCTTGATCGAATTATACGTCCTGACGGGCATCTCGGGCTGTTTTTCGATGAGGATTGGAAGTCTCAGTCTGACGTTTTTTCTTATGGCCACGACATTGAGGCTTCTTGGCTTTTGTGCGAGGCGGCCAAAGTGCTTGAGGACAAGTCTGTGATTGACAGGGTGGAGGAGGCTTCTTCGGCTTTGGCTTCCGCTGCTATTGAGGGCTGGTCTCCGGGTGAGGGAATGAAGAACGAGTATGATTCCGAGTCTGACCACGTGGATGCGGACAGGGACTGGTGGGTACAGGCGGAGACGGTGGTAGGCTGCTGGAACCGGTTCCGGATTTCGGGTGACGTGAAATGGGCTGAGCGTTCCGTGGACACATGGCGATTCATACGCTCCTCGCTTGTCTGCCCGGCGGGGGAATGGTACTGGAGTCTTCGCGCCGACGGCACTCCTGATCTTACCGAGGATCGAGCCGGTTTCTGGAAATGCCCTTACCACAACGGGCGTATGTGTATGGAACTAATCGAAAGAATATAACTATTATGAGAGCCTTTTTTGCCTTTTTGTGCGCTGCGGCGCTTGTTTGTTCTTGTGCCAAGAAAGAGGTCGTGGTGTCTTTTGAAGGCGGCAAGACCAGAATCGAGTCGGTGTCCGACAACATTCTTAGGGTGTCTTCCGTACCTTCAGGCGTGGAATTTCCTAAGGACAGTTCTCTTGTGGTGCTCAAAGGATCCGCGCACCCGTCTCTTGCTGTCTCCAAGACGGATTCGACCGTGCGTGTTTCGGCTCCGAAGATAAGTGCCGTGGTGCGTCTTGACGACGGTTCCGTTAGTTTCTATGACGCTTCGGGAAAGTTGCTGACTTCTGAGAAGAAGAGGGAGTTCAAGCCTTTCGAGGCGGACGGGAAGAAGGCCTGGACTGTCAGGCAGTCGTTCAGCTCTCCGGATGACGAGGCTTTCTTCGGTCTTGGGCAGCATCAGGCTGACGAGTGGAACTACAAGGGGAAAGATGAGGACCTCTATCAGTATAACACGAAGATTTCCATACCTTTCGTGGTCTCCTCAAAGCGTTACGGTCTGCTTTGGGATAGTTACAGTTTCTGTCGATGGGGGGATCCGCGCGACTATTCCCAACTTGGGGATGTGTTCAAGTTGTATGACGCTTATGGGGTTGAGGGAGCGTTGACCGGTACTTACAAGCCGGTGTCGGGGCCTTCGCTTGTGCGCCGCGAGACTTCTCTGGCTCAGGACTATCTCCGCGTTCCGGATTGCGACAAGGTGGTGAATGCGCCTGATTTCGATTTCTCCGGATCTTCCGTGCTTTACGAAGGTTCCATCGAGCCTTCCGAGGACGGTGTGTTCAAGTTCTATCTTTATTATGCGGGTTATGTCAAGGTTTATGTTGACGGTCAGCAGGTTATGCCTGAGATCTGGCGTACAGCGTGGAATCCTAACGGCAGGAAGTTTCAGGTCTGTCTAAAGGCCGGCGTGAGGACTCCTCTTAGGATAGAATGGGTGCCTGACGGTGCGGTTTCGTATTGCGGTCTTAGCGTGCGCAGTCCTCTTCCTGATGATGAGGCCGGGGATATGAGCTGGTGGGGCGAGATGCAGGAGATGATTGATTATTATGTCATTGCGGGGGATTCGGTTGACAGCGTGATTTCCGGTTATCGTTCTCTGACGGGACAGGCTCAGGTTATGCCAAAGTGGGCTTTCGGCTATTGGCAGAGCAGGGAGCGCTATAGCACTCAGGAGGAACTTGTGTCAACGCTGGCTCAGATGCGTTCGAAGGGGATTCCTGTGGACAACATCGTTCAGGACTGGTGCTACTGGGAGCCTGATCAGTGGGGAAGTCACGAGTTTGACAAGAGCCGTTATCCTGATCCAAAGGCAATGATTGATTCTATTCATTCAATGAACGGGCGTTTTATGATTTCGGTGTGGCCGAAGTTCTACGAGAACACTGAGCATTTCAAGGAATTCGATTCCAAGGGATGGATGTACAGGACTGCGATTACTGACAGCGTGGAGGACTGGCTCGGGTACAGGCAGTCTTTCTATGATGCTTATTCCGACGGGGCGCGTCGTCTTTTCTGGAAACAGATTGAGTCCACTCTTTACCCTCTTGGGGTGGATGCGTGGTGGATGGATGCGAGCGAGCCTAACGTGCACGACTGTACGGATATGGATTATCGCAAGAAGTTGTGCGGACCGACGGCTCTCGGTCCCTCCGCAGAGTATTTCAATGCTTATGCTTTGATGAATGCGAAGGCTATTTACGAGGGGCAACGCTCGGCTGATTCTTGTAGCGGTTCAGGCCACGGCAAAAGGGTTTTCCTTTTGACCAGAAACGGATTCTCCGGTTTGCAACGCTATTCCACCGCTTCTTGGAGCGGGGATATAGGGACGCGCTGGGAAGATATGAAGGCTCAAGTTACCGCAGGGCTTAATTATTCCGTCAGCGGTGTGCCGATGTGGGGGCAGGACATCGGCGGCTTCAGTGTGGAGAAAAGATATGTAGAGGCGCAGAAGCT
>JBAYFJ010000064.1:0-11631 GCA_041667245.1 Bacteroidales bacterium | reverse complement strand
GTATCTTTTCTATGAAAGGAAAAAGTCTCTTCTCAATCTGTTCAGCTGAGGGGTTGGAGAAGCCGTCGAAAACGAAAGCGTCCACCTTCGCATCAGCAAGCACGGCTGCGAAATAGTCCTGAAGTTTGGAATTACCGCTGCAGCCGAGGCTCAGCATCTGAAGGCCGGTCTCGCGGGTGAATTGCGCGGGATAAGTCATTCCGGCGCGCGAAGTGCTTGAACCGTGAGTGAAACTTGAGCCGAAAATGCCTATTCTGTGGCGGAAAGGCATTTGGAGCGGCTCCAATATGGCCCCTTCCTCCACACCTATCTTCACGGAAATCACCTCGCTGTAAGTTGGCAGGTAGAGCAGACATTCCTTTTCGCCAGCAGCCATATTGCCGATAAGGCTGAGAGGCTTGTCCAGAGACTTGTCCGAATTGACTTTCGCAGCGGCGAAAAGCCATTTGCCATCTTTCTTGATGTACAAATCGTAACCCCTTCCGGAAATGCCGTTTGTGTTGGTGGGGAATCCTATCTCACCGTATTCGGTAAGAACGGAGATCGCTTTGGAATTGGTCTTGAAAGCCACGGCAATGCCCGATGAATTTCTGACCTGTCCGTTCTCTGTTGCCGTAAAACCTTTGTACACAACGGTGTCCACCCTGTGATAGGGATTCGGGGTGTCCATAAGTTTGCCTGTCAAAGTCAGGTCTGAGGCCTCTGTGTAAACGAATTTTTTGCTTTGCGCTTTCGTGACGGAACTTATGAAAATCACGAGTAAAAACACGAGTAAAAACTTGAAAGTCCTTTCCATAATTATGTGTTGAGTGTTAATTAGCTTACCAAAACACAAAATTAGTAAAATATTTTCTAACTTTGCCCTCATTAACAATAAATCTGATGGCTAATTCTTTCCTTGATTTCTTTAAAATCAGCGGGCCCTCGTTGACAAAGGTGGCTTCGGGCAAAATAGACAAGACTTACAAGCGTCTCAGAATCCATGCTTTTCTTGCCGCCACATTCGGGTATTCACTTTATTATGTGTGCCGTACAACTCTGAACGTGGTGAAACAGCCGATCGCCGACAGCGGCCTTCTGACCGTGTCCCAACTCGGAGTGGTCAGCTCGTGCCTTCTGTTCGCCTATGCGATAGGAAAATTCGTGAACGGCTTCCTCGCCGACTACTGCAACATAAAGAAATTCATGGCCACCGGCCTGATAATTTCCACCCTGATGAACTTCCTGATGGGAGTCTTCGGATTTGCCGAAGGTTCTTTGGGAATAGCCAACATCACTTTGTTCGTGACCTTTGCCGTGATGTGGGGCATAAACGGCTGGTCCCAGTCTATGGGAGCGCCTCCCGCGATTATTTCTCTTTCCAGATGGTTCCCCCTAAAAATCAGAGGCACATTCTACGGCTTCTTCAGCGCAAGCCACAATTTCGGAGAATTCCTTTCCTTCCTTTTCGTTGGTCTGATTGTCAGCAACTTCGGCTGGCAGTGGGGCTATTTCGGAGCATCCCTGGCGGGAGTTGTGGGAATTTTCCTGATCATATTCCTGATGCACGACACACCGGAAAGCAAAGGCCTGCCTCCTGTCGAAGTGCTCAGCAAGGAAAAGACTCAGGAAGAATACGATGCCGAGCAGGCTCAGAGATCTGCTAATGCCGAGGCCGCCAGGAAAGAGGTCAACCAGATGCAGAAGTCAGTGTTGAAGAATCCGGGAGTCTGGATTCTGGCTCTGGCGAGCGCCTTTATGTATATGAGCCGTTACGCAATCAACGGCTGGGGCGTCCTTTTCCTTCAGAAGGCGAAAGGATTCTCTCTTGAGAACGCCACATTCATCATATCGATCAATGCGATTTTCGGCGTCATCGGCACCGTCTTTTCCGGCTGGTTCTCGGACGCTTTGTTCAAAGGCGACAGAAAATATCCCGCGTTCATCGCCGGCATTCTGAACACGGCGGCTCTCTGCCTTTTCCTCTTCGGGGGCGATGGCTGGTTCGTCAATGTGACTGCTATGATACTCTTCGGAATTGCTATCGGTGTGCTCATCTGCTTCCTCGGAGGGCTTATGGCCGTGGATCTTGTGCCGAGAAAGGCAACAGGAGCCGCCTTGGGGATAGTGGGAGTGGCAAGTTATATGGCTGCGGGACTTCAGGATATTGTCAGCGGTAGTCTTATTGACCGGTTCATTGTCGAGGTTCCGAAAGTCATCGACGGGGTTCAGCAGATTGAAAAGGTCTACAATTTCGACTATGCCTCCTACTTCTGGATAGGAGCTTCGATTATCTCATTCCTGCTGCCTATACTCAACTGGCACCGCAAGCAAAAGGAAATCTAAAGCAATATGAGTCTGTATTCTTATTTCAGAGTCAGCAAGCCTTCCGATGTGCTTATCCCAGAGGGAGAAGTCATTCCAAGGTACCACCGGCTGCGAAATAGGACATTCTGGGGTGCGACTGCCGCCTACAGTCTTTATTATGTGTGCCGTATGACCCTGAGCGTGGTCAAACAGCCGATCATCGACGACGGCATTCTGACCGCCGGTCAATTGGGCATCATAGGCTCGGCACTGCTGGCTGTCTATGCCGTCGGCAAGTTCATTAACGGATTCATAGCTGACTATTGCAACATCCGTCGGTTTATGGCCATCGGGCTCGTACTCTCCTCTCTCCTTAATCTGATTATGGGGATCTTGGGGCTGCTGCACGGCTTCTGGGGATTCTCCTCGTCCCTGCTTTTCCTGATGTTCGGATTGCTCTGGGGGATGAACGGTTGGACCCAGTCGATGGGCGCTCCTCCGGGAGTGATAAGTCTCTCAAGATGGTTCCCGCTTTCCAAAAGAGGCACTTTCTACAGCATCTTCTGCGCAACGCCTTACTTCGGCAAGTTCCTGTCATTCATTCTAATAGGCCTTGTGGTTGAGTATATAGGCTGGGAATGGGGCTACATCATCGCGGCTCTGGCCGGCTTCATCGGAGCGGTCATCGTGCTGATTTTCGTCTCGGACACGCCTGAAAGCGAAGGGTTGCCTTCCGTTCAGAATCTTTCCGGGGAAAAAGCGTTGAAGACGGACTCGATGCCTACCAGAGATTTGCAGAGAATAGTCTTCAAGCATCCGGGGATATGGATCATCGCCTTGTCCAGCGCATTCGTCTACATAACCCAGTACGCCATTTCAGGCTGGGGCGTGCTGTTTCTTCAGAAAGCTAAAGGCTTCTCGCTGACAGGGGCCACTCAGACGATTGCCTTCTCCGAGGCTTTCGGCGTTCTGGGTACCGTTCTCGCGGGATGGCTGTCGGACAAAGTGTTCAAAGGAAGCCGAATCAAGCCCGTGGTCATCTCAGGAGTGATCAGTCTCGTAGCTCTGGGAGTGTTCCTTTTCTTTAAGGGAGGTGTTCTGATGAACATAGTCTTCGTGTCGCTGTTCAGTATGTCGATCGGAGTGCTCTACTGCATAGTCGCGGGTCTGATGGCCTTGGATATGGTGCCTCGCAAAGCCACCGGAGCGGCTCTCGGCATCGTCGGTATCTCCAGTTACATCGCCGCTTCCATTCAGGACGTAGTCAGCGGTTTCCTTATTCAGCACAACAGCGTCGGCTCGGATGCCGGCCGGGATGTCTACAATTTCACTCCAGTGGCATTCTTCTGGCTCGCCGCCTGTCTGATATCATTCCTTCTTCCTGTCATGAACTGGAAAGTGATGAGAGTAAAAGTGGGCTAAATCATTTCTTTGATTAATGCCTCATTATTGGTATTTTTGCTAATGGATTGAACTATCGGTGTCCGTTGAGGGTGCCTTCAAATAGATTAGGTATGACAATACAAATAGATTTACAGTATGTGACCCGTGAAGGTGAGCACATGGTACTGGTTATCGGAGACGAGAGTGTGGAAATGCGTTACACTTGCGCTGGAATATGGAGGGCGGAACTTGAGGGATATGATCTCACGAAGGGCAGGGACTACACTTTCGAGGTCCGGAATGATGGCGGATGCGTCCGCAAAGAGTGGACGGGGCACAGGATTATGATTGTTTCCAATTCCTATCCACGGACATTGGTGATTCGTGATCATTGGCACGACAGACCGGCGGATTCGCCATTCTACTCCAAGGCGTTCTCGGAAGCTGTTTTCAAACACGCACAGACCCGTTCAAAATCTATTAAGGACTTTTTTCAGGGCTCCGGCAACGTCACGTTTTCCTTCCCCGCTGCAAGGATATTTCCTGACGAAATCATCGCAATAACAGGTAGCGGGCGCTTATTCGGCGACTGGAAGAAATTCCTCATTCTCAACGAACTCAGGTTCCCTTACTGGGACATCACTCTCAATGTGACCGATTCCTTTGAGTACAAGTTTGTCATTCTGGACAAAAAGACTCGCAAGCCTCTGCTTTGGGAGTCCGGCCCCAACCATTTTTTCGCTGAACTTCCTGAAGAGAAGACCCATCTGGTGGTGTCTGATTTCATTCCGGATTTTCCTCAGAGACCTTGGAAAGGCGCCGGCACGGCGGTCCCGCTTTTCTCTCTTCGTTCAGAGAACAGTTTCGGAGTGGGGGATTTCAATGATTTGAAGCTTCTGATTGACTGGGCTGAGAAATGCGGACAGAATTTCATACAGCTATTGCCCGTGAACGACACCACGGCCACTTCTACGGCAGCCGATTCCTATCCTTATTGCGCGATTTCCTCTTTCGCCCTGCATCCGCAGTATCTTCACCTGCTTGACGCAGGAGTGAGGGCGGACAAGAATTACCGGAGCCTTCAGGCGGAATTGAACGCATTGCCTGAGGAGGATTACGAAAGAGTCAACGAGGCTAAGACCCGTCTTTTGAGAAGGGCTTTCAAAGTCTCAGGCGGAAAGACTATCGCAAGTGACGAGTACGCTTCTTTCTTGAAGGAAAATGATTTCTGGATCTTCCCTTATGCGGTTTTCTGCTGTCTCAGGGACGAAAAGGGGACCGCTGATTTCTCCAAGTGGGGGGATTATTCCAATTATAGTCTCACAAAGGTGAACAATTACAGGTATAATCACAAACCAGAAGTCAATTTCTACTGTTATGAGCAGTTCTGTCTTGACGAGCAATTCAAAGAGGCTTCCAGATATGCCCACGCCCGAGAAATTGCTTTGAAAGGAGATCTGCCGATAGGTGTGAGCAGGTACAGCGTAGACGTGTGGATGTACCCGAATCTGTTCAACACCGATTCTCAGGCCGGGGCTCCGCCTGACGATTTCTCGAAAGAAGGTCAGAATTGGGGATTCCCGACTTACAACTGGGAGAATATGGCTTCGGACGGCTTCTCTTGGCTTAAGGCAAGGCTCAAAAAGATGAGCGACTATTTCGATGCTTTCAGAATCGACCATATCCTCGGTTTTTTCCGTATTTGGGAAATTCCTTCCGACGCGGTCTCAGGTCTGCTGGGCCATTTCAATCCCGCCTTGCCGTATTCCTCCGGTGAGTTGAAGACGGCCGGATTCGACATTGAGAAAGGTGGTTACGACAAGCCGCTTCTTTGCGACGGGGTTCTTGACGAGGTGTTCTCGGACGTGCTCGGCTCGGAGGTCAAGCAGAAATATATCCGCAACGGGAATCTTGATCCTTCCGTGGACACTCAGAGGAAAGTCCTCACGCTTTTTGCCTCGGACTGCAACAAGGATCTTAGAAAAGGCTTCTTGAAACTGCTTGAGGACGTGCTTTTCGTTGAGGATCCTCACAAGAAGGGCTATTACCACCCTCGTATTTCCGCTCAGGAGACTCTTGCCTACAAGGCCTTGAACGAGGATTTGCGCAGCAAGTTCGACGCTCTTTATGAGAATTTCTTTTTCCGCCGTCATAACGAGTTCTGGAAGCAGAGCGCTATGAGCAAACTTCCTGAACTTCTCGACGCTACCTCTATGCTCGCTTGTGGCGAGGATTTGGGTATGATTCCGGAAAGCGTGCCTTCCGTGATGAGGGATCTCCACATCCTCTCTCTTGAGATTCAGAGAATGCCGAAGAATCAGGGTGAGAAGTTTGCCGTTCCTTCGGAGTATCCTTATTTCAGCGTCTGCGCCACCGGTACCCACGACACCTCTAACATAAGGGCGTGGTGGGAGGAAGACAGGAAATTGTCATCCTCGTTCTTCTTCGATGTCCTTCATTGCAGCGGCGAGATGCCGTATTTCTGCGAGCCGTGGGTCTGCAAACTTGTGTTGGAGAACAATCTGAACGCCAATTCAATGCTTGCCATATTCCCTATACAGGACTGGCTTTCGGTGGACGGCGACGTGCGTTACAAAGGCAATCCAGCTGAGGAAAGGATCAATGTGCCTTCAAATCCGCATTTCTACTGGCGCTACAGGATGAGCGTTACGCTTGAGTCTCTTGTTTCCGACACCGCTTACTGTGCTGCGATAAAGAAGATGGCTGAGGATTCAGGAAGAGGATAACCTATTCGGGATAAAGCAGATACGGGCGGCGTTGTTTTTTGAACCGAGCGACGTCGTCCTGCCAAGTAGCTTCAATCTCCCGAGCGGTTTTTCCGGCTTTGATCATTTCTCTGACATTGCCGTTGCCGATCAGAAGCTCAAAGTGATTGTCATTTCCGAAGAAAGCGTCTCCTATGCCGAGATTGTTGTAGGCGTCAATCACGTAGTCCATATTTATTTTTTCATCCTGAATCTCGGCCGAGTAAGTGCCTCTGAGGTCTCTGCCGTTGCAAAGCTGGTCTTTGTAACGAGGGTTCGTGGCTCCGGGAATGCTACGAGGGGTGAACGAGAAGTCGCAGTCTTTCATTGCAGGGCTTCCGTACACTTCGAAAGGAAAACTCGTGCCGCGCCCCGGGGTTACGACCGTGCCTTCGAAAAAGCAGGTTGAACTGTACAGCCATATCGATTTCATGTCCTTGAGATTAGGTGAAGGCGGCACAATCAGATGGTACCTTGTGCTGTGCCTGTAGTTCTTGCAACGGATCACTTTCAGGTCGCATTTGCGTCCGTCGGTGAGCCATCCTTCCCCGTTGATCATCTTGGCGAGCTCCCCGAGGGTCATTCCGTGGACCATAGGAATCGGCAGCCATCCTATTCCCGATTTGTATTTCATATCCAGATAAGGTCCGTCGACATAGAAGCCGTTAGGATTGGGGCGGTCAAGGATTATGATCTTTTTGCCGTACTGGGCGCATGCGTCCATAAGGTGGTGCATAGTAATATAATAGGTGTAGTACCTAAGCCCCACGTCTTGGATGTCCACAAGAAGGACGTCGAATGTGGACATGGACTCGGCGCTCGGCATATGGGAGCCGCTTTCGTAGAGCGAGAGAATCGGGATTCCGGTCTCTTTGTCCACCGAACTCTTCACGACTTCACCGGGGTCAGATGTGCCTCTGAAACCGTGCTCGGGACTGAATATCGCCGTGACATTTATCCCTTTCTCTATCAGAACATCCACAATATGAGGGCCGTACACAACGTACTGTCCTTCGGCAGTCTCACCGAATGGAACCAGATCAGGATCGGAAACGGGCTCTCCGGTGCCGATGTTCATCGTCATTCCGACGATTTTGTCACCGACTATGCCGGTGTGATTGCTGAAGAGCGCCACACGGCTATTCTTGATTGCGGGGATATACTTGCTGAACTGTTCGTCCGCCAATATCACTTTTTTTTCTTTTGCGATAAGCGGAATCATAGTAAATAAGCACATTAAAAGCGCTGTGAGGGTGATTCGTTTCATGTTTACAATTCTCCGGTTTTTAGTTTTTCGACATATCTGTTGATTCTGGAAAGTTCTTTGGGGATCTCAATGCTCTGAGGGCAGTGAGACACGCATTGCTTGCAGCTTATGCAGTGGTCTGCCTGCCTTATGGTGTCTATGGCTCTGTCGTAGCTGACAAGATAGGCTCTCCTGAGTTTCTTGTAGTCCGCCTGCTCCTTGCTCTGAGCCACAAGGCCGCCGTTCACACAGTTGTTGTAGTGCTTGAATATGCCCGGGATGTCGATTCCGTAAGGGCAAGGCATACAGTACTGGCAGTCGTTGCAAGGGACGGTGGGATATGTGGCCATAAGGTCGGCCGTGTCCATCAAAAATTCGGTTTCATCGTCATTCAGCGGTTTGAATCCGGAGAATGTCTTGAGGTTGTCTTCAAGCGGTTCCATAGCTGTCATTCCGCTCAGAGCTGTGATGACGTTGGGATGTGAGCCAACGAAGCGGAAAGCCCAAGAGGCAATGGATTTCTGAGGCTCTTTTTCTTTAAGCCTGTCGGCCACGATGTCGGGAACGTTGGCGAGGCGTCCTCCCAATAGAGGTTCCATCACCACTACCGGGATGTTTCTTGCTGTCACCTGCTCGTAAAGATAATCCGCGTTTACGTTTTTTGGTACCACCGCATGTCTCCAGTCCAGATAATTCATTTCTATCTGGATGAAATCCCAGTGGTAGGTGTCGTCAAGTGCAAGGAACTGGTCGAAAGAGTCTTTTGTGCCGTGGAAGGAGAATCCGAGGTTTCTGATTCTTCCGGCCTCTCGTTCTTTAAGCAGAAAGTCCAGAATCCCGTTGTCGAGATACCTTGCCTTGAACGCGTCATAACCTCCGCCTCCGATGGCGTGGAGCAGGTAGTAGTCAAAGTAACTGGTCTGAAGCTGCTCGAAAGACTCGTTGTACATCTTTTGAGAGGATTCTCTTGTGAATGCGTTGAAATTGGACAGTTTGGTTGCGAGATAGTAAGAGTCTCTGGGATAACGGCTCAGGGCTATCCCCGCGGCTTTTTCCGACTGGCCTCGAAGGTAGGCCGGGGATGTGTCGTAGTAGTTGACCCCGTGTTTCCACGCATAATCCACAAGTTGGTTCACGGTCTCCTGGTCTATGACGTCTTTGTCGTCAGAACCCTTGATCATCGGCCATCTCATACACCCGTATCCGAGCAGCGAGATTTTGTCCCCGTTCTTCGGATTGATTCTGTATTCCATCTTGCCTTGAATCCCGGTGTCTTCTTTCGACTGGGCGTGTCTGTCGGAGGGAGCGCAGCCTAAAGCGCTTCCGCCCAATATCAGGGATCCTGCTCCTGCAACCTTGAAGAAGTCTCTTCTCGTTATGTTGTTTCCCATATCTTAGTCTATTTTGTGGATTTGTAGACCGTCAACGTGAATTGCGCTGTAAGGTCTTGAAGGACAGAGGTTCTCACAAGCCCCGCATCCGATGCATCTGTCTTCGATGACGGTAGGTATTCTGAGAGAGTCCTTGTCGTCAGGATTCTTCTTCACCATTCTTATGGCTCCTACGGGACAATGTCTCGCACAATTGCCGCAACTGACATTGTCTCTGTTCACGACGCAGAGGTCGTAGTCGACGGCCGCCGTGCCAATGTGTATGGCGGTCTTTTCTTCAGGGGTGATTTCCATAATCGCACCTGCGGGGCACACCTGAGAGCATTTTACGCATTCCGGTCTGCAGTAGCCTCTTTCGTAAGACATTTCCGGCTGCATCAGGTGCTCCAGATCGGTCGAGGGTCTCAGAACCCCGTTCGGGCACACGGAAACGCAGAGTTGGCAGCCGGTGCAATGATCCCTGAAGTGTTTCAGGCTTATGGCGCCGAAAGGTACCAGAGGCATTTTGCGCTCTGGTACTTTCTTGTCCTGAATCGCCGCCAGACCTCCGTCAATCTTCTTTTCCTGCGCTCCGATCGTGATAGCCCCCAGGGCCAATGCCGAAGAAGTCAGAAAAGCCCGTCTCGACCGGTCGGCCTTGTTCTCGTGTTCAGCCTTCGCCTTCATTTTAGCCGTCCTCCCATAAGCGAAACCGTATTTTATTGCTCCGTACTTGCAATTGTCAATGCAGTCGAAACAGTCCACGCACCGGCTGTAATCAATCGACTTCCCGTCAATGTCAATGCACGCCGCCTTGCACTCTTTCTCGCACGAGTGGCAACTCTTGCACTTTGACTTGTCGATTACCGGCCGGAACATCGAAAAACGTGACAAAAAGCTCAGCACCGTGCCAACAGGACATATCGTGTTGCAGTAAGTCCTCCCGTTTCTCCACGCTAAAATAAATAACGCCACAAAAGTCACGGCTGCGATAATGAAAGTAGGCAGACTCTTAATCCACACGTCCTTTGTGTAGAACGCATAACTCCCGATCCTTTCGGAGATGAAAGCCAGCAAATTGTTTCCCCACTGGTAGATAGGCGCGAACAGATTCTGGGCTATTCTGCCGTAAGAGCTGTATGGGGCCAGAAGAGCCACCAGAGCGTCAGCCCCGAATATGATTGCGAGAATGAAAACCCCGAGTACGCCGTATCTCAGCCATTTACTCTCTCCCGAATAGCCGAACCTTCTTGACTTGCCTTTCCTTTGGCCGCTGAACCAAGAAATGACGTCCTGAAATACTCCCAAAGGACATATTACTGAACAGTAAACTCGTCCCAGCAGCAGCGTGACGACTGCCAGGCCGATCACTACTCCGAAATTCATAGCAAGTAAAGCCGGAAACAGCTGAATCTTCGCCAGCCATCCGAACCAAGCGTGAAGCGCCCCGGTGAAATCAAGAAAGAGCAAAGTTATCAGCACAAAACTGATAGCCGCAAGTGTGATTCTTATTTTTCTAAGCATATATCAGACCTTATAGTTCTTCAAAGCAAAGATATAATTATTTTGGTTCTAAAGCTCTAATTATTTCGATTCTTACTTTTGCCACTCTTTAAAGTCATTCAAATCTCCATAGTGGAGCGTGGGGAGTTGTGCGCGGATAATAAGCAAGTTACGCAAAGAACGGGTATTGAAATTCTTACCCGATTGTTGCATAAACATTTGATACACATATAGTTGTGCCCCACGCAGCTCCGGGACGGGATCCCGAAAGTTGGACAATCAGTGATTTTTTTCAATTTATTTTAAACCTGCTATTTAGAAAACTGTCTAATGTTCAGTTGTGTTTTTAAAGCACTACGACAAATATTGAATGGTTTTTAAACAAAGTATTATGAAAAAGTTAACATTGGCAATTGCCGCACTCTGTATGGTAGCCGGTATGGCTATGGCACAGAATCAACCCACAGCTAAATCATTAAAAGGTGGAAATCATCCGCAACTTACCGCCGATCAGATGATCACAAGGAAAGATAACGAGATTCAGAAAGCTGTCTCCAACCTTTCCGACAAGCAAATCAAGCAGATTCACAAACTGAACAAGCAGTCGGTCACTGAAATGGAAAAGGAAAGAGCTAATATGCCTCAGCCGCCGAAGAACGGCGATATGCAGAATTGCCCTCCTAAAGGTGAAAACTGTGTTCCGCAAGGCGGAAACAACGAAATGAAAACCAAGATGAAAGCTCAGAGAGAAGCTTACAACAGTTCTTTGAAAGAGATTCTTGATGCTGATCAATACGCTCAGTACACCACTTATCTTAACAACCGCAAGCAGAACTTGAAGCAGAATTGCAAAGGAAAAGAGAATTGCAAAGGGAAGGCAGGCTGTGCAAAATGCAATGAACATAAGTCCGGCAGCGAAAATCAAAACAATGCGAACAATAAGTAGTTCAGTCAATTAACTAAGAAATAGTTCTCACCGATAAGCCGGAGCCAATTGACTCCGGCTTTTTTGTTGTTTTTGCGGATAATACGATTGTTAGGTAAAAAAATTTGCAGCGAAATATTAAATGCTTATATT
>JBAYFJ010000063.1:0-11647 GCA_041667245.1 Bacteroidales bacterium | reverse complement strand
TGACGCTCATTATGTCTCAAAGACTATGTCTTTCTATGCGAAGAACATCGATGATGCGATGACTTGGTATGTGAAGACGCCGTTTTGTGAAGGCGGGCCTCAGCTGATCGGCGGGGAGATGGTCGTTTCAGGTCTCGATTACAAATGGATTCATTTCAGAACTAATTATCTCGGCCTTGACGGAGAGTATTCCGCAAATCGAAGAGCGTACACTCCGACTGCTTATGTGCTGAATGCGGATGGTACTGATAATGACGGAATTATGGATGTCATCCAATTGGTAAGCTATATGAGGAGACAAAAGGCTCTTTATGAAGCAGGGAAGGCTTCTGAATTCGACGGCACTTCCGAATCGGAAGGAGGTCCCAAAATCAACGTCACCGCCTTCATTGATGAATTCTATTATGACGCCAACCCTGTCACGGGAACTAAATCCGATGATTTGTGGAAAGCGTTCGTCAATAAGGATGACCGTTGTCTCCACATCCTTACATCTGCCCAGTACAGTCAGGACAATGAAAGTTCGATTACCGGCAGTGTGGTAACTATCCAACAGAAGTCAATACGCTCCATTTACAACACAGCCGCCTCCAACACCGCTTTGAAGTCGGCTTGGGGAGTGGAAATCAAAGACGAGAACGCTGACATCTGGAGATACAATGAATCCGCTGATAAGACAGGCAGACCGAACACTACCTCCGAAAACAGAGGCAACAGCGATCTTTTCAACGGCAGGCTCAACTCTGTTAAAGAATGGAATCTCTGCAACTCGAATTCCACAACTTTCAACGATGGCGGAAAGTGGTCTGACTATATGGACACAGAGGTTTCCAACGAGGAATCGATGATGGATAAGGATCACAGGATGTTGCGTTATTCCTGTATGGAACGCAACAGGGACAATAACGGGAACGGAGTGATTGACAGGGATGAGGTAAGATGGTATATGGCTTCGGTCCGTCAGCTCGTAGGACTTTACATTGGTGCGGATCTGCTTTCAGCTTCTGAGAAGTTGTACAACAGAGACGCGGACCAGAAGGCAAGTCCATTAGGGTCGCAATGGAGACAGCACGTCGTTTCCAGTACCTGGAGCGGATCCAACAGCAATCTTCCTACTATTGTCTGGGCTGAGGAGGGATCCTCGACCGGAGCTCTCACCGGCTCTTGGGATCACACGGGCAATGCTATTGAAAAATGGTCTCTCAGGTGCGTGAGGAATCTCGGGATGGGCACGGATCCGGTTTTGAGTGAGATGCCTCAGGACTACATCGAATGCGACAAGAACTCTGACGGCTCTTACACTTTCACCAACACTTTCCTCAACGAAGCCTGTATGCGCTATTATTCCTCAAGGGAATTGGATGCCGACAATGAACTTTCCGAGCAGAACAAGGTGTACAAGTCTTTTGTGGCGGCACCGGTTTCAGCGGCAAAGTCTTTCAGCTCGCAGTCGGCGAAGACGATAAATGACTATCTCGACGCCACCATATCCGGAAATCCTTATTGTCCGGCCGGTTACAGGCTTCCGAATCTGAGGGAACTTTCCCTAATGGCGCTCTACGCATCCTCTCTTCTTTCGAACAACACTCCTTGCAGAACTTACTGGTCTATGGGACCTTACGGCTCTGCAAAATGGCCGAGGGGTTACTTCTGGTACGGTGCCAATGTCTATCTGGAGACCACTAACTCCACCACCAACAAGACCAGCGGCGTCAATGCCACTACTGCCAGATGCGTCAAGGATGTCTTAGTCTCGGACTAATTTCCGTGTTGACTATTGATTGACATAAAAAAGAGGCTGACCTATTCGGGCCAGCCTCTTTTATGTTGTAAGTCAATTGCTTATTCAGCGACAACTTCAAATTTGAAGTCACCTTTGACGTCCTTGTAGCATTTCACAGATGCCTCGTACTCTCCTGCCTCTTTGACATTCTCAGAAATGATCGTGATGTCTTTCTTGTCGACATTCAGTCCTGCGGCCGATAGAGCCTCTGCAAGCTGAGCTGTGGTGACGGAACCGAAGATCTTTCCGCTTTCGCTGACTTTAGCGCTGACGGTAATCTTGGCCGCAGCAATCTGTGCGGCAAGAGCCTGAGCGTCCGCAACGAGTTTGGCCTCTTTGTGAGCTCTCTGACGCTTTGTCTCCTCATACTGTTTGAGAACAGAAGGAGTGACAACTGTGGCAAGTCCCTGAGGAACAAGATAATTAAGAGCGTAACCGGCTTTCACGGTCACAATGTCATCGGCGTGACCGAGATTGGCCACTTCTTTTTTCAATATAATCTGCATATTATCCCCTCCTGATTATTTCATTAGATCCGTTACATAAGGAAGAAGTGCGAGAGAGCGAGCTCTCTTGACTGCCTGAGCCACTTTCCTCTGGAATTTAAGAGATGTTCCGGTGATACGGCGAGGCAGAATCTTGCCCTGCTCGTTCAAGAACTTCTTGAGGAACTCAGGATCCTTGTAATCGATGTATTTGATGCCGGCTTTCTTGAAACGGCAGTATTTCTTCTTTCTGACCTCTAATGTAGGAGGATTCAGATAACGAATTCCATTCTTGTTGTTGAAACTATTTGTCTGTGCCATAACTTTTTAGTTTTCAGAGTTAGCATCATTCTCGGCCGCCTCATCAGCCTGAGGGGCTTCGTTCTCTACATTTTCCGTTTCTTCGGAAGCGGCCGGCTGTGCTTCCTGAGCCGGAGCTGCAGCTTTCGCAGCTTTGTTCGCTCTTCTCTTTTCAGCATAAGCGGCGGCATCCTTGTCGAGAGAAACTGTCAGGAATCTGATGATCTTCTCGTCACGGTGGTACTGTGTCTCCAATACCTCTACCAAAGTCGGTTCGGCCTGGAACTGAATCAGGTGGTAGAATCCTGTTGATTTGTGCTGGATAGGGTAGGCGAGCTGCCTCAGTCCCCAATCTTCGTCGTACACAACTTCTCCGCCATTATCCTTAATGAAGGAGAGGTACTTGGCAACCGCTTCCTTCATCTGGGCCTCAGACAAAACGGGAGTTGCAATGAAAACGGTTTCGTACTGTTTTAACATTTGTAAGTAATTAATAATTAATAAAAAAATAGTCCTTTAGCGCATTTTTTGCCAAAGGACTGCAAATATACTAATTATTTTCTGAAGTGCAAAAGCTTGATGGCCTATTTCTTAGGTATTCTTTCCAGAACGGCGGTCACGAACTTCCAAGCCTTGCCCACGGTCTCGATGTTCACCCTCTCGTCAGGGGAGTGCGGGTGCACGATAGTAGGTCCGAGGGAGACCATATCCCACTTAGGATACTTGGCTCCCATCAAAGCGCATTCCAGTCCGGCGTGAATCGCCATAACCTTGAGCTCCTTGCCGAAGAGATCTTTGTAAGTCTCTTTCATTGTGCTGATTATAGGAGTGTCTGGCTTTGGAGCCCATCCTGAGTAGCCACCCTTAACCGAGAATTCCGCACCTGCGAGATCGAATACGCAGCGCATCTTCTCAGCAAGATAATCCTTTGCGCTGTCCACGGAGCTTCTCATAAGGCAAGACACCGTGAGATGACCTTTCTCAGTTCTGACTACGGCCATATTGTTGGAAGTCTCCACCAGTCCCTCAACCGCGGAACTCATTCTGTCGACACCGTTAGGGCAGGCCAGAATAGCTTTCACCGCATTCAGAATGACTTTGTCCTGAATATATTTAGCCGCAGGCTTGCTCTCTTTTTCGAAATGGCATTCTCCGTTCGGATCTGTCTGACCGAATTCTGTCATCACCTGGGCAAACACTGCTTTCACCTCTGATTTCACTTTGGCGAGCGCGGCCTTCGGAACAAGAACTCCGACTTCGGCCTCGAAAGGAATAGCGTTCCTCAGGCTGCCCCCGTTGAAACTATTCACTTTAACTCCGAATTTCTCGATAAGAGGAAGTACAATCCTGGCAGCGACCTTGTTGGCGTTAGCCCTGTAAAGAATTATGTCCATTCCGGAATGTCCTCCCTGGAATCCTTTGACAGTCAGCTTGTAGCTCTCAAAATCTTCCGGAACGGCGTAAGATCTGTACTTGAAGTCAGCCTTTCCGTCAAGACCTCCGGCGCAACCTATGTAGAGTTCTCCTTCCGTCTCTGAATCAAGATTAAGAAGAATGTCTCCCTTCAGCACGCCCGGTTTCAGACATGACGCTCCTGTCATCCCGGTCTCCTCATCATAAGTGACCAGAACCTCGATAGGCCCGTGCTTTAGAGTCTTGTCCTCAAGAACGGACATCCCCATAGCCACTCCTATTCCGTTGTCAGCTCCGAGAGTGGTTCCTTTGGCGCCAACCCAGTCTCCGATTATCTGAGTCTCGATCGGATCTTTCAGGAAATCGTGCTTGGTGTCCGCGGTCTTTTGAGGCACCATATCCATGTGCCCCTGAATCACCACTCCTTTTCTGTCTTCATATCCTTTTGTCGCGGGAACCCTCATAATGATGTTGCCGGTCTCGTCTTTAATTGTCTCGATGTTGTGCTCCTTGCCCCATTTCAGAAGATAATCCTGAACTTTGCCCTCGTGTTTTGACGGACGCGGCACTTGTGTGAGCCCATAGAAATTGTTCCAGACGATTTTCGGCTGCAAATCTTTTATTGTCATAATATTTTGTTGTTAAAGTGTTATTTCGTACTTAGCGCGAAAGTGCTTTCCATTCCGAGCTGGTAGATCGGCACTCTGTCCTGAAGCAGCACGTTCACCCCGTCGCTCAGTCTGACTGTGCAAATAGCAGGAATTCTGTACACCGCTATCTTGTCGCTCTTGGCAGGTTTCGCCTCTCCTACCGATTCCGAAGACTTGTCAGGGACAATCTCAAGGACGTAAGGTTTCCCTGATATGTTCTCGGCAGTCACCAGACCTTTGTCATCCGCAATTCTGAATGCGATGTACATCTGTTTGGCGTTGTCCTTGTCCGGAACCACGTCGAATTTCATCTGCTGTACGGTCTTTTCGGTGTAGCCAATGAACATAGACATATAGTCTTTTTCAAGTTTTTCGATTTCTTTGATTGCGGAAGACATCGCCTCCCCGCTGAAAGTGGCGTCAGTGTCCCCGGTGACGATCTGAACTCGTTTCTCCCTGAGACTGAAGATCATATCGGCAGCCTCTTTAGCTTTCTGGTCAACGGACTTCTCCACGACCATATTCTGCTGAACCGCTACTGTGTTGAGCGCGGATTTTTTGTACAAGGTAGCGGACTCCGATGTCAGATTGGAAGAAACGCCCTTGTCGTTGAAATTCTGTTCGTTAGGCGCGGGAAATCTCCACTGTGACCCGGCTCCGAAATTACCGTCGTTCACTGACACCAGCCCCTGCGCCGTCAACTTTAGGAAGGCGTTGGCCCCGTTGCCGGGAGTGATGAGAAACCTTCTGGTCTGGTCAGCCTCCATGTACGGAGTCATTTTGACGTTAGTAATAGTGTAAGTCGTCTTGTCCGCCTCTTTTGCCTGAATCCCGAGGTATTTTGCAGCGAATTTCGCATACGGACCTGCGTAGAATCTCTCACATTCGGCCGTCACGTCAAATGAAAGTGTGCTTTTAGGAAGAGCGTAAGAGAGCGTGCCCATCGGGTCGTTTCCCTGATAGGAACTTTGAGCTGAAGCCGCCATTGATGACAAAATCATCAGCGATAAAGCTATTGTGATTTTTTTTAGCATATAAATAGATTTTTATTTCCAGCGTTTGTGTGTCCAGAGATAGTTCCACGGCTCTCTGTCAATGTCGAGTTGGAGCATCTCATAGTATCTGTTCATAATCTCCTCGGGACTTAGCTCGGAGGCGTCTTTGCAGACTTCTTTGAAAGTGACCTTGTACTTCCCCCGCTCTTCCATGTCGATGCACAGATAAACTACGCTGAAGCCGAGCTTGTGTGCGATTGCGGCGCCACCGGTCATTGATTTTGTCTTCTGGTGCATGAATTCGTTGACGTGGTGGATGCCCGAGTTGGCATAAGGGTACTGGTCGGTCGGGAATATGTAGACTTTCTTCTTGTCCTTGTTCCTATATATATAGTAGATTATTTTCCCTGATTCCACGTAGCAGTTCGCCTCGTGGTCTTTCATCGCGGCGCATCTGTTCACGGCCATCACCTGATCCCAGAATCGGCTTTTCAGAGTCTTGTAGACGACTGTCGAGTCTTTTTCCTCGAAAGGGACTTCAGCGTCGTAGAAGTACTGTCTCAACCCTCCCGCGATTTCCCAGTTCCCTCTGTGAGAGCTAAGCATCACGACGCTTTTGGAATTATTGATCAAATCCGTAAGGTACTCGGGATTAGTCACTTCCATAATATGCTGCTTGCGAAGTCTTTCGTGGTCGAATGCTCTGGAGAACCAGATTGCTTCGGTGAATATGTCAGCGAGATGAAGATAGGATTTGTCTGCTATCTCGGCAATCTCCTTGTATTTCCTGTCGGGGAATGACCTCGCCAGATTAATCATCACGACATCCCTCCTGTAGCGCAGGACGTCTTTCATAAGCCAACTGAAAAAACCGGACCACATATAATGCACCTTAAGAGGCTGTCTTCCCAACAGTCTGAGGAATGCGGTCATTATTCTAACGCTAAATTTCATTCTGATGTCAATTTCCACTTTCTTAGCTCCATTTCCACAAATATATACCAAATTTCGCACATACCCAATCAAATATTTGACCAAGTTTTGTTATATTTGCGGCCGTCACATAAAAAATCACGTAATGTTCAAAGACCAACCTAAAGGATTATACGCTCTCGCCCTTGCCAACACAGGTGAGCGTTTCGGTTATTACACGATGCTGGCCATTTTCATTTTGTTTATTCAGGCCAAATTCGGTTTTTCAGCTGCTGTCGCAGGGCAAGTTTATGCTATTTTCCTCGCAGCGGTTTATTTTATGCCACTTTTCGGAGGAATTCTCGCCGACAAGATAGGCTTCGGCAAATGTGTCACGGCGGGAATCGCGATAATGTTCGTCGGGTACCTCTGTCTCGCCATTCCGACACCGGCCAATTTTACTGGCAAGGCTCTGATGTTCGGCTCGTTGGCATTGGTTTCCGTGGGCACCGGACTGTTCAAGGGCAACTTGCAGGTTATGGTCGGGAATCTATATGACAATCCAAAGTACTCAAGTAAGAGAGATGCCGCATTCAGCCTTTTCTATATGGCAATCAACATTGGCGCGATGTTCGCCCCAACCGCGGCGACTGCCATTACCAACAAGATGCTTGCAAAAGCGGGTCTCGTGTACAATGCGGGTGTCCCTGCTCTTGCCCATCAGTTTATGGACGGCTCCATAAGCCCCGCCAATTCTGATGTCCTCACCGGAATCGCCGCTTCAATGCAGCCGGGAATGAGTCTGACCGATTTCTGCTCTTTCTATCTGGACAAACTTTCTTCCGCCTATAATCTCGGTTTCGGCGTGGCCTGCATATCATTGATTGTGTCAATGGCGATTTATTTCGGATGCAGATCGTGGTTCAAGTCCGCCGACGCTCTTCCTTCCAAGAAGGATGCTGCAGGCGAGACTAATAAGACTGACGAATTGACTCCTCAGCAGACCCGCAGCAGAATGACCGCTTTGTTCTTCGTGTTTGCAGTCGTCATATTTTTCTGGATGGCTTTCCACCAGAACGGCTCCACGCTTACGTTCTTTGCGCGCGATTACACTCAAAACGCTGTTTCCGGGTGGCCGAGGTTAGGTTTCAGCATCGGTATTCTGGCTTTGATAGCGATTTCGATCTACACTCTTTTCGCGACTTTCCAGTCAGAGACCACTAAAGGAAAGACAATTTGCGGTGTGATCACTTTGCTTCTCTGGGGCGGGGCTTACACCATCTACAAGACGATGGCTCCCAGCATCAACATCCTTCCTCAGGAATTCCAGCAGTTTAATCCGTTTTTCGTTGTAGCGCTCACTCCGTTCTCAATGCTCATCTTCTCGTCACTTGCTAAGAAGAACAGAGAGCCTTCGGCGCCTCGCAAGATCGGTATGGGGATGTTCGTGGCAGCCTGCGGTTTCCTTATTATGACTCTGGCATCGTTTGGCCTTATGTCTCCTAAGGAACTCAACGGAACTGTCAGCCCTTCTCTGGTGGCTCCCACAACACTGATGTCCACCTATCTCGTCCTGACTTTCGCTGAATTGCTGCTTTCTCCTATGGGAATTTCTTTCGTCTCCAAGGTTGCTCCTCCTAAATATAAAGGTATGATGATGGGATTCTGGTTTGCCGCCACAGCCGCGGGCAACTATCTCAGTTCGATTCCTTCGCTGCTTTGGAACAAGGTGCCTCTCTGGAGCGTGTGGGCTCTGCTTATGACATTGTGTGTTATTGCCGCTGTGGTGATGTTCGCAATGATGAAAAAGCTTGAAGCAGCCACCTCCTCATGCAAGTAGATCCTCAAGCCCGCTCCAATGGCTTGTGAAACATAAATCATTGAATGATAGATGATTAGTCACTTTGACCCCCTCCCGAAAAGAGGGGGGGTACTTTGTTTATGATATTGAATGTCAATGCGTTAGACATTACGGAAGACCACGGCCAATGTCTTAAGGATTATTTGCCGGATAAGTAAAATAATGAAAGAAAAGTTTGCATAAATGAAATTCTTTCGCTACTTTTGCATCAGATATAAACGAACTAAATAAGTCACTTGTTCATCTTGGTCGGATGAATTAACAAATGAAGGTCAGTATTATGAAAGTTGTACTTATTAAAAATGAAGTTATTGTTGCACGGATGCCCCAATTCGCGCGACTTTGTTGTTGTGTATATTCGGCAAGGCCGAATATTGATTTTACTCGTCCGATAGACGAAAAAACGAACTTATCCCCAAGGACTGAATCGAGCTTTCGCTCTTCAGTCCGGTACTGTTGACTCAGGTCTATTACAAAAAATCCAAGACCCTGTCTTTTAGAATCCTAGCAACTGTCGCTGAAAGGAAATTTGTGCTATGTCCGGAAATATCACATTAAGCTACTTCGGTCGTACAGTTATTAGCCTTGGAGAGACTGACCGCTCTCCAAGGTCCCAAGTAAATAAAACGAACATATCAAATGAATAAGATTTTGATAACAGCGACCTTGATGGCGATGTTCGCCCTGACGTCCTGTATGAAAAATGAAGCGGTGAGCGATGCGGGTCTCGCAAAAGGACTCTCATTCGGCTCCTACTCCGATCTCCCTACCAAAGCCGACAGCACATTCGTCGGCACGGGAGTGACAAAAATCCCCGTAAACGGCACTTTCGGCGTCTACTCTTTCCTGACGGGCAGCAGAATTACATCCGTTGACGGATTGAATCCGTCCTTTTTCTCCAATCTCAAAGTTACCTTCGACGGGAAAAAGTACACCTACTCACCGACCAAATACTGGCCTGCGGACACCGTAAGAAACAAACTGTCATTCTTCGCCTACTACCCGTGCGACAACCTCTCCATCCTTTCCAAGCCGACATCAGAAGGCAACGGAGGAATGGGCAGGTACAACTATCAGGTAGCAGACAAAGCACAGAATCAGGTGGACTTTATGGTTTCCGATCTCGTCCCGAATCTGACTTATGAACACACCAACACCGGAGTGACCGGACTCGTCAATCTCAAATTTCATCATCTGCTCTCCCAAGTGCTCGTGAAGGCGAAAGTTGACGCCGAAGACGCAAACACGGTCGTCAGGATTTCTTCCATAAAGTTCAACAACATTCTGTCCAAAGGCACGATGACCCCATCTTACAAAGACGGGAAGACCTCCTTTGAATGGTCAGATCTTGCCGAGCCTAAATCTTACGAAGTACCTCTTGCAAAACCGTTTGCGGCGCTTGGCACAAAGGCTAAAAGACATCACCTCCGGTGACGGCGCGGTGCTCATTCTTATGCCGCAGCCCCTCGTCTCAAGTCTGAATCCGACTATCACGGTTACCTACACGATGCAGACCGGCGCGGACCAGGCGATAGAAAACACGATTACAGTACCTATATATGAAGAAGACTACACTGCGGCCGTGAAGACTTGGTCGATCAACCAGAGAATCACGTACACATTCATCGTCGGTATGTCATCGTTTGTCATAAAATTCTCTTCATCAGTTTCTGAGTGGGATCCGAATGAAGACAAATCTTTAATGTAATATGTACCTTCTTAAAACAAAATTGACTGACAGTTGCCTCTTGCGGCTTGCTGTTATTCTCGCCGGAGGGATGTTCTTTCAAACGGCCCTCCAAGCTCAGACAATAGCGCAGCGGGATTCAACAACGGTCTATTACAAAGTGATGTACACCCTGCCGGACAGTACCTACCTCGGCAACGGCCACAAACTGGACTCCCTTTCAGACTTGGTCCACGGCATCTACACCAATCCGCTTGCTGAAATAAAAGGCATAAGTATCTTATCCTCAGCGTCTCCGGAAGGAAGGGCGTCACAGAATAAGGAACTCTCACAGAAACGTGGCGAAAGCATAATCAATATCATTCAGAAGAAGAGTCCGCTTCCGGATTCTCTATTCACCATTACCTCGATAGGTGAGGATTGGGACGGTGCCATCAAGGCTGTAGAGGCTTCTGATATGAATTTCAGAGACAAAGCTCTCAACATAATGAGAAATACCCCGCTTGTCGTAGTGAAAAACGGCAAAGTGGTGGATTCCCGCAAACGTCAGATGATGAATCTTGACTTTGGTCGTGTCTGGATGCAGATGGTAACCGATTTCTTCCCGAGACTGAGAAGAGCGGAAGTGACCGTTGACTACACTCTCAGACAACCGACTCCTGAACCTGAGCCTAAGCCGGAACCGCAGCCGGAACCGGAGCCGATCGTCATCGCTCCTACCCCTGTCCCTGAACCGATGCCTGAACCTGAACCGGTAGCGGTTGTGGAGCAGATAACGAGGAAGCCTCTGTTTGCAGTAAAGACCAACTTGCTATATGACGCCGTGACTGCATTGAACGTCGCAGTCGAAGTGCCGATCAAAGACCATTGGAGCATAGGACTTGAGTACACTTTCCCTTGGTGGGTCTGGGACAACAATTCAAGAGCATTCGAAATGCTCTTCTGGCAGGGAACGGGGCGTTATTGGTTCGGAGACCGCACCAACAAGCGCGTCCTTGCCGGATGGTTCGCGGGAATCAACGCCGGTGGCGGGTACTACGATTTCGAACCTCATCATAAAGGCTATCAGGGCGAATTCTACACTGCAAGTGCGGAAGGAGGCTATGCTTGGAACATCAACGATCACTGGAGTTTCGAACTCTCAGCCGGATTGGGCTGGATCGGATCTAAATATCGTCATTACGAAGGAATGGAAAACGACAACTATCTTGTTTGGCAGAACAGCGGCAACTACACTTGGCTCGGCCCGGTCAAACTTAACGCTTCGATCGTTTATCTTTTCTATCACAAAGTAAAGAAAGGAGGTAAATAATGAAAGCGAACAATAAAATCCATATACTCTTGTCTGTTCTTGCTCTTGTGATGTTTCTCACAAGTTGCGACCGCAGACCCTTGGAATACTACTACGTCAACTACACCAGAATTGTCGTCAGATGCGATTGGAGTCATCTTCTCAACAAGCCTTCGGGTATGTCTCTGTACATCTTCAAAGACGGAGAGACTAATCCCAGAGTCATCACCACGAGTTCAGTTGACAGCGTTGAAGTCAATCTTGAGGAAG
>JBAYFJ010000062.1:0-11861 GCA_041667245.1 Bacteroidales bacterium | reverse complement strand
GTGATGAGAGGTCAGAAATCCATCTCCAAGTCTTCCAACGCATTGTATGTCATTGACGGAGTGCCAATGTACACATCAGCTCGCGAGGCAAGCACGGAATTCGGTTCCACTGGTACGACTGATCCCATCGCGGACATCAACCCTGAGGACATCGAATCAATGACCGTCCTCACAGGTGCGGCCGCCGCAGCTCTTTACGGCTCCGACGCAGCCAACGGCGCAATTGTGGTAACCACTAAAAAAGGACAGGAAGGCAAAACTTCGGTGACCATCTCCTCCAACACAGAGATGTTCAACCCTTTGGTGCTCCCTTCTTTCCAGAACACTTACGGAACAGGGGATCTTAACTCAAACGAAGGGTCGATTGTCCGCAGCTGGGGCAACAAACTTGTCAAGTCCTCAAATTACAATCCTTCCGACGATTACTACAAAACAGGTTTCACAAGCACAAACAACGTGTCGCTCGCAACCGGTAACGCAAAGAATCAGACTTACCTCTCAGGAGCCTCAGTCAATTCTCAAGGCAATGTACCCAACAATGCCTACAACCGTTACAACTTCTCCTTCAGAAACACTACGAATTTCTGGGAAGACAGAATGACGCTTGACGTGTCCGCAAATCTCATTCTTCAGAACGACAGAAATCTTACCAACCAGGGTGTGTACAACAACCCTGTCGTAGGCGCGTATCTTTTTCCGAGAGGAAACGACTGGTCCGACATCAAAATGTACGAGAGATGGGACAGCTCCAGAAAAATCTTCACTCAGTACTGGCCGGTAGGTGACGCTGGCATCACAATGCAGAATCCTTACTGGATCAATTACAGAGATCTTCGCACCAACAAGAAACAGCGTTATATGCTTTCCGGAGCATTGTCTTACAAGATTCTGGATTGGATGACGGTTTCAGGCAGAGTGAGAGTCGACAATTCCTACAACAAGTACCAGGAAAAGGCCTATGCCACGACTAACACTCAGCTCACAGAGCAGTCTACCAACGGACTTTATGAGCTTAACGAAGCCAAAGACAATATGGTCTATGCCGACGCTTTGCTTGACATCAACAAAACTTTCGGCAAAGACTGGTCTCTTCACGCCAACGTCGGCGCCTCAATCACCGATATGAGGTATGACGATTTCCAGATGAGAGGCCCTATCGCTGACGGCATCGTGGACCCGTCAGAGGCCGCTAACATTCCTAATGTGTTCAATGTCTTCGCTTTAAGCCAGAGCAAGCTAAAGAAGAGCCAGACAGGTTACAGAGAGCAGACACAGTCTGTCTACGCCTCTGCCGAGGTGGGTTACAAGAGCACCTACTTCCTTTCCCTCACAGGCAGAAACGACTGGCCTTCCCAATTAGCCGGCCCTCGTTCCAAGAATAAATCTTTCTTCTACCCTTCAGTGGGTCTGTCAGTCGTGCTTTCAGAGGCGTTCAAACTTCCGGAGCAGATTGAGTACCTCAAGGTTCGCTCGTCATTCGCATCCGTCGGTTCGTCTTTCTCGAGATTCCTTGCAAACCCTCTCCACTCTTGGTCTTCAAGCGCGGGAAGCTGGGTCACCGAGACAGTCTATCCGATGAACCAACTTAAACCTGAGAAGACAAACTCTTGGGAAATCGGTCTTTCCGCAAGAATGTTCGGAATGTTCAGTTTGGACGCATCTTGGTACAACACTAACACCAAGAACCAGACATTTAATCCTGGAATTTCCTCAGGCTCAGGCTATTCGGAGATCTACATTCAATCAGGAAACGTTCTCAACACCGGAGTCGAGGTCTCTTTGGGATTCGACAAGACTTGGGGCGCTTTCGGATGGCAGAGCAACTACACGTTCTCCGCTAACCACAATGAGATCAAATCATTGGCTGACAATGCGGTGAACCCTGTGACAGGCGAGAAACTCAACATCAAGTACCTGAATATGGGCGGTCTCGGCAATGCCAAATACATTCTGAAAGAAGGCGGCTCTTTGGGAGACCTTTACTCCCTCTCTACAATGAAGAGAGACAACTACGGCAACATCTATGTTGACGCAAGCGGAAATGTCGCTACCCAGACCATCAGTCAGGTTGCCGACTACATCAAACTCGGAAGCGTGCTTCCGAAAGCGAATATGGCTTGGAGAAACGAGTTCCATTACGGTAACTTCAATCTCGGTGCTATGGTGACGGCTCGTATCGGAGGAATCGTGTTCTCCCGCACTCAGGCTATGCTTGACTATTACGGAGTGTCTCAGGCCACCGCGGACGCAAGAGATGCGGGCGGAGCGCTTATCAACGGTACAGACCGTTATGACGCCAACAAGTGGTACACGGCAATAGCCGGTGGAGACACTGTCCCTGAGTACTATACTTATTCCGCAACCAACGTGAGATTGCAGGAGGCCTCCTTCGGTTACACTTTCCCTCGCAGAATGCTCGGAAACGTGTGTGACCTGACAATCCAGCTTGTGGGACGCAACTTGTTTATGATCTACAACAAAGCGCCTTTCGACCCTGAGTCAGTGGCTACGACAAGCAACAACTATTATCAGGGAATAGATTACTTTATGATGCCGAGCACTCGTAATTACGGCTTTAACATCAGAATTAAATTCTAAGGAAATATGAAAATCAATATATTAAAAAGCCTTACTCTTATAGCGGCGGTTTCCTTTGCGACGGTCTCCTGCATTGGCAATTACGAAGAGATCAACCAGGATCCTTACGGGGTTACCGATGACGAGATGCAGCGTGACGGTTATGTCATCAGGGCATCGCTCTCAGGTATGGCAAACGGAGTCATCTCTTCGGATGTGAACACGACTCAGTTCACCGAGTGTCTTCTCGGAGGACCTATGGCAGGCTATATGGCTGACGCCAACGCAGGCTTCTCCAACACAATATCCAACTATAATCCTACTGACAACTGGACCAATGTCCTGATGTACAGCGACAGAATCATCCCTGTCATCTATTCCAACTACAGACAGTTGAAAAGAGTGACCGAGGATCCTGTCATCCTTTCTGTGGCCGGCATTATCAAAGTTGCCGCGATGCACAGAGTCACTGACACTTACGGTCCTATTCCTTACTCTCAGATTACTGATGACGGGAAGATTGAGGTTCCTTACGATTCTCAGCAGAAGGTTTACGAGACAATGTTCTCGGAACTAAGCGCCGCAATCACCGTTCTGACGGAGAACAGAACCAACAACTTCGCATCTTCGGCCGATCCTGTCTATGGCGGTGTGACCGAGAAGTGGGTGAAGTTAGCCAATTCTCTGAAACTTCGTCTTGCGATGCGTATTTCTTACGCTGATCCGGCTTTGTCCAAGAAAATGGCCGAAGAGGCTGTCAGCAACGAGGTTGGGGTAATGACTTCCAATTCAGACAACGCTCTGATCACCACATTCGGAACTGACGGCAACCCGATCAACGTGGCTGTGAAATACAACAAAGTTCCGGCTCACGCTGACGGGACAGCTTGTACGACAGATGCTGGCGACTCTCACGCGGCGGCTGACATCATTGCCTATATGAACGGTTACAAAGACCCTCGTCGCTCCGCTTATTTCACCAAGAGCGAATGGGAAGGCGTTGATTATGTCGGTTTGCGTCACGGCATAGTTATTCCCAACCACACTTCCATCGGACACAAATTCTCCGGCGTCAAGATCACCACATCCGATCCTATCTGCTGGATGCGCGCCAGTGAGGTCGCTTTCCTTGAGGCTGAGGCCGTGGCGGTGTTCGGTTACGATATGAAAGGCTCTGCTAAGGATTTCTATGAAAAAGGAGTAGAGTTGTCTTTCGATGAAAGAGGTGCCAAGGGAGTCGCAGCTTATCTTGCTGATGCGGAGAGCAAGCCCCAGACCTACACCGATCCATCAGGCTCAAACACTTACTCCGGGATGATTTCCGACATCACCATCGCTTGGGACGAGGCTGCCACTACTGAACAAAAACAGGAAAGAATCATCACTCAGAAATGGATTGCCAACTGGCTTTTGGGAGACGAATCTTGGGCTGACGTGCGTCGCACGGGCTATCCTCATCTGATTCCTGCCACGGACGCGGGCAACAAGAGCAATGGCGAAGTTAATTCCGCAGACGGAGCGCGCCGTATGAAGTATCCTGTGGACGAGTACGTGAACAATGCGGACAACATCAATCAGGCTGTTTCCAATTACTTGAAGGGCAGCGATTTGATGTCCACACATCTTTGGTTTGATTGCAAAAAATAAGGAGATCACAAGATATGAATTCTATAATAAAAACATTTAAGACTTTAGCTCTTTCGAGTGTGGCTCTTCTGACCATGTCCGCTTGCTCGGACTGGACCGAGACCGAGTCCATCAAGATGGACTACACCACTCTGGAGGAGACGAATCCCGGACTTTACAAAGCCTATTTGAAGAGTTTGAGAGACTACCGTACGAGCGAGCACAAAGTTGTGATCGCAAAGTTTGACAACAAGGCCGAGGCTCCTGTGGGCCAGGCCGCGCACATCGCCAATCTTCCGGACAGTGTCGACTACGTCATTCTGACCAATCCGGAAACCATAAATGACGCGACACTCGGCGAGATGTCCAAAATCAGGACCGACAAAGGCACAAAGACTTTGTTCCAGGTAGATTACAAGTCTCTGGAGACAGAATACAAGGATATGGTCGCTGCCGAGGAGGAAAAAGCGAAGAATGATCCGACTTACACTGCTCCCGGTGATTCGCTCGAAAGATTCACCGCTTGGATGGATGTTAAGGTGAAGGCTTACGTGGCTTTGATCTCAGAGAAGAATTTCGACGGAGTCAGCATCGTCTACAACGGCAAAAGCCCTGACAGTATGGTTGACACGGTGAAGGCAGACGTCAAAGCGCGACAGGAGTCTTTCTTCAAAGACTTTATGGCCTGGGCTGACGCCAACAAGTCGTCCCTTCTCTTTTTTGAGGGGATGCCAAAGAATCTGCTCATAGATGAGGATGTGCTTGCAAAAGCCAAATATGTCATCATCTCGGCAGTCTCTGCAACCAACAACTATGAGTTCTCGTTCAACGTTTCGAGCGCTATCAATTCCAAGACTCCGACAGACAAACTCGTCATAGCGGTCACCACAGTGTCTCTTACGGATCTTACCAACAAAGACGGGCTTTTCGCGGAAGCCGATGACAACGGCAACACTATCACCGCGATAGTGGGCGGAGCCTATTGGGTGAACAAAGTTTCTTCTTCCTACAGCAAGGCCGGACTTTCGGTTGAGGCTTCTCAGAATGACTATTATGACGATGCAAGGATCTATCCCAACATCAACAAGGCTATTTCCATAATGAATCCTTCACCACTTAATTAATCACAATGAATATGAAATTATTGAAATACGGTGTTGCTTGTCTATTCGTTTCGTCTCTTCTGGTCGTCGGGTGCACGACAGAGCAGGAGGCTATGGACAAACATCATTTTGACAACAAGCTGTTCATCAACACCACTCAGGCTGATGATGAAATACTTGTTAAGCCCAGCACCAAGAGTGTCACCCGTTCTCTTAACATTTCCACAGCGTTGGAAGTTGAGGAAAAAGTGACCGGAAAATTTGTGGCGGACACCAATTATATCGCCGCTTACAGGGCGAAGTATTACGCTCCCGGTGTCAAGGCTCTGCCTGACACTATGTGCGTAATTGAGAATCCTGAGGTGTCGATTGAGATTGGCTCCGTGGAATCAGCCAACGCCACTGTTAGTTTCGTGGACGTGAACAAACTGGACAGACAGATTGTTTACGTGATGCCTGTGGCTTTGAAGAACATCAAAGGTCTTGATCCAATCGAATCCAAGACGGTTGTCTACTACGTGTTCAAAGGAGCCGCGCTCATCAATGTGGTTGCGGACATATCCCAGAACAATTTCCCTATCACGTGGAAGAGCAATGTCGCAGGTCTCAAGTCAATCACAGTCGAAGCTCTCATCAATGTCTCGGACTTCGGCAATGTGGGTGGTTTGAAAGGCGAGAATATGAGTACTCTTTTCGGAATCGAAGGCTCATTCCTCGTAAGACTGGGAGATTCGGGCTTCCCTAAGAATCAGGTTCAGCTTGTCAACCCGAACGGCAATTTCCCTTCAGGTAATGCTGATTTGGGCCTCCCTACCAATGAGTGGGTACACGTGGCCGTGGTTTGGGATGCCACTACGGGCGATCGTATCATCTACACCAACGGTAAGGCCGTGGCTTCCGACAAGAGAGCGAGCGGTACAGTCAATCTTACAGGAAATTGCTACGTCGGAAAGGCTTGGAATGATTCCAGATGGCTGAACGGCTGCATCTCGGAACTCAGAATCTGGAGTGTCCAGAGAACTCCTGAAGAGATTGCAAGCAATATTTATGAATTGGAAGATCATCAGACTCCGGGGCTTATCGCTTATTGGAAATTCGATGAGGGCGCCGGAAGATCGATAAAAGATTATTCCCCTAACGGCAACAACATTACCGCCGTCAGAGATTTGATGTGGAAAGGTGTTTCACTTCCTTAAAATATATTAATTATGAAAAAGATTTATTACATATTGTCTTCTGCTTTGTGTGCAGGTCTTCTTTTCAACTCTTGTACAAAAGAGGTTGAGGTTGATTATTCCAACGAGGATGCTTATGCCAATGTCACTTCGCTTGTCGGAACCCTTCGTGACGGCAAGACCAACAAAGTGTCCAACCCTATAGAAATCAGGAAATCTGATTATAACACTTCCGTAGCTTTCAACGTGTCCCGCGCCCCTAAAGAGGGAATCGACGTGACTGTGGCTTACGATGCCGAGTATCTTGCGGCCTACAACAAAGAGCACGGAACTTCATTCGCGCTTTATCCTTCTGACAGAGTCGCGATTCAGAATCAGGGCAAGATTCTTGTGGCGCCTGACGAGAAAGTCTCTTACTCTCTGGACCTCACCATCGCCAAGGGTGACACCACGACGCTTGAGAACGGCACCACTTACGTGATTCCTCTAAAGGCTTCCGTAAAGGCAAAAGACGTGTCTATGTCATCTGAAGACTCTCACTGCGTCTATCTTGTGAAGAATCTCGCCGGCGAGTCCGACACTTTCAAAGGCGATGGCGCTGTCAAGACCTTCCTTTTCTATGAGGCGAATGACACCAACCCATTGAACACTCTCAATCTGAAGTTAACCTCAGGTGAGCTGTTCCTCGACTACATAGTGCTTTTCGCCGCCAACATCAACTATGATGCTCAGAAAGGCGAGGTCTATGTCTACTTCAACCCTAACATCCAGCATCTTCTGGACAACAATGATGTCTATCTCCAGCCGCTTCGCAAGAGAGGCGTGAAGGTCATAATGGGAATTCTCGGCAACCACGATGAGTCCGGTCTGGCACAACTTTCCAAGATAGGAGCACAGCAGTTCGCCAAGAAGTTGGCCGATATGTGCTACTCTTACAATCTTGACGGAGTCAATTTTGATGACGAGTATTCCAATGCACCTGACCTGAGCAACCCTCTTTTCTCTTATGACGGTCATCCGGGAGCTCGCCTTATGTATGAGACCAAGAGGGCGATGCCTGACAAGGAGGTAACAGTCTATCTGTACGGCAATATGTACGGTGTGGGTGTTATCGACGGCATTCCGGCTTCGGAATGGATTGACATAGCTGTCCCTGACTATGGCGGTTCGGCTTATCCTGTGGGCGGAATGACATTGAAAGATTGCGCCGGTGCTGCCGTACAGCTCGACTATAGCGCGGGAAGCAATCGTAAATCCGAGGCTCAGAACGTCAAGAGCAAGGGCTATGGCTATTTTATGATGTTCGCTCCTTTTGCAGGTAGTATTTATGATTCCAAGATTAAGCAACAAGTTTACACAATGAGTACGATTTCCGAGGGCTTGTACGGAGTAGGTCTTCAAGATATGACCGAATTCTACGAGAAGGGCTCGGCTACTCCAAGAAAATTAAGATAATCAGGATATGAAGAAATTACTAAGAATATTCGCTATGCTTGCGGCAGGAATCTTGATTTTCAGCGCTTGCAATGACGACAATAATGATATAGAGAGCAGTTCCATCGAATTGTCTTCCGAGTCGATTCAGGCCGGTCCCGAGGGGGGAAGCTATGACCTGAGCGTGAAGAGTTCGGGGGAGTGGAGAGTCTCCGCATTGTGCGACTGGCTCACTTTCTCCTCATTGGAAGGGAAGAGCGGCGACAAACTGACTGTCACGGTCGCTCCAAACGGGACCAGTGAGGTGAAGACTGCTGTCTTTAAGGTGTTCACCGGATCTGCCGTAAAGACAGTGACGGTCACCAGCGCCCAGGCATTTGTGGTACAGTTGCTTTCAGACCCTGCCTACAAGGCCACTTCCGATGCCGAGGATGTCTCAATCAGTTTCAACACCAATGTTTCGGAACTTAAGTACGAGTTCTCCGATGGCGGTGACAAATGGATCACGGTCGGTGAGAGGGTCGAGGCTTTCGGCAAGACAGTCGTTAACTTCAAGCTATCCCGTTCGTCAGAGTTCAAGGACAGGGTGGCCAAAGTGACCATTTCCGGCGCTGATGTCACCGCTCCTGCTGAACTTACGTTCACCCAGGCTCAGAGAGACACTGCTTTCGTTGTGGGGATGGACAAGATTTTGACAGGTCTTGAGGCTTGGGACAAAACTATTGACATTAGGTCCAATGTGGACATCACTTTGAACGATTTCCCAACTTGGATTGAGAACAAGTCTTTTGTCAAAGGCACGGACAAGGATTCCGACGGGTTGATTCACAGCACTCTCAAGGTCCACGCCGATGCTTCCGCGGGAAGCCGTCTGTTTACCTTGAGTTTCTTGAAGGAAAGCGCGAGACTTGGTTTCTTTTCCATCAAGCAGCAGAATCCTAACCCTATCTGGGCTACAATTCCTGACGCAGGCTTGAGAGAGGTTCTCGCAGAAAAGGGCTTCATCATCGCTGAGGAAGGGGTTGAGAAAGCAGAGGTAGTCGGTGACGGTATGACAGCGACTTCCGTGGAAATCTACTCCAACAACATCAAGAGCATCTACGGTATGGCGGCATTCCCTAAACTGACTTCTATCTCAGTTAAGAACTGCACGTATCTCACGAAACTTGATCTTACTGACTGCGCGAATCTCACTTCCGTGACAGTACAATTGCTGTCCCGTCTTGAAGAGGTTAAGCTTGGAGACAACCCGGTCGAGTCATTCGCCGTTGGCTCAGGTAGTTACTTCTTCTCTTACAGTCTGGCAATCTCAGGATCCAAGCTCAAGAATCTTGATGTTTCGTCTACATCGTGGTACGTTATGTATTACGAGAACCTAGAGAGCATCGATGTCTCAGGCTGTCCTGCGATTACATCTCTCAAATCAAGACGCGAGTCTTGGGGCTCTGCGGCTAAATACGACATCCTGTATATGTCCAAGGCTCAGATTGATGCCGTGGCAGCAGGTACTCTTAAAGTTGACAAGAGCCCTAAAGTGACCATCACCGAAAAGAAATAACTTTTTCAGTTAGTTGTTTTAGATATTGGTTGTTTTTTTAGTGGGGGAGGCAGACGATTTTTCGTCCGCCTCTCTTTTTTGGTTTCGCTAAAGCAAAAATTATTATCTTTGAAAGATTTTTGAATTGAAAAGGATATGAAACTTTGGGACAAAGGTTATAAGGAGGACGAGCTAATAGACAGGTTCACGGTCGGGCACGACCGCGAGATGGATTTGAGCCTCGCCAAGTATGACATTATGGGCACTATGGCCCACATTACTATGTTGGAAAGCATCGGGCTGCTGCGGAAGGCGGAACTTGACGCTCTGCTAAAGGAGTTGAAACTCCTTTACAAACAGGCCGAGGCAGGTGATTTTTCCATTGATCCCGATGTTGAGGATGTCCATTCCCAGGTTGAGCTTATGCTCACGGAGAAACTCGGGGACATAGGCAAGAAAGTCCACACGGGGCGTTCCCGCAATGACCAGATAATGGTCGACGTGAAGCTCTTCGCACGTGCGGAGATCGAGAAGACAGTTCTCAAGATGAAGTCTCTTTTCGACGAGCTCCAGAGCAAGAGCGAGGAATATAAAGACGTGATCATCCCTGGTTACACCCACCTTCAGGTGGCTATGCCTTCTTCTTTCGGACTTTGGTTCGGAGCTTATGCCGAAAGCCTTTCAGACGATATGCTGATGATGAAAGCCGCGTGGGACGTTACCAATCAGAACCCTCTCGGTGCGGCTGCGGGCTACGGCTCGTCCGCTCCTCTGAACAGGACGATGACCACGAAACTTCTCGGCTTCGATGATCTTGACTACAATGTCGTCTATGCTCAGATGGGGAGAGGCAAAACCGAAAGGATAATCTCTTTTGCTCTCTCTTCGGTGGCGGAGACTATTGGACGTCTCGCGGTGGACGGCTGCCTTTACACAAGCCAGAATTTCGGTTTTCTGCATCTGCCCGACTCTCTGACGACCGGTTCCAGTATAATGCCTCACAAAAAGAATCCGGACGTGTTCGAGCTGGTGAGGGCTCACTGCAACAAGATTCAAGGCTCCTCAAACACCATAAGGCTGATTACCGACAACCTTCCATCGGGCTATTTCAGGGATATGCAGCTGATCAAGGAAGTGTTCATCCCGCTTTTCTCGGAAATCGACGATTGTCTGGACATCGTAGCGTATGCGGTCACGAATATGGAGGTGGTCAAGGATGTGATGAAAGATCCGAGGTACAGACTCGCCTTCACCGTGGAGGAAGTCAATCATCTGGTAGGGAAGGGCGTTCCTTTCAGAGATGCCTATCGTCAGGTGGGCGCTTCTGTTCAGAATGGAACCTTCGAGTACCACGGAATATTGCGCCACACTCACGAGGGATCTCTCGGGAATCTGTGCAACGACAAAATTAAATCCAAGATGAACAGAGTCTTGGCTTCTTTCACCTTCGAAAAGGTCGAAAATGCCGTTTCCTTGCTGATTAATTGATTCATTTGCCCTATTTTACGGTCTAAAACACCGTTATTGACACATATCGATTTTTTTTGCTAAATTTGCTGTCGATATGCGGATTCCACCACAATAAACAATTGTTTACCCCAATGGATTAAACCGCATCCGTTTTTAGCTGTATTATTTGTGAACAAAAAAAGTCTTGTCATAGTCCTTGTGACTCTTTTAGTTTTGGTGGCTTTGGTGGCTGTCGCTGTCAGTTTTCTGTATTCCGACCGCTTCTTGGCTAAAGGTGAAGCAAATGCTTCGACTGAGGCTGAGGCTCTTTCAAGATACGGGCTGCTTCAGGCTATTCCTTCAGACGCTTCTTCGCTAATGGTTTTCAGAGATTTGAAAGATGCGGGTGCGATAATTGCGGATTCCACGAAAGTTCTCGGTGATTATCTGGTTTCTTCTCCTGAAGGAAAGTTTCTTCCTTTCATGAAGTCGTTGCTATCGTTGGCGGATCGGTTTCCTGCGTTGAAAAAAGCCTCGGCAGTACTTTCAATGCATTACAACGGGGAATTGACCCCTCTTCTGATTATTGGTTTGAATTCTTCTGACACTCTTGCCGCCGGAACCGCAGCGACGCTTGCAGATTCGTCCGGGCTGCACGGGGCTTTCTTTGTATGCCCGACCACTGTGACGGATTCGTCCCCGTTGTACGAGAAACTGCTGGTGGAAGTGTCTCCGTCAGAAACCATAATTAATTCATCCAAAAGACATATTTCGGAAGGACAATCCATTTTGGACAAGGTGTCTTTTACAAAAATAGCCTCAGAGGCCTCCGGAGAGAACGTGCTGTTCCTTTGTAATGAAGATGCGGGCATCCTGCTCAAGAGGCTCTTCACCAAGAAGTACCGCGTTTACGATGATTTCTTTTCAAATATGGCTGACTGGACTGCTTTCAGCCTCTCC
>JBAYFJ010000061.1:0-11897 GCA_041667245.1 Bacteroidales bacterium | reverse complement strand
CATAATGGTCAGACAGATGTATGGGGTGAGTCTGAAGTAATTGCAGATTAGGATCTGCGCTACCATCAGAAGCAGGAACTTTACTGTGAAATTCAAACGATGTCTGCTCATCTCCCGCCCTCCTTATCTTCTTGATTCTCAAGCCCTTCGATTTCTTTGCTCCCGGTGTTGGAGACCACGGTCACGAACCTTATATCCTTAAGGTTCTGTAACAGCTTGACAGATATATCGTTGGTGGCTCCGTTCACAATCTTCGCCTTTCCGACAATCCCGATAGGAATGTCTGCCGGGAATATGGAGGAGTACCCGCTTGTGAACACAGTGTCCCCGGGTTGGAACTTGTACTGCAGCGGAATCTCCTTCAGCACTCCGGCATCGCTGTGCTTCCCGTCCCACACCAGGGGTCCCACAGCCCCGGTCTTTCCTAATCTGGAGCTAATGCTGATCTCGCTGTTCATAAACGAGAGGGCATAGGAGTAGTTGTCCCCGACCGCATCCACTATTCCGACCACACCGTCTTTGGTGATAATTCCGGAATTCTTGGTGATGCCGTCTTTCGAGCCTTTCGCGATTATGATGTAGTTGTGCTGTTTGTTGATGCTGATTTTCGCTATTGTCGCGGGGATATACACGAATTCCGATTTCCTGACCAGAGCCGAATCTTTCACGGACGCTGACAGTTGCGCGAATCGGTTCTCGTAGTCCAGAAGCTGCCCCGTGAGTGCCGAGTTCTCCTGCGCTAATCTGGCGTTCTCTTTGTTGAGGGAGAAATAGTGCTTCACACCCTGCGATGCGCCCCAAGTTTTAGCCATCAGAGCGTGTATGGATTCGGAAACGTGCAATCCTTGAAGCGAATCGTTGTGCTCCAGCATATTTAATGCAGCGATTTCCATTATGATGAATATCGCTGCATTGATAATCGTGAGGATTGTAGTTTTCCGGGACTGCATTATTTCATAAGGAAGGAATAATGCGAAGTGTTCTTTAATGCGATGCAAGTGCCTCTCGCTACTGCGCGAAGAGGATCCTCCGCCACGTGGAACGGAATGTTGACTTTCTCGGTGAGACGTTTGTCAAGCCCTCGCAGGAGAGCGCCTCCGCCCGAAAGATAGATGCCGTTTTCCACGATGTCCGAGTAGAGCTCAGGAGGTGTCATCTCCAGAACGTGAAGAACGGACGATTCGATCTTGGCGATGGATTTGTCGAGGCAATGTGCGATTTCCTGATATGTGATCGTCGCGTCCACAGGGTGCGCCGTCATCAGATTAGGGCCCCTTACCACAAACGGCTCCGGCTCATCGTCAAGCTCCGGAAGGACGGAACCGACGGCGATCTTGATCTTCTCCGCGGTGATCTCTCCGACTTTGATGTTGTGCTGCTGCTTGAGGTAGTACTGTATGTCGCTGGTGAACACGTCGCCTGCAGTTCTGATGCTGTCCTGCTGAACTATGCCGCCGAGGGATATAACCGCAATCTCGGTGGTTCCGCCACCGATGTCCACGACCATATTGCCCTTAGGCTCCTCCACGTTGAGGCCGATTCCGAGGGCCGCCGCCATCGGCTCGTGGATCAGGTACACGTCCCTGCCTCCTGCGTGCTCTGAAGAGTCTCTGACGGCTCTGATCTCCACCTCGGTGCTTCCTGAAGGGATGCCGACGACAATCTTCAGATTAGGGGCGAACAGAGTCCTGCGTTTGCTGTTCACCTGCTTGATGAATCCTCTGATCATCATCTCGGCCGCATTGAAGTCAGCGATCACTCCGTCGCGAAGAGGACGGATGGTCCTCATCTCCGGGTTCACCCTTTCGTGCATAAGTTTCGCCTTCTGCCCAAGTGCGATAAGTTTGCCTGTGTTATTGTCAATTGCCACAATGCTCGGCTCATCCAACGCTATCCTGTCATCCTGGAATATGACAGTGTTGGCTGTTCCGAGGTCCATAGCGAGCTCTTGTGTCAAAAAAGAAAATGCCATTTTAAATCTTTGTTAATAAAACACGTAAAAATACAAAAAAAAACTTAGATTTGCCCTAAATTGTCACGAATGAGCAAAAAATTATTTCTAATCGTAATGGCGGCCGGAAGCGGAAGCCGTATGGGAACCGATCTTCCCAAGCAGTTTCTCGACTTGTGCGGCGAGCCGGTGCTTCGCAGGACCATTGAGAAATTCACCTCCGCAATCAACGGCATCACGGTCATCACGGTGCTTCCGGAGAAATACTTGAGCTACTGGAAAGACTATTGCCTGTGTTCCCGCTTCAATTGCCCTCAGTTACTGGTCGCTGGCGGCATAACTCGTTTCCATTCCGTGAGAAACGCCCTTGAGAGAGTCCCTGACGGGGCCATAGTTGCGATACACGACGGTGTCCGTCCTCTTGTGTCCGAAGAGTTGATCAGGAATATGTTCGCGGCAATGGAGAATCACAGGGCGCTTGTTCCCGTTCTACAGAGCGTGGACACGCTCATTTCGTTGAGAAAGACTGTCGCCCCGGACGGCTCTCAAAGGTTGGAGAAGGCAGGCTCAGAGGTCATAGACAGAGAAGCGGTCTACCGTGTCCAGACCCCTCAGATGTTCCTTTCCGAGGACATAAAGACTGCCTATTCGGCCCCTTACGACATCTCCTTCACTGACGATTCCTCGGTGGCCGCAAAAATGAATATACCCGTCTCGTTCATCGAAGGAGACAGGTACAATGTCAAGATTACCACGCCGGAAGATCTTGCTTTCGCAAAACTTATGTTCGAGGCCTGACGGGAGATTAGTCCGTCTCGGTCAGTATGGTGTCAGAGTACTTGGTGTTCTCGTAGCCTTTCACCCAGACCTGGCGTTCGAAAGCCTCGTCCAGAGAGATCATAGTGTCCGTGGACTGTACGAATTCTATTTTCTGAAGCCTGTTCAGGATGACTTCCATAAGGTGCTCGTTGTCAAAGCAGTACACCTTCACGAGAATAGCTGTCTTTCCCGTCACGAAATGGCATTCCACGATTTCCGGAATCTTCTTAAGTGCTGCTATCACCTCAGGATACTTGTTGGCCTGAGAGAGAGTGACGGCAATGAAGGCGCAGACATTCAGCCCCAAAGCCTGAGGCTTTACCAGAAGTCTGGATCCCGTGATGACGTCATTCAGCTCCAGCCTTTTGATCCTTTGGTGGATGGCTGCTCCTGAGACTCCGCATTTTCTTGCAATCTCAAGAAAAGGCATTCTTGCGTCCTTGACCAGATAAGATAGAATTTTCTGATCGGTCTGATCAATCTGATAATTTGCCATAACTTTCAGTTTTTAATTAAAACACCGCAAAAATACTATTTTTTTTGAGATTCAGTTACATTTTGCGCGAAAGTGTCATTTCTTAGCGATTCTTTTCTTCTTGCCGGTAGGCTGACTGCCTTCCACAATCTCTTTGCAAGCGTCCTCGGTCAGAGTGGCTGCGTCAGTCCCTTTCGGAATCTTGTAATTGCCTCCTGCGTGTTTGATATATGGCCCGTAGCGTCCGTTCAGCACCTGGATGTCGCTGTCTTTGAAGTCTGCAATCACGTTGTTGACGGCCGGTTTGTTCAGATTCGTCTCAATCACGTTGCCGCACTCCTCCGCAGTGACGCTCAGAGGATCAACCCCGCGAGGCAGAGAGAAATTCCTGTCCCCATACTTGATGTAAGGCCCGAAACGCCCTTTCATTGCGACGATGTCGATGTCTTTGTACTTCCCTACGTTTCTCGGCAGCTTGAAGAGTTTCAGTGCGTCCTCAAGGGTTATGGTCTCAATCAGCTGACCCTTCTCCATACTTGCGTACTGTTTGGTCTCGCCATCTCCTTTCTGAATGAAAGGTCCGTATTTTCCGAACTTCGCCACGATCAGATTACCGTCTGGGTCTTTGCCCAGTTCTCTTGTGGAATTGCCGTACTCTCGGCTGCTCAGAGTCTCTTCGACCTTTGCGTGGAAAGGTTTGTAGAATTCCGCAATGGATTCGTTCCAAGCCTCTTCTCCTTCAGCTATCTTGTCGAAATCCTTCTCCACGTTGGCCGTGAAATCATAGTCCAGAATCTGAGTGAAGTTCTTAACGAGATAGTCGGTCACGATCATTCCTATTTCCTGCGGGATGAGTTTGCCTTTTTCCGCTCCGCTGGTCTCGGAAGTCTTGGTCTCGGTGACGATTCCGTCTTTGAGAGACAGGTCCGTGACAGGAATCTTCGTGCCTTCCTTGTCCCCTTTCACGATGTAGCCCCTGCCTTTGGTGAGGGTCGTGATGGTCGGAGCGTAAGTGGAAGGTCTTCCGATGCCGAGCTCTTCCAGTTTCTTGACAAGCGTTGCTTCTGAATATCTGGAAGGCGCCTGAGTGAATTTGCAGTCTGCGGCTATGCTCTGGTTCTCCATCCCCTCGCCCACGTTCAGCGCAGGCAGAATCACGTCCTGCTCATCGGATGACGGCGCGTCGTCCACGCTTTCCATATACACTTTCAGAAAGCCGTCAAACAGAATCTGGGATGCCTGAATGGCGAACTTTTCCGATCTCTTGTCCGAAGACACTTTGATGGAAGTGTTCAGCACTTTGGCATCGGCCATCTGTGAGGCCACCGTTCTTTTCCAAATAAGGTTGTAGAGTTTCTGTTCCCTCGCATCTCCCTCAATCGCGGTGTTGGCGATGAAAGTCGGTCTGATGGCCTCGTGGGCTTCCTGCGCTCCCTTTGAATGTGTCTTGTACTGTCTGGTCTTGGCATATTCGGCCCCGAAATTCTCGGTTATGAATTTTTTCGCCGTCCCCAGAGCAAGTGACGAGAGGTTGGTCGAGTCAGTTCTCATGTATGTGATAAGTCCTCGCTCGTAGAGTTGCTGGGCTATTCTCATCGTCTGGCTGACGGGCAGGTGGAGCTTTCTCGCCGCCTCCTGCTGAAGTGTGGAAGTCGTGAAAGGCGGCGCGGGATACCTGGAGCCTTCTTTTTTCTCCATAGATGCAATTGAGAACTTGGCGCCGACGCAGTCCTCGAGATATTTTCTCGCCGAGTCCTTGTCTTTGAATTTCGTGTCAAGCACCGCGTTCACTTTCACTGCGGAAGGAAGCCCTTCCGGATGGAAGACCGCGGTCACTTTGTAGTAAGCCTCAGGCTTGAAAGCCATAATCTCTTTCTCTCTGTCCACAACAAGTCTCAATGCGACGGACTGCACTCTTCCTGCGGAGAGCCTCGGCTGAATCTTTCTCCAGAGAACCGGAGAAAGTTCGAAACCCACAAGTCTGTCCAGCACCCGTCTCGCCTGCTGTGCGTTGACCAGATTCATATCGATAGTCCTCGGATTCTCGATTGCGTTGACGATTGCGTCTCTGGTGATTTCGTGAAAGACGATTCTTCTGGTGGCCTTTTTTGAAAGTCCCAAAGTCTCGTACAGATGCCATGAGATGGCCTCTCCCTCTCTATCCTCATCGGATGCGAGCCACACGGTGTCAGCTTTTGCCGCCAACCCCTTAAGCTCCGACACCACTTTCTTTTTGTCCGCCGGGACTGCGTACTCCGGCTGGAAGCCGTGTTCGATGTCCACGCTTAGCTTATTCTCCTGAAGATCTCTGATGTGCCCGAAACTCGGTTTCACCACATAATCTTTCCCAAGAAACTTCTGAATAGTCACCGCCTTAGACGGAGACTCCACGATAACAAGATTCCCCTCCATATCCCAATGTTTTTTATTTCAATTGCAAAGTAAGGAAGAAAGAAGGTAATTTTCCAAATTTTAATGTTAATTTTGCAAACTATGTAGTAAACGAAATTAATAATGACGGACACTGTTAAAAAGAAAATAATCAAATGGTTCTGGATAATTCTGGCGCTTCCTGTCTGCCTTTTTGTCTTTATGCTTCTCCTTGTCTGGCTCTTTGCGGACATCCCTTCATTCAAGGAGTTGGAGAACCCGGAGAGCAAATTGGCGACACAGGTCTTGGCGGATGACGGTCAGATTCTGAACACCTTTCACATAGAGAACAGGACTTTTGTCAGTTACGACGAGATCTCTCCAAATCTCGTCAATGCGGCCGTGGCCACTGAGGACATCAGGTTCTACAATCATTCCGGAATCGACTTCATCGGTCTGGGCAGGGTGTTCTTCAAGACCTTGATTCTCAATAACTCCAGTCAGGGAGGCGGCAGCACCGTCACCCAACAGCTCGCAAAGACTCTCTATCCGCGAAAAGACGCGAACAGCAGAATTCCGGGAATATACCAGCTGCGAATGGTATGGACCAAGCTCAAGGAGTGGATCACTGCGGTGAAGCTTGAGAGAGACTACACTAAGGACGAGATTATGGGTATGTACCTGAACTCGGTTTTCTTCGGAAGCAACGCTTACGGCATCAGATCCGCCGCGATGACTTTCTTCGGCAAGGATCCCAAAAATCTGACAGTGGAGGAGAGCGCGATGCTCATCGGTATGGTCAACAAGCCGACGAGGTACAATCCGGTAATCAATCCTGACAAGGCGCTTCAGAGGAGGAATTTCGTCATAGGTCAGATGAAGAAGGCCGGCTATGTCACTTCCAAACAGTGCGACTCCATATCCCTTATCCCCATAACCCTATCCTATCAGGTTCAGGACAATAACGCAGGCATAGCCCCTTATTTCAGGGATATGCTCAAGCGAGTGATGTATGCCGAGAAGCCCCGCCGTTCGGACTACACCGTCCGTGAGGATTTCGCCGCGGATTCGCTTTTGTGGATTGAGGACGATCTCTACGGCTGGATTCACAAGAACGTGAAACCGGACGGAAGCGAGTTCGATCTGGACAAGGACGGGCTGAGGATTTACACCACTATTAATTACAAGATGCAGAAGTATGCTGAGGAGGCAGTCGAGGAGCATCTGGGCAAGAATCTTCAGAAGAGTTTCCGCAATGACCTGAAGTGGAAGAAGAACAAGCCGTTCTCCAATGACGTGGATCAGGCCACCATCGACAGGGTGATGGAGCAGGCGAGACATTGGAGCGACCGTTACAGGATGATGAGGAAAGACGGGGCCACTATGGAGCAGATCGAGAAGAGTTTCAAGGTTCCGGTCAGGATGAGACTTTTCTCATGGGACAGGAAGGGCTACATTGACACTGTGATGACCCCGAACGATTCCATCAAGTACTACAAATCGATTCTTAGAGCCGGTTTTATGGCAATTGAGCCTTCTTCAGGCCACATAAAGGCTTACGTGGGAGGCCCGAATTACAGGTATTTCAAGTACGACAACGTGCGTCAGGGGAAGCGTCAGGTCGGTTCGACGATCAAGCCGTTCCTCTACACATTGGCAATGCAGTCCGGTATGACGCCTTGCGACAAGGTGGTTGACGTGCCTCAGTCATTCATAGTCGGGGACGACACCTGGACTCCGAGAAGTACGGACAAGGCCGAGTGGATTGGCAAGACGGTGACCCTCAAATGGGGGCTCACGCACAGTTCCAACAACATATCCGCTTACCTTATGAAGCAGTTCGGCCCTTCGGCTATGGCCGACGTTATGCGCGAGATGGGTATCAGCAGTCATCTGGACGAAGTGCCTTCTCTTTGTGTGGGGCCTGCGGATCTGTCTGTCTATGAGATGGTTGCGGCTTACAACACTTTCCCTTCACGCGGCGAGTACATTTCTCCTTTGTGCGTGACAAGGATTGAGGACAATCAGGGTAACGTGATTGCGGAATTCAACAATCGCAAGAGAGAGTCGATTGGGGATAGGACAGCCTATCTGATGGCAAATCTTATGCAGGGCGTCGTGAACAACGGTACCGCTTACAGACTTCGCGGGGCTTATGGTCTTAGAGGTGAGATAGCCGGAAAGACGGGTACGACCAATGACAATGCTGACGGATGGTTTATGGGCTACACTCCGACAATTACCGCCGGCGTTTGGGTCGGATGCGAGGACCGGCAAGTACATTTCCAGACTCTGGCTCTGGGTAGCGGTTCCAATATGGCGCTGCCTATCTGGGGTATATGGATGAAAAAGGTGCTCGCTGACGGCACTTTGGGAATATCGGAGTCGGACAAATTCATCGCTCCGCCGGGGATGAGCGTCAATCTCAACTGCAACGGAGGGGATGACGACACGGTGAAGAAAGAGGCCGAGGAGGATTACTATTTTGAATAGATTCTTACAATAACATTATGGCAAACACATACAAAACTATAGCTGTGATTTACGGCAGCGATTCCACTGAGTGGGAGGTCTCGTGCCGCAGCGGTGAGTTTACCGCATCCCGAATTGACGGGACCAAGTACGATGTCTATGAGATTTTCGCCCGTTTCGGGAAATGGAATCTCGTGGCGTTCAAGAACCGTGACGCGATGAGGGTCACGTTCCCTGAGGGAGCAAGACCGGAGATTGACAAAACAGATTTCTCGGTGCGTGTCTACGGTCAGAAAGTCAAATTCGACTATGCCTACATTATGCAGCACGGCAGACCGGGCGAGAATGGTCTGCTGCAAGGCTATCTGGAGATGCTCGGCATTCCTTTCAGCAGCTGCAGCGCCTTCGTGTCCGCAGTCACTTTTGACAAATATGCCTGCAAAAGCTATCTGAAGGATGTGGATTTCGTGAAGTGCGCTCCTGATTTCTTCTTCCGCAAAGGAATGGATCTGGGCGAGACTTCGGACAAGATCGTGAAGAAGCTGGGTCTTCCGGTGTTCGTGAAGCCTACTTCGGGCGGCTCCAGTTTCGGAATCACCAAGGTGTCCAAGAGAGAGGACTTGCCTGAGGCTCTGAAGTTCGCTTTGCCTGAGGGAGACACTGAGATCATCGAAAAGGCAATCTTGGGCAGGGAGTTCACTTGTGCGGCATTCTTCAACGGAACGGAGCTTCAGGCTCTGCCGGTGATCGAGATCGTGACGGAGAACGACTATTTCGACTATGACGCCAAGTACAACGGACATAGTCGCGAGCTTTGTCCGGCGCCTATTGTGACTGATCTCACTTCAGACATTCAGGAAGTGACTAAGAAGATATATTCACATCTCGGATGCGCGGGAGTGGTCAGGGTTGACTACATTCTCGCCGAGGACGGACTTTACTTCCTTGAAGTCAACACAATACCGGGAATGACCAGCGCTTCGCTCGTGCCTAAGATGGTGCGCACCGCGGGACTGGACATAACGGATTTTCTTTCTACTATTATCGAAAACAGTAAATAATGCTACTAGCCGAATTTATTAAAACAAATGTCGCCGCTCTCAAAGAACTGTATCCGGAAGCCGAGGCCAAATCAATAATCCTGATGCTTCTTGAGGCGAGAATAGGAACAAAAAGTTACACACCTATAGTTGAGCCTTCTTACGAGATTCCTTCGGATCGCCTCGCCGGTCTCGAAGCTGACGTGGCAAGGCTTGTCAAAGGAGAGCCGGTCCAATACGTGATCGGGACTATGGATTTCTGCGGATTCAAATTCAAAGTGGACAGTTCTGTGCTCATTCCGCGTCCCGAGACTGAGTTTCTCTGCAAGCAGGCCATCAAGACGGGCAGACAGGTTCAGAGGATGAGGACTGCTTACGGCAAGAGCGCCGAGCCTGTGAGGATTCTTGATCTGTGCACCGGTTCTGGCAACATCGCCTGGACTATGGCTTTGTCCATCCCAGGGGCAAAGGTTGTGGGTGTGGACATCAGCGATGATGCCCTGAACATTGCCAAGGGTCAGGATTTTGCGGATCTCATCAAGGAGAAGGAAGGTTTCGCCCCGATCTTTGTAAAGGCTGACGTTCTGGACGCTGAGCAGGCCTTTGATTATGGGGAGTTCGATCTGATTCTGAGCAATCCTCCTTACATCAAGAGTTCTGAGAAGGAGACTATGCGGAAGAACGTTCTTGAGTACGAGCCCCAGCTTGCTTTGTTCGTTCCTGATGACGATCCTCTTCTTTTCTATAGAGCAATCGCATTGTGGTCTAAGCGTTTTCTCGCCGAAGGCGGAAAAGGGCTTACTGAGATCAACGAGTCGTTAGGCCCTGACACTAAGGAGGTTTTCAAGTCCGAGGGCTTTTCCCAAAGCGACATTATGAAAGATTTTTTCGACAAAAATCGCTATATAATCTACTCTAAATAAGCAAGTTGCAACTTTTATCAAAACAAATCCGCTGAATTTGAAATTCAACGGATTTTTATTATTCTATTTGTACCGCAATTATTGTCAAGACGTTTGCCTTTAGGCGGCGTCACAAAAAAACAGGGAGGTATGAGTATGAAAAGATTTTTAGGTTTTTTTGCGGTTGTGATCTGTGTTACGCCATTATGCGCTGTGATGATTTGTTTGACGTCCCTTTTCGCAGGTTGTGAGGAAGTGGATGATGACATTGAGAAGCACAAAGGAGGGGATCCGGAGATTGTGCTTCTTTCGGATGTAGCCGAGATGATTTCGGAGTTGCCTGTTGGCGCGGAGCAGGTTGCCGAGGTCAATGATGCCGTCAATTCTTCGCTCGGCAACGGTTATGATCAGGAGTACACTATGGAGAGGCTTCTTTCTTGCCCCGGTTGCGGTGTGGGGGATTCAGAGACTAAGGCGGGAAAGAGTTATGAGCGTCCTATGATGAGTTTGATTAGGGATTATCTATCCAAAAAGTATCTTACCAAGGCGGGGGAGACTGATTTGGAGGCCGTTGAGGAGTATGTTGGGGCGTTGTCAGAGTCGGATGTGCAGATTTACTGGCCTTATTCCGAGACTTGGGACGGGAGTTCGCTTCCGATTGTGACTTTTGACCCGGGTGACGGCTCTCAGACTAATTTGGGCTACAAAATCACCGTGTCTGAACAGGGCGAAAGGGCGGTGCAGGAGATTGTGGTTGACGAGAGCGTGGCTGCCGAAAGGCCTGTATGGGTCGTGAACAGGAATGATGACAGCGGTCATCCCACCATTGAGATGCTGCGCAGAGAGAACCCGTCCTGGGGCACCGGAGGCGGTAGCCTTGTCGTAAACGATCTCTCCCTCCCATGCTCACTTGCCTGCTCCGGCTCCGTTTCCGGCTCGGGCTGTCTTTCTTGCCGTGACTCCGTTTCCGGCTCGGGCGGTCTTTCTTGCCCGGGCTGTTTTTCTATTGTGGGTTCTCAGAATGGCCCGGAAGGCCTTTCGTCCGAACCTAACTCCGAGGATCCCCTGATTATGCTCGTGCTCAAGTCCCTGAAAATGAACCGCAACTACGATTCATGGTTTGCAGGGGCCTCCGAATTCTTCATCAAATGCGGCTCAGTCGAGGATTTCACCGCCAGCACAGAGGCCGAGCTGAAGCTATTTACCCCTGCGGTCACGGACCTAATGGTAGTAGTGAGGCGCAATCGCCGAGGCGTGGACGTCCCTTTGAACGTAGTGCTTGTCTCTGACTGGACCAGTCAGTTGGAAAGTTGCGCCTTTATGATCAACGAGGATGACGGCGGTGTCCAGACCAAGTGGGCCTGCTCGGCCACGGTCAAGATCAAGTCCCGTTCCTACGGCTTCGACATCTCTATCCCGTTGAATGTCCGTGACGACATAGTATGGCGAGGACAGCTCTCAAGAAAATACTTCGAGAAGTTCAACAATGTCTCAGGCCGTTTCGGCGGCGTCAATCTGACCTTCGGCATTGTCACAAAGTAGCACAACTTTCGCAATTGACTATTGTATGACATTTCGCAGGTGATTAGTTTGGAACATCTTCGTGGGGGGGGGGACGCTGGCCGCACCCAAGGGTATGCGCTATCATTCGACCTCGGTCGGCTGATGCAGACTTTTGTCAAAAGCCAAAGGCTCCTTTTAAAAAATGTATCCCAAGTATTGATAACACTTGAGTGTGGAATATTCGGTCATCGGGGTGCAAAACAGGGGGGGGTATTTGCACCCCGGCGGATGAAAAATCAGTGACCCGGGTGCAAAACAGAGGGTGTTTGCACCCCGCTTTGTCCTTCTTCGGATGTGACTGTCAT
>JBAYFJ010000060.1:0-12100 GCA_041667245.1 Bacteroidales bacterium | reverse complement strand
ATACGGAGTCTTGCCAGGCATCTGTCTGACAGTGAAATCCTTGCCGAGCGCCTCAATCAACTGCTCTTGAGACAGACCGTTGAGATCTTTCACGACGCGATTGTAGTCCATAATCTTTAGCTGACTCTCAGGGAAGCATACCGCCATAAAGAAATTATATTCCTCATTGCCGGTATGATGCGGATTGGCGGCTTTCTTCTCGGCCCCAACCCTGGCGGCGGCAGCCGTGCGATGATGTCCGTCAGCGACGTAAAAAGCATCCACCTGATTTCCGAAAATCTCTGTGATTCTGTCTATGGTCTTCCGGTCATCGATTACCCAGAACTTGTGACCGAAACCATCCTCTGCGACGAAATCGTACTCAGGAGTCCCGGAGACCACATTCGCCATAATGGAATTCAGCTCCTCATTGTCCTTGTATGCGAAAAAGACAGGCTCTATGTTGGCGTCCTGAATCTTCACGTGGATCATACGGTCGTCCTCCTTGTCCTTTCTCGTGAGTTCGTGCTTCTTGATCTTTCCGGTGGCATAGTCATCCGTGTCCGCGCAGAGCACAAGTCCGTACTGTGTTCTTCCCTCCATAGTCTGGGAATAGACATAGTAGCACGGTTTCCCGTCCTGTACAAGCCATCCTCTGCTCTGCCAATCCTTGAAATTCCTCACGGCCTCATCGTAAACCCTTTGGTCGTGATCAGGAAGGATTGGGTTGAAGTCTATCTCCGGTTTGGTGATGTGCAGAAGAGATTTTTCTCCAGCCATTTTCTGAGCCTCCTCGGAATTGACCACGTCATAAGGCGGGGCAGCAACTTCTCTTACAATGCTTTTGGGCGGCCTTACCGCCGCGAAAGGTCTTACTCTTACCATATCTTTATTTGTTGACTTGGAATTTCGTGCACCCTGTCTCGAAGAATCCGACAATCTGTCTCGCAGCCGCAAGCCCGGCGTTGATGTTGGCCTCTTTTGTCTGAGCCCCCATCTTCTTAGGAGTGGCGAACACCCTAAGCCCGAATTTCTCTTTCAGAATCTCTATGTTGCTCGGAGCCACATCGGTGACATATTTAAGATCCTCTCTGGCTTCCAGAGCCTTCTCAAGCCCGGCCTCGTCAATCACTTCCTTGCGAGCCGTGTTCACAAGCGTCGCACCCTTAGGCATCTTGGTTATAAGATCGAAATTTATGGAGTTGATGGTCTCAGGAGTTGCGGGAATGTGCACCGACACGAAGTCGCATTCAGAGTACAACTTGGCCACGGTGTCCACAGGTTCCGCTCCTCCCTCTCGAATTTTGTCTGCCGAAATGAAAGGATCAGTCGCATAGACGTCCATTCCGAGAGCCTTGGCTTTTTCTCCGACAAGTCTTCCGACGTGCCCGAAAGCCTGTATTCCAAGCTTCTTGCCCATAATCTCACCGCCTGCAACCGGAGTGAACTGATTCCTGCTCATAAATATCATCATAGCTATGGCCAGCTCAGCCACAGCGTTGGAATTCTGCCCAGGGGTGTTCATCACCACAACCTTGTGCGCCGTAGCGGCATCCAGATCCACATTGTCGAATCCCGCTCCCGCTCTTACAACGATTTTAAGATTCTTGGCAGCGTCAAGAACGGCAGGGGTGACTTTGTCCGAGCGTATAATCATCGCATCGAAATCGGCGGCAGCCGCAATCAGCCGGTCCTCACCTTCATATTTCTCAAGCACTTCGACTTGGTGTCCCGACTTTGTGAGTATTTCCTTTATCCCATTCACAGCGACCGGTGCGAACGGCTTTTGAGTAGCTATCAGTATCTTCATAATAAATAGGTGTTACTTTTTCATTGTTTCAAATTCCTTCATCGCATCTGTGAGAGCCTTCACATCCTCGATAGTGCAAGCGTTGTACAGAGAAGCTCTGAAACCTCCGACTGAACGGTGCCCCTTGATTCCGACCATCCCTTTTCCTTTGGCGAAATCGAAGAACTCGTCCTGAAGCGCCTCTCTGCCCGGAGCCATCACAAAGCAGACGTTCATTATGGAACGATCTTCCTTGACGGCAGTCCCGGTGAACAAAGAGTTGCGATCAATCTCATCGTACAGCATCGCGGCCTTCTGTTCGTCAATCTTATGAATGGCATCGATGCCGCCTATGCCCTTAAGCCATTTGAGAGTCTCGTTCATAACGAAAATTGAGAACACAGGAGGCGTGTTGAACATTGATTCTTTGTCAATGTGGGTACGATAGTCGAGCATAGTCGGGATGTAACGGCTGACTTTGCCGAGAGCGTCCTTGCGGATTATTGAGAAGACGACCCCCGCAGGACCCGCGTTCTTCTGGGCGCCTCCGTAGATCATCGCATATTTGCTCACGTCCACTCTTCTGCTGAGAATGTCGGAAGACATATCGGCGATAAGAGGAACGGGACAATCCATATCGCGCCTGATCTCAGTACCGTAGATTGTGTTGTTGGTGGTGATGTGGAAATAGTCCAAATCAGAAGGAATCTCATATCCCTTAGGAATGTAGGTATAGTTCTTGTCGGCCGAGCTTGCGATAGCGTAAGCGTCTCCGATGCCCTGAGCCTCTTTCAAAGCTTTCTTCGCCCAGACTCCCGTTTCAAGATAGGCCGCTTTGTGCTCAAGAAAATTCATAGCCACATAGAGGAATTGCAGACTTGCGCCGCCTCCGAGGAACACGATTTCGTGAGTGTCGGGGATATGGAGCAATTCTTTCCAATTTGCACGGACCTCGTCCATAACTTCTCCCCACTCTTTCGATCTGTGAGAGACGGAGAGGACGGAAATACCTGTACCCTTGAAGTTTTTCAAAGCCTCAACGGAATTGTCGATTGCTTGCTGCGGCAATATGCACGGACCAGCGTTGAACACGTGAACTTTACTCATATCGATTTTTAACTGAATGTTTAACTGAAATTTCGATTCGTTCGGAATTCAGCACTAAAGATAATAATTTATTCTTAATAATCCTAATTCAACTTACAGATTGTTACCTATATCCCAAAAGATAGGAGATTATGGCCATTCTTACGTACATCCCGCCTCCGGCCTGCTTGAAATAATAGGCGTAAGGAGTCTCGTCAACATCCGTCGCAATCTCGTTGATACGAGGGAGAGGATGCAGAATCTTCATATTCTTTTTAACTCCCGTCAGCATCGAAGCGTTGAGACGGTACACATCCTTGACCTTGTCATACTCCTCCTTGCTCGGGAAGCGTTCCTGCTGGATCCTGGTCATATACAATATGTCACAGTCGTTGATGTGATCCTCCAGACTCGATGTCTGAGTGTAGGACAGGCCTTTATCATTGAGGAACTTGATGTATTCGTCCGGAAGCTTGAGCTCATCCGGAGCGGTGTAGATGAAATTGGGATTGAACAACGACATAGCCTCAGTCAGAGAATGAACGGTTCTGCCGTATTTCAAATCCCCGACCATATTAATGGAGAGCCCGTCAAGACGCCCTTGAGTCTTCTGAATGGCGTACAGGTCCAGCAAAGTCTGCGACGGGTGCTGATTGGCTCCGTCTCCGGCGTTGACCACAGGCACCGAGGCCACTTTTGCGGCAATCGCTGCGGCTCCTGCCGTAGGATGCCTCATCACAATCATATCCACATAGTTGGAGACTATTCTGATCGTGTCTTCCAACGTCTCTCCCTTGCTCACGCTTGTGTTGCGAGAATCGGGAAAACCTATCACTCTCGCGCCGAGTCGGTTGACCGCGGCTTCAAAACTCAGCCTCGTCCTGGTGGACGGCTCGAAGAACAGGCACGCAATCACCTTTCCGTGAAGGAAATCCTGTTCTCTGTTCTGCTCGAATTCTTTTGCGATGTCCAGAATATGCAGCATCTCCTCTTTGGAGAAATCCTGGATTGAAATGAGACTTTTTGACATTGTTATTAAAATTTATTTGGATGTATTCGTCACTCGGCAGCCTTCGATCATCGATGCTCTTGCCGCAAAATCCTCAACCTGAGAGAGCCTGACCCTAACGGTGAGCTTGCAGTCCAGACCGAAATTCTGCCCGGAGACCGGCAGAGCCAAGTCTTTGAGCAGTTTCATAACCTGATTCATAGTGTCGTAGCCGAAGCTCACCTCAAAATCCTCCCCGGCCACTTTTTCCACTATCGAGGCATTGGACAGAGCATCGGCCGTAGAAGTCTTGTACGCTCTTATAAGACCCGGGATTCCGAGTTTTATGCCTCCGAAATATCTCACCACCACCACCAGCACGTCACTTAGGGAGAAAGAGTCGATCTGGCCCAAAATGGGCCTTCCGGCCGAAGAGGACGGCTCTCCGTCGTCATTGGCGCGGAACTTCTTCCCATTGAGTCCGAGTCTGTAGGCATAGCAGTGGTGACGGGCGTCGTGGTACTCCGTCTTGATGGAAGAGACTATGTTTTTCACCTCTTCTTCTGTCTCTACGGGGAAGGCGTGGGCAATGAATCTGCTTCCATTGTCCTTAAAAAGTCCCTCAGCGTGGGCGGAGATGCTTTTGTAAGTGTCTTGAATCTGATTTATGTCCATAGTGATATGGTTAACCAAAAGTAGCGTTTTTTATAATATTTTGCAACCGCATAGAAATATTTTGTAACTTTGAACTCTGAAATAACAAAATATTGTCGTTATGGTATTGAGGTACAGAATTTCACTTCCGGGCATAAAAGGCTTTGCCAGGGTTTACAATGTCAATGATTCCACCACTTTGTACACGCTCCACAAACATCTGAGGGCTGATATGGAGTTTCCCCAGGATCAGTTGATACTTTTCAAAGGTCTTAACGCCGACGGCGGGGTTGTGGCCCGTTACGGGCTTTTCGACCTCGGCTCCGGGACAGTGGACTCCGTCACTCTTGCCGAAACCTTGAAAAAAGGTATAGCCTCATTCGTCTATTTCTACGATGCCCTGAACAAAAAGAGTGTCATCGTGACGTTTGAAGGTGAGGTTCCGGACACTATGCCCGTAAAGGCACCGACTCTGGTGGAGATCAAAGGCCCGAACCCTATTGAGTTCGAGAACGGCTACATCGCTTTCGAGGATCTGCCTGACGATCAGAAACACGTTCCGGGAGACTCCGAATGGGAGGCCGCAAAGGAAGATCATTCCGATGACGAGATTATCGGCAAAGGCGGGAAAGACGATGACGTCGATGACGATGATGAAGACGATGATTCAGACGAAGACGAAAAGGATCCGGACGAGGACGGAACCGAGATTTACGACGGCTCCGAGGAACTAACCTTATAGTCTCGAAATCGGGCCTTTAGCACAGTTATGGGCAGGAAACTTGTCATCATCTTGGGTCCGACAGCAGTCGGGAAAACTGATTATAGCATACATGCGGCACTTGAGGCTGGCTCGCCCGTGATTTCTTGCGATTCCAGACAGATTTTCAAAGAGATGTCCATCGGCACCGCCGTTCCTTCCAAGGCCCAGCTTGCATCCGTGAGGCATTATTTCATTCAGACAAACTCAGTCACTCAGCTTTACTCGGCAGGACAATACGAGACTGACGCACTGAGTCTTATCGAGTCCCTGTTCGCTCATGGCCACGAGACGCTGGTGATTACAGGAGGCTCCTGCTTCTACATTGACGCCATCTGCAACGGACTTGACGATGTGCCTCAGGGCGATTCCTCCTTGAGAGCTTCTCTGATGGCTAAACTTTCCTCGGAAGGAGTCGAGTCTCTGTGGCCGGACCTTAAGCGCCTTGACCCGGAAACTTTCGCCTCAATCGAATTGTCCAACGGACAGAGGGTCGTGCGAGCCCTTGAGGCCTGCATAGTGTCAGGAAAGCCTTTTTCCTCCTTTAAGAAAGGCCGGAAAGCCCGTAGGGATTTTGCCATTGAGAAAATAGGACTGACCCGGCCGAGAGAGGAATTGTACTCACGTATCAACAAGAGAGTCGACATAATGATGGAAGAAGGCCTTCTCGAAGAGGCGAAAAGCCTGCTGCCATATCGGGAATATACCGCAATGCAGACCGTGGGTTACAGAGAATTGTTCTCGTATTTCGACGGGCAGTGTTCCCTTGACGAGGCAGTGTCTCTGATCAAACTGAACACCAGGCATTACGCCAAGCGCCAAATGACCTGGTGGCGCCGCGACCCTTCCATCCTGTGGAAAACTATTCTATAGAACGGACGAAGGAATCGAACTTGTCCCGATCGCCCTTGGCCTTGTTCTTGGTCTTCGAGCGGTAATTGTAAATAGTGTTGGCGGAATAATGAAGAAGACTGGCAATTTTGCTCGAATCGCTGATTCCCAGCTTAATCAGCGCATATATCCTTAATTCAGGCGACAAAATCTCACCTTCCCTCGGAGTGATCTTCTCACCGTCCAGAAGAAGAGTGTTGAATTTGCTGACAAAACCCGGATACAGATTTACGAAAGTCTCGTCGAACATCTTGTAGAACTGCTGAATGTCATCATCAATCGGAGGCAGACTCTCGATCTCGTCAATCAGATACTTGTCATTCCCCCTTCGTATGTACTTGAGAACGTGATTCTTGTAAAGTCTTGTTGTGTTGATGTTCTCGGAAAGCCGGCTAAGAAAAAGGGCGATGTACTCCTGCTTCACCTTGTTCGCCTCCAGAAACTGAGCGTTGACCGCCTGAAGTTTGCCGTTCACCCTCACAAGACTCCTTTGATGTCTGATGATCATATAAGTCATCAGAATCATAATCACCAATGCGCACGCAATCACACAGATCAGCACTCTGGTGGCATTTGTCTGAGCCTGACGCCTCTGCCTGTAAGCCTTCTCTATCTTCGGGAAAAACTGGGAAATCTGCCATGGCCTGAGCTTCCCGTTGAAAACCAAGGCATCGGGCATACAGTAATCCGCAGCATATTTGAAGGATCTCTCTATGTCCCCGTTCTCGAAAAGCATCATCGCAAGAGTGTTCAGAGCCGCATAATCCTTCGTCACGCATTTGATGTCCGCAATCGCCGACTTGCAAAGCCACTTAATCCTCTCAGGAGCACCGTTCTGGTCCGAAAGATAAAACTGATAGAAGAAACACGATTTTGCATAGTCGTGCGTGTTCTCCGGAGACATCTGAACCATTCCCCAAGCATAATTCCTTGCCGCCTCGGTGTCGTGGCTCTGTTCCGCCGCCTCCCGCTTAAGATCAAGCCATTGGAACGACTGGAACGGCAGCAATGTGAACAACGAATCTCTGTAATTGTCTCTTTGAGCCATTCTTTCAATGAAGACCTCGTTACTGTTGGTGAAAGCCATCGTCTCTCCCGCAAGTGAATGACAGACAGTGAAATAGGCAAGTTTCAAGTCATCAGGAATCAATGACGAGCCGTACTTCTGAAGTATGTCTGAGGCCTCAACATTATAGCCGGCCGTGTTGTACTCGCTTGCGAGCAGCAGCTCGGTCTCTACGATTTTATGCCTGTCGGAAAGGGAATCCGCAAGAATCAGATTTTTGTTCAGGTACTTGACAGTGGAATCAAGGCTATAAGAAGCGTAAGCATCAGCCATCTGCCTGTTGATTTTGTAAAGAGCACCCGGATCCCTCTGATCTATGTACAAAGACCTTATGACCGATATCCTTCCGTTGAGAAGCCTCTCATAAGAGTTTCTCTCTCTTAGCGCGTCATCCAGTTCTTTAACATACGCATCTGTCTCCTTGCCGCAACTGCAGCAAAGAAAGACTAATAGCGGAAGCCAGAACAAACCCTTTGACATAACTATTACAAAGATACAAAAAAAGTCCGGCCCTTTCAAGACGAAGGCCGGACAAATGGAATACTATAGACGTCCGTTATTTCTTAATCAAATCAATGACCTCGATTTTGTCAGTCGCTGTCTTGGACAAGTCAATGGTGAGGACGTAGGTCGCTCCTTTCTCAAGCGGTTGGCCGACTGCGTCTTTAAGCTCTATGTTATGAGAATCCGACACATTCAGATACGTTGCCGCCAAATTGGTGAGTTTCACGGTGTTAGCCACTTTCTCGTCTATGATCTTACCGCACTCTCTGCCCCAGCCGTCCTGACCGAAGTACTTGAATGACAGATAGTCGTAACGGATTCTTCCGCCCACTGTGGTCGCATCCGTTTCCTCAACCGCGATTCCCGTGAACTGGAACACCATCGGCTTGATTTCGGCAAGACAGAACGCCGCACCCGGGTTGAAGGCAAGCTGACCGTCCTTCATAGTAGGGTTGGCAAGTCCCCAAGCCATCATCCACAAGGCGCCCTCGTCAATGGTTGCCTCCTCGCCGTTAGATTTCAACCTTCTGAATGTGGCGTAACCGCCGTCAAGATAAAGGTCGATGGCGAATTTGCCGCTCACCGCGTTGAACTTGAGCGAACTTCCGTCAATATAGAGGTAATCAGGATCGAGGAACCAAGACGTCAGATCCGTAACGCCCTCAATATTGAGAGCCTGACCCTTCTCTATGTCAATAGATTGAACCTGGTAGTGCGTCGAAGAGACTCTGGCCGCCTTGACTCCGTTCACGTGAATGTCAAGAGAAGACACCGGAATGTCTGTCTTGACGATGGACAGAGAAGCCGCGCCGAATCCCTTTGTCACGTCAATAGTGAAAGTGTAAGCCTGTCCGAGATCAAGTTTGACGTCTTCCGCAGGCTCTACGTTGCCTGAATTCGTAACTTTGATCAATCCGGCCCCGTTGACCGTGGCGAAAGATCCGAATTCCCCTCCCCATCCTTTCTGATGGAAGAATTTGATGGAATAGCCTGAAACGCCCAGTGACTCACCTGCGGTCAAGGTCAGTTGGTAGACCTTGTCGCTGATTTCAGAAAGACAATATGCCCCTGTGTCGGTGTTCCAAGAATCCCCTATCTTAGGCTTGCCGAAATTGCCGCCGATTACCCAGATCGCTCCTTCCGCGCTCCCGCTGTCGAAGGAAGAATAATTGTCCGCGTCAGCCATTGCCTCAACCTTGATGAACGACTTGTCGAAATCGGCCGTAAACTTGTAAAGACCGTCGATTGGCTTGAATGTGATTGTGTTGTCCTCATTCACCTTGAAGAAATCGTAGTCCATGTTCCAGTCGGTGATGTCAGCGATGTTAGGGAAAGCTACAGTGGTCCCCTGAAGCAGATTCAGGACTTCGGTTTTGGAAGCTTCGCTCACATTGCAGGTTATAGTCCCGAAAGGCGCTGCTGTCAAAGTCTTCAGGTCTACGGAGATTTTGTAGACTCCGGCCTTGGCGGCGGAGAATGGAATCTTAACAGAGGAGCCGACCTTGAGAGCCGAACTGCCGTCCCAACCGAAAGTCACGACGTGGCCGGAAGCATCGAGAGAAGGAGTCTTGATCAGAGCCGAGGCGGCTGCCGGGAAATTCCCGGTCACCTCGTACAGGTAGTCCCCGACTTTAGTCATCTTGTACTCCTTGCCCTCAAGCACCAGTGTCAGATACTCGCAGTCAGGCCGTGACACCGCCACTTCCACAGTGTCCTTAGTAATCCCCAACCCGGTGTTCTGGGCTGTGAAGATCAGAGACGCCGTGCCATCGGAAATGTCCGCGAAAATAGGAGAACTGATAGCGGCGGAATAGGTTCCGTCTTCTTTAGTTCTGATGGTGACGTTACTGACGCCAGTCTCGTCATAATAAAGATCAGCCTTAAGAGTTGAAAGAGGGAAATCATCGTTTAGACTAACTGAAAACCTAATTGAATCCCCCATAAACGCCGTTTCGTCGCAGGACAGAATCTCCATCTGAGGGCCTTTCTGCGTGAACTTGACATCCATACTGTCATCATTGCATCCCCACAGCAAAGCGGCTGAAACAGCTAAAAATATAATTGACTTTTTCATATTTACATTAAGATTTATCATTCCACTTCAGAGACACTATAGACTTGGCAGGCACTGTGTACTTGACAGAATGATCTTCGGAAACGAAGACCAGTTGCTGAGAAGCGCCGTTCTCGTTCAGAATCACGACGCCGTAAGAGCCGTCGGTGTTCTTGAATGCCTGATAAGTGATTCCTGAAAGCTCGTAGCCCTTGGTTCCTATCCTGACCGCCCCGGGGCGGATCACTTTTGAGCAATGGGCTATGTCATAGTACTGACTGTAGTAGTCGAGGGTAGTGTAGTTGGACGAAGCTATGGTGACCGCGCCGTAGCAAGTCTTGCAGGAGCCTGACTCATCGGTGTAAGGGCCTTTGTTCTCGTCCAGCATCAGATTCCAGAGAGTGACTCCTTTGCCGCCGTATGTCATAGTGCCGAGGAAAATGTCCCTCATATCGTTCAGAAGGCAGTCGGCGAAATTGTAGTTCCACGTTCCTATGGAAGCCTCGGTGAAGAATATGTCCTTTTCCGCGGCATCCTGCTGAATGTGCTTGAGCTCAGAGACGGAGCCACCGTAATTGTGCCAAGCTGAACCGGCTATGTACTTCGAGGCATCCGCGTCTTTGTAGATGTTCAGCGGATAATCCTTCTGAGACGAGATCGAGTCGTAGTTGTAATTATGGTCAAAGATCAGAATCTTAGTGCTCAGACCGGCTTTCTGCAAAGCGGGGCCGAGGGCGGTCTTGATGAAATCTCGAGCGACTTCCCAGTACATCAGCATTGACATACTGTTGCCCGCGTTCAGCGGCTCATTCTGAGGAGTGAGCGCATAGACTTTGAAGCCTTGCGACTCCATAAACTGAATCCACTTCACGAAATACTCTGCGTAATCGTCATAGCAAGACTCTTTCAGAGTGCCTCCTGTCCAGCTGTACCAGTCCCCTGTGCCGTTGGCTTCCCTTTTCATCCATCTCGGGGCAGTCCAAGGGGAACCTATGATCTTCACGTCCGGATTGATTGCGTAAATCTCTTTCAGAACAGGAATTAGGTACGTCCTGTCCTTCTCTGGAATAGCGAAATTCTCCATTCCTTCAGTGTCGCACCAAGTGTAACGGTCTATCGAGAAGTCGGAGCCTCCGATGCAGACCCTGATAAGGCTTGAGCCTATTCCGTCGGTCGGATCGAATATGCCTTTAAGAAAGGCAGTCCTTGTCTCTTTGCTCATCTTCATCAGATTGTAGCAGGAAGAGACAGTGATTGCGGCTCCGAAACCGTCAATGGTCTGATAGGTGTCATCGGTGAAACGCACCGCATAAGGAGACATCGTTGCTGTCTTTCCGAAAGCCACTTTCTCGGAAGCAAACAGTTTGGTCTTCGCCGCCGTTGTGACGTAGGCGACGGCGCCTTCGGTTATTTCCTCAGTGCCGCCACCCGTCCCCGGATTGTCAGGAGTCGGATCGTCCGATTCTCCCGACTGACAGGAGCAGGAGACGCAGCACGCCAATATAGACAATAAAAATAATTTAGTCTTACTCATAATTTTAATATCCCTCATTCTGTGTGAGACTCGGGTTCTCGTCCATATCTACCTGAGGCACAGGCATTAGAATAGTGTTGTCCGTCAGAGGAGTCCTCTGCTGCCAGTACGAATCCTGAGCGTACATCGCATCGTGAACTTCTTTCGCTTTGTCGTGGCGGACGAGGTCGAAGAAACGGAAACCCTCAAAAGAAAGCTCGAGTCTCCTTTCGTTCAGCACAGCGTCAAGCATCGCGCTCTGACTTGCGGAAGCACTGGAAGGAAGATCCTTAAGTCCCGCTCTGTTTCTGACTTTGTTGACATAAGCCGCAGCCTCGCTTAGCTGGTTGGTCATTGCAAGAGCCTCGGCGTGAAGCAGGTAGATTTCTCCGAGACGCATCATAATCCAACTGGAAGCATTCGTAGGCACCTTGTGCATAAACTTGTACTCGGCTCCGGGGTAATAATGGCTCCAAGAGCAGGCGTCAGTGGCGATGGACGCATTCTTCCTCTGTGTGTCCCCCTCGGCATCATAAGCAGCTATCAGACTTCTGGAAGGAGTGATCCATTTTGTCCACGTGAAACTGTCGTCAGGATTGTAGGCATTTCTGTGGAACATCATCCAATACCAGTTCCCTGAAGTCCTGGACCAGGTTATCTCGCAGATGGACTCTACCGAGTTCCTTTTCGCATCGGTGTCATCGTAGCCCCAAAGATCCCCGTATTTCGGCTCCAGAGTGAAGCCCATTCCCTCTACTTGCTTGCAATAATTGATAACTTTAGTCCAGTCCTGATGATCTTTTTCCGCATACACTCT
>JBAYFJ010000059.1:0-12279 GCA_041667245.1 Bacteroidales bacterium | reverse complement strand
TCTCTGGACATAAGGCCAGTCACCACCCATCTGAAAGGTGTTGAGGCAGAGCCACAGCAGAAGCCAGAACCATGGATAATCCTGACTCACGGGCACGAAATAGCTATCTGGAGCTGATGCGATGAAGTTCGGAATACCGCCAACCGCATGGATGGAAAGAGGTATCAGGAATATAGCCACTGACATTAGGACCCCGAACTGGATCATATCAGTCATAAGAACGGCGAGAAAACCGCCTGCAACTGTGTATATCAGAGTAATGGCGCCGAGAAGGATAACCGCCCAGCTGACAGCGAGATGTCCGTCCGCGCCCGCAAAAGGACTACCCTCCGGCAGGGATATGATCGTGGACATAATCACGGACACGGCATATAGCGCCACCGCTGCGTGAACTCCCTTGCCTATCATTCCCACAATCGAGTAGAAATCGAGAGTCTTGTTGCCGAATCTGATTTTAATGAATTCTCCCGGAGACTTCAACTTTATCTTACGCCATTTTCCGGCAACCCATTTGCCGGAAAAGAAGCAGGCTATGCCCACCAGATTGGCAATCAGCACAGCCACGAGACCTGACTTGAAGGCAACGCCTCCCCATATCACAAAAGTACTGGCGGAGAATATGGTCATATATGTGGACATTCCGCTAAGCCACCAGGACGAACTCCCGCTCGCTATGAACATATCTGAAGAACTCTTGATTCTGCGCGAGACGATGAGGCTCACCCCGATGAGACCGAGAAAATAGATGAAAAGCGCGATGTAATCCAGTGTGACCATATATATAAATGATTTATTCCTTGCAGGCTATCTGTATGTTCAGTTTGAACGATGGACTCTCCCCCGCAACACGACAGTCAAGACGCAGATAATTGCCGAAGTGGCTGACCCTTATGAAGTGAAGCCCCTTTGACGTTATGGGGTCGCTGACTGTTCCCTCATCGCACCAGTTGACGCCGTCGTGGGAGATCTGGACTCTTGCCTGAAGACAAGGCTTTTCACCGCTGATTTCCTCAACCATAATAAAGAAAATCACCTCAGACGCCCATCCCGCTTCGTAGGGCTGGGTTTGGAAATCTTCTGTAAAGTACTTTTTCACCTCAAGATGCGAGGCATTGAACATTCTCATTATGTGGAAGTTAATAAATTATTCTTGTGAGACTATCACACTGTCAAGGTACAGGAAGGAGCGGCGGTTGGTGTCGTTCTCAACCCAGCAAAGAGGGTTCATAAGCCCGTCGATACGGTGATATGGCACGGAAGGGTGGATAGGCTGCCCTCCCAGATCAAAAGTCCGGTCCTGACACTGCATCTCCACATACTTCCAGTCCTTTACGTCAAGAAGCAGGCGGAAGTACTGCCAGTTAATCTTGCAGTCCGTCTCGTTGTAACATAGTTCCTGATGCCCGTCCGGAACATCCAGGAAAGCCTGATGCCTTCCGTCAGGGAAACGCTTGCCGAACCAATAAGGGTCGACTCCTTTGCGGCACCAGTCCCCTTCCGTGTCATAGGCCCATTCCCTGTCATCTTTTGCCCATGGATATGCGAACTGCCATTTTTTGACGAGTTTGCCATTGACGGAATTGAGATAACGCGTGCCGCAATGGTAACGGTTCCCGCCGTGCTGCAAGTCGAAGCCGAAGCCGAAAGCGCGGATTGAATTCTCGTGCAGTCCCGGGAGTTCGCCACCGTTGTCGCACTTGTCCTGCTCGGCAGTGTAGGCGAACCAAGTCTCGAACTGAAGATAGTGCACATCCGGTCTTACGAAAGAGATACGCTTTATGCCGTGAGCCATACTGCCCGGAGCCGGCATCATCTCATAACGATTGGCAACCGGTCTCGTGGAGACCTTCAGACTGTACTGTCCGCTCATAGATCCGTGAGAACCTGGGTAACGGTAGGTCGACGTGGACAGCATCATAGGCATCCACTGGTCCTTGCTCAATATGCTCGGACTCTGCTCGAAATCCGGTCCATTGCAGAAATTAGGCATTATTTCCATCCACCCGTTGAAGCCGTCATCGAACACATCGAATGTCAGAAGCTGTTTCAACGGCCGATATCTGCACAGAATTATACTCTTGTCAGTCATAGTGCTATTTGTAAGGAACGTATAAATGTAGGCATAATTCACGGAAAGGACAAGAAAATGCAAGCCTAATTCGGCTTAATGATAGTATTTGAAAAAAAATGTCTATTTTAACGGCGGCAAATGAACTGCCGCACATATTTGGCACTAAACAATTTCAATCATGAAAAGAAAAATCGCAATTATCGGCTCCGGGATGATGGGCTCTGCTCTTGCGTTTCCATCTTTTGAGAACGGAAACATAGTCCGGCTCGTCGGCACACCTCTTGACAAAGAGATCATTGACGCGTGCAAAAAGGGCAACAGGCACCCTAAGTTTGATAGGGACTTTCCAAAAGGCGTGGAATTTTTCTATTTTGAAGAATGGCGGGAAGCGGTAAAGGGTGTTGACTTCGTTATATGCGGAGTTTCCTCTTTTGGCGTGGATTGGTTTCTGAATGAAGTACTTACGAAACTTGAGCCGTCAACGCCGGTCATTTCGGTCACGAAGGGGCTTATCAATCTGGAGGACGGGACTTTGATTTCGTACGTGGACTATTGGGAGAGAGAATTGGCCAAAAGAGGAATCATCAGAGAGATATGCGCAATCGGCGGGCCATGCACATCGTACGAACTGGTTTATCACGACCAGACGGAGGTCGCCTTCTGCGGAAAGGACTCTGTCACAATCAGAATGATGAAAGAAGCTATGTCCACTGACTACTATCACATCTCTTTGACTAATGACATTATAGGTCTGGAAAGTGCCGTGGCCCTCAAAAACGGCTACGCCCTCGGCGTCGCGATGAGCATAGGTCTTGTCAACCGCCATCACGGGCAGGAGGCAGGATTGCATTTCAACTCTCAGGCCGGCGCGTTCTACCAGGCGGTCAAGGAGATGAGATGTCTTCTTGAGATTCAAGGTGCGAGCAGGGACTGTGAGAACATAGGAATAGGGGATCTGTATGTAACAATCTATGGAGGCCGTACCCGCAAGGTGGGAATATTGTTGGGCGAGGGGAAAACCTACGATGAGGCATTGAAAATCCTGTCCGGGGTCACTCTCGAGAGCCTTGTCGTGGCCCGCAGAGTCTATGCCGCAATGGTCCGCAAGTCTGAACGCGGCGAGGTCGACCTGACCAGATTCCCGCTCCTTTGCCACGTAGCCTCCGTACTGGACGAGAACCATGACGCAGAATTGCCTTGGGACAAATTCACCTTCGAAGAAATCAAGTGAACGGCTCAAGCTCTCGACGACGCGAGTTGTGGCATCTGACACATTTATGATCAATATCTTAATAAAAGTGACCCCCTCCGGCTTGAAGGGGGTCACTTTCGTTACAACGCTGTGACACAAAGAGTTATTCACCACGGACTACCTTCGTCCGCAAGACACCGCCCACAGATGTCACAGGACATTATAGAACACCGTCAGCGGCCATAACGCAGCACTCTCCGCGACCGCAACCGTCCTACACTGTCTTATTTCTTCCTGTACCCGCACTTAGGACAGACACCGTTTTCATCAAGAGCCACACCGCAAAGAGGGCAACGCTCGATAACCTTTCTGGAATCAAATTCCGCAGATCCGGAATTAACCCCGCTGGTGAAACTGATTTTAGCAATGTTAAGTTTGTCTTTGAGCAAATCATAGACAATTTTAATCATTCCCTCAACCGTCATAGTCTCTTTGGTAACAACAACTCTACAGTCAGGATAAGCCGTAGCAAGCTCTGTTTTAAAAGCCGGACCCTTCATCTTGTTCTGAGGATGGCCGTTCTTGATACCCTGCTTCTCATAGACCCCAAGAATCGCAGGAAGAAGCGGATCATCCTCCCTGAGAATCAAAGCGTGATCAAAATTTCTCAACACATCCCAAGCAACCTTTTGAATTTCGTTACAAGGATAGACCATATTGACTCCCTCATTCACCGAGTCCTCAACCTCGATTGTCAACACGCCCGTGTGTCCGTGCAGGTACTGAGCTTCACCCTGAAACCCATAGAATCTGTGTGCATACTGCAAATCAAATGTTGTAATACTTCTCATTTTAAAATCCTCCTTATTTTGATTAATTAAAAGTTGTTGATATCGAACCGATGCAAAGATAGACAATGATTCAAATATAACAAATCAATATTTTGAATGATAATATAGGTAAAATCAATCTTCAGCCTCACGGGTCCTGCCGGCACTTGAACTCCAAAATAGCGCATGCGGCCACCCGGGGGATAGCGCTACCGGCGGCACAAAACACGCCGCGCCGCAAATTCAGGACTGAATAGATTCACCGACACTAAAAAAACCGTATATTTGGAAATAAACATATAGCTTATGAAATCCGCTAAATTATTGGGTGGTCTAGCCTTGCTCACCCCGGTCGCACTTGCCGGCGCCAACGACAGGCCCAACATCATTTTCTTTCTTGTTGACGACAACGGCTATGTGGACAGCCAGGTCCCGTACGGCTACGAGGTCTATCCCAACAATAACAGATTCGACACTCCGAACATGCTCAAACTGGCCTCTGAAGGAGTCATTATGACCAACGCCTACGTCGCTCCCCTTTCTACACCGACCAGAACCTGCCTTATGACCGGAGCAAACCCCGCTCAACTGAAAGTGACCGATTACACCGAAATACTTAGGGACACACCTTCCGATGCCAATGCCGGCTCAAGAGGACTAAGCTCAGAGCAACTTAAAACCGCTAAAGAGGCTTCGTTCTTTGCTCCCGGCGAATGGAATTACAATGGAATAAGTCCTGTTCCGGGCACTGCCCGCGCCGCTCACATCACACCGTTTCCGCAATTACTGAGCGACTCCGGTTACTACACCATACTAGTCGGGAAAGCACATTTCGCACCGGCAGGTACTCCAGGAGCCAACCCTTACAATTTCGGATTCGATGTCAGCATCGCCGGAGCAAGCAGCGGTAATCCTACAAGTTTTCTTGCATCGGACAATTACGGCAACGCTCCGGGGAAGTGGGATTACTGGGCGGTCCAGAATATGGCTGAGTACTACGGATCTGACGTGTTCCTTACCGACGCCATCACCAAAGAGGCTTTGAAGACTCTTGAATATCCCGTTGAAAACAATCTCCCGTTTTTCCTCTATCTCTCCCATTTCGCGACGCATTCGCCTATTCAGGCCGACAGCCTTTACTATAACAAATATGTTGAGCGAGGTATGAGTGAAGGAATTGCAAAATACGCTTCTATGGTGGAAGGGGTGGACGCCAGTCTTGGTGCGGTCAGGGCATATCTTGAGGAACATAACATCACGAAGAACACAATCATAATTTTTATGACTGACAACGGCGGAGACAGTGTGAACAAAGCCAAAGGAGCCGCACACACCGCCAACAAGCCGCTGAGAGAGGGAAAAGCTTCCGTATACGAGGGCGGCATCCACGTGCCTATGATGTTCTGCTGGCCGGGGAGAATTGCCGCGGGGACAAGAATAAACACTCCCGTGTCTGCCGAAGACGTGTTTCCGACGATTCTGGATATGGCGAAGGTCAAGGGATATGAGGCTATCCAGACTCTTGACGGACAGAGTCTTGTGAAGCTCCTAACCAAAGGGTCAAGGGAATATGAGAAGGCGGCCGCCAAAGGGGCGTTCAAGAATCAGAAAGAAGAGTGCGAGTTCGTCGTGCCGGCATCCGTTTCGGGAATTGATCCTGACAGAGCCCTGATTTTTCATCTGCCTCATCAATGGAGATATGCTCCGGAAACTGACATCGATTTTATGAGCGCGGTTCGCAAGGGTGACTGGAAGCTGGTCTACAAGATGAAGACGGCCTCATTGGAGCTTTACAATCTGATGGATGACATCGGAGAATCCACCGACCTGGCCTCTGAACATCCTGAGAAAGTCGCCGAACTCGCTAAGATCCTTAGTGACAAGCTCCGCGGCTGGAATGCCACGATGCCTATCGACAGGACCACCGGCAAACCAGTCCCGATGCCAGACGAGGTGCTCGGTCTCTAAGGCGCACCGACGCACAAGCCCGGCATTTGCCAGACCGGCCCAGCCGGCCAGACTGCCCCGTTCCGAATCAAAAAAACACTTTTCCTACGAAATTAGATTTCAAAATATACACTTTTCCGTCAAAAGGTGCTACGGTCCCTGAGACGAAAAAGAAAAATCGCCAACATAGAGAGCGAATTTTGTGTTAAAATCGTCAATATGAAGAATGAAATTTATATATTTGCAAACAAATGAATGATCTATGGAAACGATTAAAAGAACTCTTCAAGACAAAATTGCGGCGGGAATAACACCTGGCAAGGTTATGCTGATATTCGGGGCGAGACGCGTAGGAAAGACAGTACTGATGCATAAAATCGTTGACAGTTATCCCGGTCGAACGATGATGCTTAATGGCGAGGATTACGACACTTTGGCATTGTTAGAGAACCGATCGGCGGCTAACTACCGACACTTGCTGGAAGGAGTGGACTTGTTGGCCATTGACGAGGCACAAAGCATTCCTCAGATCGGGAATATCCTCAAACTAATGGTTGACGAGATCCCCGACATCAGCATTCTGGCAAGCGGGTCTTCATCATTCGATTTACTGAACAAAACAGAAGAGCCTCTGGTGGGCCGCAGTACGCAGTTTGTTCTGACGCCATTCTCACAAAAAGAAATCGCAGAAACAGAATCAGCGCTTCAAACGCGTCAAAATCTTGAATCACGACTTATTTACGGGTCCTATCCCGAGGTCGTCACGATGGAAAACTTCGGACGCAAAACGGACTATCTTCGCGACATTGTGGGGGCATATCTATTGAAAGACATTTTAGCCATTGACGGATTGAGAAATTCGGGCAAGATGAGGGAATTGCTACGGCTTGTGGCTTTTCAACTAGGAAGCGAGGTGTCCTATGACGCGCTGGGCAAACAACTCGGTATGAGCAAAGCAACGGTTGAAAAGTACCTTGATTTACTGGAAAAGGTGTTTGTGGTTTACCGATTAGGAGCCTATTCGCGCAACTTGCGTAAAGAAGTTACAAAAGCCGGAAAATGGTATTTTTATGACAATGGAATCCGCAATGCAATCATCGGAGCATTCTCTCCTTGGGCTATAAGGCAGGATGTCGGAGCGTTATGGGAGAACTATATTATCGGAGAGCGACGAAAGGCCAATTACAACGAAGGGCTCCATAAGGATTTCTATTTCTGGAGAACTTATGAAAAGCAGGAGGTAGACTTGATTGAGGAGTCTCCGCAAGCGCTGACAGCCATTGAATTCAAGTGGGGCGACAAGTCACCTAACGTCCCGAAAGCCTTTCAAGATGCCTATCCTAACGCTGATTACCACGTTGTGAACAGAGCAAACTATCTGGATTTCATCTAAGCCATCTCGAAGGCGCGCCCCGTGGCACTTAATGCATTGTGTGTCAGTACACTACACACATTAGGGGCACCCCATCCGGGGTGCCCCTAATGTTATTAAGGCTCTATAGCACAATCACTTAGGCGCCACGATGAAGAACAAGCGCCACGGCGAAGAATGAAGCGGAGCCTGTGCCGTCATTCGCCGGAAATCTCCTTCATCACCTTTTCGGCTTTGGCGTAATTGTCCGACGGCGCCTTCCACTGAGTGGCGAGAATAATGGTTCCCAGCACTCCGAAAGCGATGGCCACAACGAACACTGCAGTCCAGCCGAACTCAGGCTTGTCTGCGAGCCATCCGAAACCGATTCCGGATATGATGGTGGCACAATAGCAGAAGATTCCCACAACCCCGTTAGCCGTAGCCGCGGCCCTCTTGGTGGCATATTGGGAAGCACTGACCCCGAGCAGAGCCTGAGGCCCGTAGATGAAAAAACTTGAAAGCACTATCAGCACAGCACTGATAATCCACGGAGCGTCCATAGGAGTCTTCCAGAACAAGAAGAAACAGAACGTGGCCCCGAGAGTACACAGAGCGCTCGTGCGCAAAGTCTTGTTCTTGAAGAATTTGTCAGTCGCCCAACCGGCGAACAGAGTACCTATTATGCCTCCGATCAGCTCGGAGCTGGCTACAATGTTGGCGGAAAGATGGATACTGAACCCCTTGTACTGAGTCAGGAAGGAAGTACCCCACTCCAAAATGGTGAAACGGATGATGTAGACGCAGAAATCCGCCACGCAGATAATCCATATCATACGATTGCCGAACACCATCTTGCTGATGAATTTCTTGAAATCAGCCTTGGAAAGCTCAGGCTCCTTCTCAACCGTGGCGCTTGAGGAATCCTTGTCCATATCCTCGATTTCAGGAAGCCCCACCGAACTCGGAGTGTCACGAAGCGACAAATACAAAGCGATAGCGCCCACAAATGCGATTGCGGCAGGGACCGCGAAGCAAAGTTGCCAGGCGCTGTAGCCGAAGCGTGACAGAAGCCAGCCGCAAAGAGCTACCACCAGCCCAGCTCCGATAGAATGGGACGCATTCCAGATGGACTGCTTCGTGGCAAGCTCCGAAGGCTTGAACCAATGAGCCATCAAGCTGGCGCACGGAGGATAACCCATTCCGTGCACATAACCGTTAAGAACCCATAGCGAGCCAATGAAATAGACCAAGCCTATAGTCGCTTTGCCCTCACCGTCAAGAAGATGCATAAATCCGTTGAACTTCGGCGAGAAACAGATGAGCAGATTGATGGCACAGGAAAGCAGCAGGCCGAGAGTCATCAGCTTACGTTTGTTGCACCTGTCCGCTATCAGACCGTTCACAAAACGGCTAAGCCCATAGACTATACCGTTGAGAGTGAGGAAGGTACCGAGCTGAACCTTGCTAAGCCCCAATGTAGCCTCCATAGCCGGAATGGCCGCGCTGAAGTTCTTTCTCAGAAAATAATAGCACATATAGCCGATCATAAGTGCTATCAGCGTACGCCATTGCCAGTAGTTGTACTTCTTTGTCTGTTCAGTCGTCATAGCTTATCAAATTTCCCAAGCCCCGCCTTTGCCGAAAACCTTAGACACCAGTTCGTCATAGAAGCATCCCCTCTTGGCCAAATCAAGAAGATTGATCCGCCATCTCATAAGCTGGACGAACGGCACAATGTCACGGATATCCTTATTAGTCAGCCCAATGTCCTCAGGCTTGACAGGAGCCCCCACGATGGAGAAAAGACGCCTCATCCGCTCGAAAGAATAGACCTGCCTCTGAAGCCTTTCCTTAAGAACCGGCCAGCCGGACTTCACCCTTTCAAGCTGCCTGCGGACAGTCTCGGCGTCATTATATTTCTTGGTTATTTCCGTATATCCTAACTTAGGCACCGGGAAGTTCCCGTATATGTCCAACGCTCTCTGCTGCTCCTGCTCCAATGACGGCCATAAGCTCACGCATTTGTCCACGTCCAGTTCGGAAAGGTCCATCTTCAGAAACTCGTCGAAAAAAGCGCACATAGTCAAGGTTCCGACAGCCACCTGAAAGCCGTGAGACTGAAGTTTGCCGTTGAAACGGTAATGAGTCATATCCAGATAATGGCTGAACAGATGTTCGGAACAAGAGGCCGGTCGGCTCGATTTCGCAATCTGCATCGCCACACCACTGAGAGTAAGCCCTACGAACAAGTCCCCAATAGACTCCGGATCGCATGCCGCGACTTTCTCGGGAGAAGCGAGCATATTGTCAAGAGAGTCGAACAAAACGTGCCAAGCATCAGGGATAATCGGCTCTGTGCCAAACGCATCCGCAATCATCCATTCAGCTCCTGCCGGCACTTTCGCAGCCAAATCCGCATAACCTGCCGCAGTCATCTCCTTAGGAGCTGAAGACAGTACCTCATAATCTCCCACTATGACCAGAGGGGCCTGCGTCTCGACATTGATTTTCGCCCCGTCAGGACTGTTGACCACCGCTCCGGAAGAGGAGTAACCGTCAACCGAGGCCGCTGTGGCTACGCACATATACTGTTGATGATGATGGAAAGACGCAATCTTGCAAAGATCGTTGATCACTCCGGACCCCACGGCAACGGTGACGGCCCCAGTGTCCTCGACCAATTTGTCCATTCTGTGAACGAAAACATCGTCTGGATGGAACTCTTTTTCAGGGAATATATACTTAACAGTGTCAATTCCTGCGGAGTTCATCTCAGCGAAAACCTTCTCACCGGCGGCTTTCCAAGTGTTGCAGTCCGCCACTACCACCGCTTTTCTCCCCGGAAAATTGGTTTTGAACAACTCCGGGACTTTCAGAATGGCGTTGAAGCCCATTTCCAAAAACTTGGTGTCCCGCGAAAGCCTTAATGCGTTTGAGATTATGTTCTTGTCTACCATAGTCTATTTGATTTTAGCGCTGCCGACCATACGATATTTCTCGCAAAGCAGAGACACAACCGGATCCACGGCCTTAGGGAACACTTTTCTCAAATCTATCTCGTCAGAAGTGGAAAGCAGTCCTTTTAGAGCTCTCATAAATGTGTCTTTAATCTCCGTGGCGAGATTGACTTTTACTATGCCGTTGGCGATGGCCTCACGCACCATCGGGTGAGGAATGCCTGAGCTTCCGTGGAGAACGAGGCAAACCGGAGTGGCGGCGTGAATGGCAGCCAGTCTCGGAATATCCAGATGAGGAGGCAGCTTGTAAAAGCCGTGCGCGGAACCTATGGACACTGCAAGCGCATCAACACCAGTAGCGTCTACGAATGTCTTGGCTTGCTCAGGGGTGGTGAACCCGCCTCCCTGTTCCTGACCGAGCTTGGCCACGTAGCCCAATTCAGATTCCACGTTCACTCCGTACGGTTTCGACATTTCTACAGCCTTGCAGGTGGTCTCGATATTCTCATCAAAAGGCTTTTCGCTCGCGTCAATCATCACGGAATCGAAGCCTGCGTCCAGACACTTTTGCACCAGTTCCAAAGAAGGGCCGTGATCAAGATGGATAAATCCCTCAAGACCATAGTCGGCAATCGCCTGACGCGCCATCTTCACGGCGACGTTCAAGCCCATATAGTCAATTGATCCCTTCGTGAGTTGAAGCATCACAGGTGCCTCCATCTTCTTCGCTGCTTCAAGAACGGCGGTGAGGGTCTCGAAATTGTAGAAATTAGTAGCCAGAACAGCGGTTTTGTCGTGCTGACATTGTCTCAAAAGTTCTTTAACTGTCATCTCGATTATAATTTTAGTTTATCAAACAACAAAACTACTAATTACCGCAGTCGTTAGCAAAATTTTTTTTCACTGACGAGCGCTTTCTTTACCGATTGTAAAATAAAGTGAGCCCCGGATTGCTTCGGGGCACTCATTTATTGTGTTGTCTGACTTGGGGTCTACTTCACGGTGATAGTAGTGGTTTCCGGGATATAGTTGTTGTTTCTGGCCTTGTCCCCTGTCCCGTTGATGTAGTCTATCACCTGGCCGCTTGCCATATAGAGCGTGATCAGAGTGCTCATATACGAGCAGCACAACGAGGTTAGCGCCGTGTTCTTGCTCACGTCAAGGACTGAGAGTTTATTAGAGCTGCAAAACAACTTGGTTAGCGCCGTGTTCTTACTTACATCAAGTGTGGTCAGTTGGTTATCATCGCAATACAACGAGGTTAGCGCCGTGTTATTGCTGACATCAAGTGTGGTCAGTTGATTTTTGAAGCAAGACAACGAGGTTAGCGCCGTGTTCTTGCTGACGTCAAGGGCTGAGAGTTAATTATTGCCGCAATCCAAGTAGGTTAGCGCCGTGCTCTTGCTGACGTCAAGTGTGGTCAGTTGATTGTATGAGCAAGAAACCTTCTCAAGTTTAGTGTTTTTAGATAGATCAAGTGATTTAAGGCCACCTAATTTGTTGTATTCCCCATAACAGTTGAGTATTTCAAGATTGATGAATTTCTCTATGCCTCCCAATAAAGTTATTGAACTGGTGTACGGGTTAACTCTAATTGTAGTCACCGCCTCAGCTTCCGCTTCGGAAATCATTCCGTCTACGTTGGCGTCAACTCCGCTGTTTATCAGCGCCGCCTTGAAGTTCGCATCCTCGAAAACCACTTCGCCCGCCGCCGGAGCCGTCACTGTCACCGAGCAGGTAGCCTTCTTCGACCCGTCCTTTGTGGTCACCGTTATCGTAGCGCTCCCTGCCTTCTTCGCCGTCACCTCGCCGCTCTGATCCACGCCCGCGACCCCCTCGTCGTCAGTTCCTACCCACTCTTCGACTTCAAATCGCTCTCTCTTTTGTCTATTCTCTCCCTTTCTCTTTCATTCCACTCCTCGAAGAAT
>JBAYFJ010000058.1:0-12341 GCA_041667245.1 Bacteroidales bacterium | reverse complement strand
TAATGCCGCGAGGCTGATTGAGATGTACCCGTACAGAATTCAGAAGGTGAAATGGTCGGTAACCCCCGGCTCCGGCAATTTCCAGGCAACCCTGAAAATCCTAACCTCAAGCGACGGGGCGGTGATCAATCAGATAATGGAGATTGTGTCGCAATTCAAAGCCTCGGTTCGAGCGTTCAACATCACAGAGAATCAGCGCGCCTCCACCTACGACATCACGATGAAGATTCTCGTGCCTTCGAACACGGAACTTGACAAGGTCATCTCTCAGGCGAAACTCCTCAAAGACGTGCTCAGAATCACCCGTCTTTAGACTTCTTTCCAGACTTTCAGATATTCCTGAAGCGCCCACATTTCGTCTCTGTACTTCGCAGCAGCAGTGAAGTCCAGTTCCGCGGCCGCTTTTTCCATCTCTCTTTTTGACTCTTCGACAGTCTTCTCGACCTGAGGCCTTGTCATTGACCTGATGACAGGATCCTGAAGCACTGCCGCAAGATCCGCCGTGATGAATCCGTCCACGTAGGCTGAAGTGCCCACCCTCTTGGAGTCGTGTCCAAGTCCGACACTCACTGTCCCGCTTCCGAGTTCGCTTGGATTAGGGATATATGTGGGATTGTCCACGGAATTGGCGGCGCTGACTCTTCCGCTCGGCCCGTTGAGAACCATAGGATTAACTCGCTTCTCAGGCTCCCTGTCTTCGCCGAGTTGACGCGCGAGAGAATTCTGCCTGACTTCCACCTGCGTAGGGGTGACGCCGTGCAGCTTGTTGTACTCCATCTGTTTGGTTCTTCTGCGGTTAGTTTCCCGGATGGTCTCGTCCATAGACCTTGTGATGCTGTCGGCGTACATTATCACCATCCCGTGTATGTTTCTCGCCGCTCTTCCGGAAGTCTGGGTCAACGCTCGCGCCGACCTCAGGAAACCTTCCTTGTCGGCATCCAGAATGGCAACAAGCGACACGGTTGGTATGTCCAGACCCTCACGAAGCAGATTCACGCCCACAAGCACGTCGAAAAGCCCGTTCTTGAAATCCTCAATGATCTCGACTCTTTCGCTCACGTCCACGTCAGAGTGGATGTAACGACATCTGACTTCCATTTTGTCAAGATAGTCGGTAAGTTCCTCGGCCATCCTCTTGGTCAGAGTTGTCACCAGAACCCTTTCGTCAGCCTCGGCCCTCTTCCTGATTTCTTCCAGCAGGTCATCAACCTGATTCTTGGTAGGCCTGACCTCAATTGGAGGATCAAGAAGACCTGTGGGTCTTACAAGCTGCTCTACCATAAGCCCTTCCGATTTCTCAAGCTCGTAATCAGAAGGAGTGGCGCTGACGAAAACAGTCTGTCCGGTCACGTTCTCGAATTCTTCGAAAGTAAGAGGCCTGTTGTCCGAAGCTGCCGGAAGTCTGAAGCCGTAATCCACGAGAACGGATTTTCTGGAATGGTCTCCACCGTACATCGCCCTGATCTGAGGCAGAGTAACGTGGCTCTCGTCAATGAATGTCAAGAAATCTTTAGGAAAATAGTCAAGCAGACAGAAAGGCCTCATCCCCGGCGTCCTGCCGTCAAAATATCTCGAATAATTCTCTATTCCGGGGCAATAGCCCATTTCCTTGATCATCTCCAGATCGTACTCGACCCTCTGCTTCAATCTCTTGGCCTCCAGCGGCTTGCCTATATCCTCGAAATAGTCCAGCTGCTTTTTGAGATCGTCCTGAATCTGGCTCACTGCCTTGATGCTTCTCTCTTTGGAAGTCACGAAATTGTTGGCAGGATAGATGTCAATTTCGTCAATTCCCTCCAACCTCGCTCCGGTCGGCGGGTCAATCAAAGTCAGATCTTCCACCTCATCCCCGAAGAACTCAATCCTGACGGCATAATCCGCACCTCCGAGGTAGACATCCACCGTGTCGCCCTTGACTCTGAAAGTGCCTCTCTTGAAATCGGTCTCCGTTCTGGAGTACAAGGCGTCCACAAGCTGGTAGAGCAGTCTTGTAAGACTCCTCTGTTCTCCCTTCGCGACGTGAACTGTCTGAGAATGGAAGTCTTCCGGATTGCCGATGCCGTAAAGACAAGACACGCTTGACACCACAATCACGTCACGTCTTCCGGAAAGAAGAGCCGATGCGCAGGCAAGCCGTAGTTTGTCGATCTGGTCGTTGATGCTCAGGTCCTTCTCTATGTAAGTGTCTGTGGTCGGGATGTAAGCCTCAGGCTGGTAGTAGTCGTAATAGGACACGAAATATTCCACTGCGTTGCTCGGGAAAAACGACTTGAATTCCCCGTACAGTTGAGCAGCGAGTGTCTTGTTGTGGCTGAGCACCAGAGCCGGCCTTTGAAGATTTTGGATGACATTGGCCATAGTGAAAGTCTTGCCCGAACCCGTCACGCCGAGCAGAGTGACATCTTTCACTCCTGACTTCAAGGCATCGCACAAACCGTCGATGGCCTGAGGCTGATCGCCGGATGGCTTGTAATCTGATTCTATTCTGAACTTCATATTTGCATCATTCTATGCAAATGTATCTTTTTCCGACGTATATGGCAACATTCATTTAATTTTTTGTAATTTCGCCGTGAAAACAGACAGAATTTATGAGATTACCGGCTGAATGGGAACGGCAAAGCGGAGTCCAGTTGACCTGGCCGCATTGCGACACTGATTGGTACCAATTGGACAAAGTCCTCGCTTGTTACGTGCGGATTGCTTCCGCCGTGCAGGGATATGAGCAACTGGTCATAGTGACAAGAGACATTGAAGAGACAAAAAGGGATATACGGAAATATTCCCTTTCGGAGAATGCGCCCGTCAGCGTTGATGATGTCGCTTTTTATGAAAGCCCGCTCAACGACACCTGGGCAAGAGACCACGGCGGGATCTCCGTCTATGGTGACGGTTCTGAAAAGCAGGTCCTCGATTTTGTGTTCAACGGCTGGGGTTTGAAGTTCGGAGCTAATCTGGACAATCAGATCACAAGGAACATTTTCCGCGAAGGTGCTTTCAGCAGCGACGTTAGGCTTGTTGACAAAAGGCCTTTCGTGCTTGAGGGAGGCAGTATTGATTCTGACGGCCTGGGCACATTGCTCACTACAACCGATTGTCTTTGCTCTCTGAACAGAAACGAGTATCTTTCCAAAGCTGAGATAGAGTACAGGCTGAAACAGGATTTCGGACTCCGAAGAGTCCTTTGGCTTGATCACGGTGCCATAATAGGGGATGACACTGACTCCCACGTGGACACTCTTGCCAGATTCTGCTCCCCGGACACCATCGCCTACACTTGTAGCGAGGATTCCGAGGATTTGAAGTCAATGGAAGAGCAGCTGAGCACTTTCAGAACTCTGAAAGGGGAGCCATACAATCTTCTTCCTCTGCCGCTTCCGGATCCGCTGTACCTCGGCGATTACCGTCTTCCGGCGACTTATGCCAATTTTTTGATTGTCAACGGAGCTGTCCTTGTACCTGGCACGGGTGGCCCTAAAGACGAGATTGCCCGGACTCAACTGCAGAAGGCTTTTCCTGACAGAATAATTGAGCTTTTGGACTGCAAGGCACTTCTGTCGGGTCACGGTTCGCTTCATTGCGTGACAATGCAGTACCCTGAAGGCTGGTTGAATAATGCTAAATAATTGAATATGAGAACATTGAAAGTAGGAATGGTTCAGCAGGCCTGTGGGGCTGACATAGCTGCCAACATAACGGAGTTGAAGAAGAACATCAGGTCCTGTGCCGAGAAAGGCGCCGAACTCGTCGTTTTGCAGGAATTGCACAATTCAGTGTATTTCTGTCAGTGCGAGGATGTGTCTTTGTGTGATTTGGCAGAGCCGATTCCAGGGCCTTCGACTGAGTCTTTCGGAGCATTGGCTAAAGAACTCGATGTCGTGATAGTGCTCTCATTGTTCGAGAGACGCGCTCCGGGGCTATATCATAACACCGCTGTGGTGCTTGAGAAGGATGGAACCATCGCCGGGAAATATCGAAAGATGCACATTCCGGATGATCCCTGCTTCTATGAGAAATTCTATTTCACGCCGGGGGATCTTGGCTTTAAGCCGATTCGCACTTCCGTGGGAAATCTCGGAGTCCTTGTGTGCTGGGATCAGTGGTATCCGGAGGCGGCAAGGATTATGGCACTGGGCGGGGCGGACATTCTGATCTATCCGACAGCCATCGGTGGAGTGGGGACAGATTCGAAGGAGGAGCAGGAAGTCCAGAGAGGTGCATGGCAACTGGTTCAGAGAGGGCACAGCGTTGCCAACGGTCTGCCAGTAGTCACTGTCAATCGTACCGGTCACGAGGATGACCCTTCAGGAAACACGATCGGGCTTGATTTCTGGGGACATTCATTCGCAGCTGGGCCTCAAGGTGAGCTTCTGACTGAGTTCGCTCAGGACGAGGTGGGAGTGAGGGTCGTGGAAATTGATCTGGATCGTACCGAGTGCGTTCGCAGAGGTTGGCCTTTCTTCAGAGACCGCAGGATAGATGCCTACGATGATGTCCTCAATCGTTTCGGCAAATAGCGTTTACTTGAATTTGGCGAGCTGCTTCAAAGAGTCGTCGGCTATGATTTTGTCGATGATTGAGCACACAAGTTTGAAAGTGCGGCTTTCCTTGGTGTAGATGGCTGGAGTGATGAAATTAGCCCTTCCCTGTCTCTGGAGTTTGCGAGCGTTGCGAAGTTTGATCTCATTTGTAGGATCATACACCGCAATTGCGCTGCCCCCGAACATATTGACGATTTTCATACAAGGCACGTCCGTGTCCCCGTCACCGAAATAAATCATATTCGTGAACGGAATCCGCTTTCTGTCCTCAGCCACCTGCTCATTCACCCTGACTGTGTCTCTGGCGCTGAAAATCCCTTTGTTGATCTTGAACAGAAACTGTGTCTTCGCAGTGTAGTCCACGGCGATACCCGGCCATTCAGCCTCGCCCTTCCCGTCGTAAAGGAAAGTGCAGGCGAATATATGCTTGAATTCCCCGGCGATAGGGGACCCCTCTATGATTTCTTTCAGTCCTGACGAGTTGATGTAATGCTCAATTATCACCCCGTGCCTCGCACCGTAATCGTTCACGAGTTTGAACCACGCTTTCACGCCATCGAAAAGATGAATGTGCTGTCCGAACCTCTTGAAGTCACTTCTACGCAACTTTATGTCCGCCTTTCTCGCTTCGTCAAACATAAGTTTCATATAACTGAGAATGTTGCTGGCATCCTGACCTTTGGCTATCCCGTCGCTCATGCTCCAGAACTCCTGAGGAGTCTTTCCTATGGCCTGGATGAATCCGAATTCCTGCATATTACCCGGTGAGAGAGTGCCGTCGAAGTCATAGACAAGACCTACAATTGGTTTTTTTTTCATAAAAAATGTTCTAATTGGTTGCAAATATAGTATTTAAAGGAGGAATTAGGATAGCGGTTATTGCAAAAAAACGTAAATATTTCTAATTTAGTGGTCAATATATTAAAACATATTTAATGGAACACTACTTTTCAAGATTACAATCTGCGATTAGAAATTACTGGGACAAGCCTGCTCTTACTAATTTCGAAGGTGAATCATTCACTTACAGTCAAATGGCTGCGATAATTGAAAAATTTCATATTCTGTTCAGAAACGGCGGCATAAAGAAAGGCGATCACATCGCAATATGCTCAAGGAACTCCGCCCGCTGGGGAATATGTTTTCTTGCGGCCAACACTTACGAGGCTGTGGTAGTGCCTATCCTTTCCGATTTCAACCCTGAGAACATCAATGCCCTTGTGGACCATTCGGAGAGTGTCGTTCTCTTTACTGACGAAGATATATTCGCCAAACTTGACGTGGAGAAAATGCCTCGAGTTCGCGCTGCGGTAAACGTGTTGAATTTTACGTTGCTTTTCTGCAAGGACGATGTGATTCGGACCTCTTTCAACGAAATCAAAGCCTCATTCGACGCAGCTTATCCTATGGGCTTTTCCCGAGAAAATGTTGTCTATCCCATAGACAATTTGGAAGACCTATCCATAATCAATTACACATCAGGTACTTCCAGCGCGCCTAAAGGCGTAATGCTTCCGTATCGCTGCCTTAGCGCCACGATTGCTTACGGTCAGAAAAGAATCCCTTCAAGCGCAGACTACACTATGGTTTCTATGCTGCCTATGGCGCATATGTACGGGCTCGCTTTCGAGTTCCTTTACCCTCTTTGTAACGGAACCACCATCACTTTCCTCGGCAAGGCTCCGACACCAAGTACGCTCCTGAAAGCTATGAAGCAGGAAAAGCCGTATCTGCTGATTACCGTGCCTCTCGTTATGGAGAAGATCTTCAAGAGCGCTATCAAGCCGAAGCTCAAGAAACCGATAATGAAAGTGCTATGCAACATTCCCGGGCTTAACAAGATAATCTTCAAGAAGATTAGAGAAGGACTTGAAAGCGCGTTCGGAGGCAACATTCAGATGTTCATTATGGGCGGGGCGGCCGTCAATCCGGAAGTGGAGAAATGGTTCAGAAAGATACGTCTGCCTTACACCGTGGGCTACGGTATGACCGAGGCGGCCCCTCTTCTTGCCTACGAGGACTGGGACAAATATGCGGCAGGATCTTGCGGCAAGGCCATCGACTGTGCCGAAGTTAGGATTGACTCGGAGGATCCGCGCCATATTGTCGGCGAGATCCAGGCTAAAGGCACCAACATCTGCACAGGCTATTTCAAGAACAAAGAGGCATCAGCCAATCTTTTCACGGAGGACGGCTTTTTGAGGACGGGAGATCTCGGTCTTGTTGACGCTCACGGCAACATCTTCATCAAGGGAAGAAGCAAGAATATGATTCTTTCGGCGAACGGACAGAATGTCTATCCGGAAGAAATCGAGGCCGTGGTTAACAACGAGCCTTACGTCGTGGAGTCAGTGGTCGTTGCCAGGGCTACAAAAATTGTCGCCATCGTCTTCCTTGATCAGGATGCGATCAACAAAGATCATCTCGATGCGGAGGCCATCTCGGAGATTCCGGAGATCGTCAAGATGGAATCCAACAAGCACCTCAACAACTACAGTCAGATTTCCGTTGTGGAGGTTAGGGAACAGCCTTTCGAAAAGACCCCTAAGATGAGTATAAAGCGTTATTTGTACAAGTAGACGCAACATTTCAGCCTTTCATAGCATCTAATGATTGAAAACAATTACAAGACGCTATGAGCTTTAATTCTATCAGAAAATCAGCAGCGGTTGTCCTTGTCGGGACGATCGCTGTTTTCTGTGCCGGCAGGCTGTCCGCACAGAATTTCGAAGTGAGACTCTCGTATTCGGGGTATCCTTCAGTCGCAGCTTATCACTATTCGGACGACTGCTTTTTCGGCTGCTGGCACGATGACGATTATTTTATCTCCGACGGCACGCTCGGAAACATCTACAAAGATTACAGAACAAATGTCTATTGTACCGGCAACTTGTCAGTTGAGTTCGCGGTCATTCTCAAGAAGTGGCTGACGCTTTCCGCCGTCCTCAGTTACAACCTTTTCTGGGCGGACGAGTACGAAGGAGTTTCGAACACTTTTAAAGGCCACTCTTATTCCAACATTTTTTACGCTTTGCCTGAAGTTCAGTTTACCTACGTCCACAAACCCGCTTTTAAATTGTATTCCGGAGTTGGGCTTGGAGTTGGGTTTTACGACAATTTCGAGCATTTGGACAGCCCTGTCAATATGGAGGCTCAGATGATTCCGATCGGAGCGATGGTCGGAAGAAAACTGTTCGGATTTGCTGAGATTGGTTATGGCACGGTCTATTGCGGTGCCAAGGTGGGAATAGGTTACAGATTCTAAATAATTGAGTTATTATGAAAATTAAATATATACTTTTTGCTTTTGCGGCTCTGTCGCTCTGTTCTTGCGAAGTGGACTATCCTGACGCTCCGCATCACAACGCATATTCTCTGGCTTATTATGCGAGCGGTGTCTGGGTGTCCAACGTAAGCGGATCATTGATTTCTTTGGAAGGCAGCCTTTTGCTCAGCGAGTATTATTCTCTTGCCGAGGCTGCGAGAAAGCAATCACCGATGTCTGATTTTATAAAAGAAACCGAAGGGGAGGCGATTCTGGATGGTTTTGGCACTTTCCGCAAGAATGAGAAGGGGTTGTGGGATCCGGCAGGGCGAGAGGTCTCACAAGTGAGCGACAGTGTCTGGACGATTCTCTACACTTCTAACTCTGAGGTGAGTGAGAAAATGACTTGCAAAATGTTGAAAGGGAAGTACTCGCAATTCTCGCTCCACAATTGGGACATTACTTTAACAGGGTCAAGAACTGAGAACGCAGAATTGAGTTCAAAGTATGCGAACGACGGTTCTTTGATCGGGGGTTGGCCCGAGCTGTCTTACTACAAGTACCTTGCGTCTGGATATCCGCTGGATTATGCCAGCTTCGAAGGGAAAATTCATTTCGATATCTTGAAAGGCAAGGAGGTCATAAGTTATTGCGATGCTTACTATATTAAAAATGAAAGTGGGAACAACTATTATTCTTTGTACAAGACCACTTACGGAGACGCAAAATTGAACATTTAGTCCGCGGAAGTGACAAATTGTCATATTTTTCTTTTGGAATGTTATTTGACAGTTTCATAGCCGGCTTGTCGCCGGCTTTTTTGTTGTCCGTAGGCAGGTGAAGTTGGATTATTTTAAAATATATATTATGGCTAAGGCAGTTAATGGAAAGATTGGTGTTACCACCGAGAACATATTCCCGGTCATCAAGCAATTTTTGTACTCTGATCACGAGATTTTCCTGAGGGAACTCGTGGCAAACGCGGTGGACGCTACTGAGAAGCTCAAGGCTCTTGCTTCTTCCGGCGATTTCAAGGAAGATTTGGGCGACCTCAGAGTGACGGTTGATCTTGACGAGAAGGAGAAGACTCTTAAGATAATGGACAGTGGTATTGGTATGACCTCGGAAGAGGTGGACAAGTACATCAATCAGATTGCGTTTTCCAGCGCAGGAGAATTCCTTGCAAAGTACAAGGACCAGATTGGCAGCATCATAGGTCATTTCGGACTGGGCTTCTATTCTGCGTTTATGGTCTCAAAGAAGGTTACCATAGACTCTTTGTCTTGGAAAGAAGGATCACAGGCTGTGAAATGGTCTTGTGACGGCAGCCCTGAGTATCAGATGGATGATTCTGACAAAACTGACAGAGGAACGGTCATCACTCTGTATCTTGATTCAGATGCTGACGAGTTTGCGGCAAAGGGCAGAATTCAGGGTCTTCTGAACAAGTATTGCAAGTTTATGCCCGTACCTATCGTCTTTGGTAAGGAGCAGGAGTGGAAGGATGGCAAGTATGTGGACACTGACAAGGACAACATCATCAACAAAGTCGCTCCTTTGTGGATCCGCAAGCCCGCCGATCTTAAGGAAGAGGATTATATGGACTTCTACAAGACTCTTTATCCCAACAACGAAGAGCCTCTGTTCTACATCCATCTTAACGTGGATTATCCGTTCCATCTCACTGGAATTCTATATTTTCCTAAAATCAAGGACAGGATGGCGATTGAGAAGAACAAGATTCAGCTCTATTGCGACAAGATGTTCGTCACCGATCACGTTGACAACATTGTGCCTGACTTTCTGACGCTTCTTCACGGAGTCATCGACTCTCCTGACATTCCGCTGAATGTATCCAGAAGCTATCTTCAGAGCGATTCCAACGTCAAGAAGATTTCTCAGTACATCACCAAGAAGGTTGCGGACAGACTTGACGAGATATTCAAGGACCGGAGGCCTGAGCTTGAGAAGAAGTGGGACAATCTTAAGTTGTTCATCGAGTACGGTATGCTTTCGGACGAAAAGTTCTGCGAGAGGGCGCTCAATTTCGCACTTCTCAAGAATACGGACGCTAAGTATTTCAGTTTCGAGGAGTACAAAAAGGCTATCGAGGGCACTCAGACTGACAAGGACAAGAAGCTTGTCTATCTTTACGCCACGGATCCTGAGTCTCAGTACACTTTCATCGAGGAGGCCAAGAACAAAGGCTATGACGTGCTTCTACTTGATTGCGAGCTGGATTCTCATTTCGTCAATATGCTTGAGCAGAAGATTAAGGACAGCCGTTTCGCCCGTGTGGATTCGGACAGCATAGACAATCTGATTCCAAAAGAGGAGAAGATCAAACCTCAGTTGTCCGATGAGGACAGTGCTGATTTGTCTGAGATTTTCAAGGCTGTGCTTCCGAAAGAGAACGAGTACTATGTTATGGCAGACAATCTCGGTGAGAATGCCTCTCCTATTCTCATCACTCAGAGCGAGTTTATGAGACGTTACCGCGAGATGAGCTCTATGGGCGGAGGAATGAATTTCTACGGCGAAATGCCGGCCTCCTATAACATTACCGTCAATATGCAGAATCCTCTGGTTGCGAAAATTATGGATTCAAAGAAGACTGATGTTCAGCCTGCGATCAAAGTTGCTGATGCCGAGGCCGCTCCTTCAGATGCGACTGAAGAGCAGAAAAAACTCGCCGAAGAGGCAAAGACCAAGGCGGATGCTGCCAAGAAGTCAGCTGAGGATGCTCACAAGGATGATCTGGACAAGTTTGCGGATGCGAATGAGATTCTTCATCAGATTACGGATCTCGCCTTGCTTGCCAATGGAATGTTGAAAGGAAAGGCCTTGAGCGACTTTATAGCCAGAAGCGAGAAAGTCGTCAGCGAAGCGTACGGAAAATAGCGGAGTTATTTGATCAGGTTGAGGAATTCGTTTCTCGTCCTGGCCGAAGAAAGGAATGCTCCTGAGAATGCAGAGGTGGTCGTTATGGCATTTGCCTTTTCGACGCCTCTGATTTTCATACATGTGTGGTAAGCCTCTATCACGACGGCTACGCCGAGAGGGTGGAGTGAGTCTTGTATGCAGTCACGGATCTGGACTGTGAGTCTTTCCTGAACCTGAAGTCTTCTTGCGAAAGTTTCGGCCACGCGGGCGATTTTGCTCAAGCCTGTGATTTTGCCGTTAGGAATGTAGGCTATGTGGGCTTTGCCGATGAAAGGCAGAAGATGGTGCTCGCACATCGAGTAAAGTTCAATGTCTTTGATAAGGACCATCTGCTGGTATTCCTCGTCGAATATTGCCGATTTAATTATTTCGGTGCCGTTTTGTGTGTAGCCTTGAGTCAGGTACTGAAGTGACTTTGCCACTCTTTCCGGGGTCTTCAGCAGCCCGTCTCTTTCAGGATCTTCTCCAAGAAGTCTTAGGATTTCTTTGACGTGTGACGCTATCTCTTCCGTGACCTGAGGGTCGTATTTCTCTTCTTTGGTGTAAGCCATTATGATTAATTGATAATTATTTGTTTTATTTCTGCAAAATTAGGCAAAAAAAATTCATTGTATTGAATTTTTGTATATATTTGCCGCCCAAAGCGACTAAAATCAATTTTTTATCGCTGGTTTTTAATGATTATTAATGTTTTAAAACGATAACAGACTATGTTTTGGACACTAGAATTGGCTGGCAGTTTGGACGATGCTCCATGGCCGGCGACTAAAGACGAACTTATTGATTACGCCAACCGTTCCGGTGCGCCGGAAGAGGTTATTGAGAATCTGCAGGAGCTTGAGGATGACGGCGAGACTTACGAGAGCATCGAGGACATCTGGCCCGATTATCCCACGAAGGACGATTTCTTCTTTAACGAAGACGAGTACTAAGTTCTTGGGAAGTTCCCGCCCGTGGAGCAGGACTTCGTTTTATTGGCTCCGGACACAGTTGAGGATTGGGAAGACGGCGCCGGACTTCATTTGAGGATTGGGAAGACGGGCTCTTGACTTCGTTTGAGGATTGAGAAGACGGGCTCTTGACTTCGTTTGAGGATTGAGAAGACGGGCTCTTGACTTCGTTTGAGGATTGGGAAGACGGCGCCGGACACAGTTTGAAAGGTCGGTCGCACAAAGCCGAATGCACTCTGGGCGACTTCAGAAGTGACGTCGGGCGCACAACATTGAACACCGCAGCATTCGATTGCTGCAAAGCGAGTTAGGTCATATCGTACCTGACTCGTTTTTTTTGTTTATCCTCCTCGTCCCTTCCTGCTCCACGGCCATTTTTAATTCACCTTTCCTTCTTTTTACAATAAATTGTCCGAAAACTGAATTCGGTGAGTGAAAGGCCGGGTTTTTCTCACGGAATGTCCGAAAACTGGATTTGGTGAGTGAAAGGCCGGGTTTTTCTCACGGAATGTCCGAAAACTGGAATCGGTGAGTGAAAGGCCTGGTTTTGTACTTTCCTGATTTTGGTTGACTCGGGTTTATAGATTATTACTGGTAAAAGTTGACTTATCGTCGTTATCCCTGAGATGGGTTGACCATCCG
>JBAYFJ010000057.1:0-12404 GCA_041667245.1 Bacteroidales bacterium | reverse complement strand
CAAAGCAAGTTCTTATACTCTAATCAAGAAAGTGTAGATATATCTATTTCCATTGGCTTTAATTCGTCAAAAGTATGATTCACAGAGTCTAAAAATACGATTCTTTTGACATCAAACATTTTGCAATTATCAACAAAGGATTTTCTTCTCCATAAACATGGTATAGCTTTGCGAGTATTTGTATCATCAAACCCTTTATGGCATTTAACCAAAACATGGTCAGCCATAGGAGTTACTGTAAACAGACCTTTCCATTCAGAGTATCTTGCTGACATTTGTTCTATTAGAGTATTAAGCGATAATGCTATGACTCTTTCACCAGCACCAGCTTGTTCTGGCTTATTTGTGACAGGTTCTGTTGATGCAAAATTATTATTGTCTTGCTTTATGGCTAAACTGAAAACGATAGATGCAAATTCTGTAAGGTCTTCTTTATCTGCAACAGTAACACCTGTATTGTTGCGCTTCTGTCCTGAGATTTCAACTATCATACACCCACCAAAAGAAGCTTCCAGTGTAAAGTATCTTGTTTGATGATATTTTTGTAAGCACTCGGTGAAGCACGTATTGCCTGATTGAAGGATTTGATTACAGTGTCGTTTATCTGCAATTAGACCAGATAATTGCAGATAAGTTCCGATTTTGTCTGATTAGTTCCGATTAGTTCCGATTAGTTCCGATTAGTTCCGATTAGTTCCGATTAGTTCCGATTAGTTCCGATTCGGCCCGACTTGTCCGCGATTTGGAGACAGGTTGTTTGGATTCGATCCTATTCGTTATGATTTGTCTCTCTGTTGATTGATTTGTCGTTCCGAGAAGCCCACGCTCTAGGCAGGAGTTCGGACAGGTCGCTATTGTCGCGCAGATAATAAGGGATTTGCTTAAGCACGTCCGTCATCCAGACCCTCGGATCCACTCCGGCGTTCTTGCAGGTGCTTATCAGGGAGTAAACGATGGCCGCACGGTAAGCTGCGGCATCGTTGCCGCAAAAGAGCCAGTTCTTTCGGCCCAATGCGAGAGGTCTTATCGCATTTTCAATGGCGTTGTTGTCAATGTTTATTCTGCCGTCATTGACGTATCTGGAGAGTCTGGGCAACAGTTTGTAAGTATATGCTATGGCCTCACCGATCTTGCTCTTCGGCAGGACCGTGGGATATGTGTCCAACATCCACTTCTCGAAGACGAGTATCGTCGGATAGGATATCCTCAGCCGCTGCTCCTTTCTCTGTTCAGGCGTAAGCCCCGCCTCGTCCGCGTCTGACTCCACCTTGTAGAGCTTTCTTATATAGCAGATCGCTTCCGTCGCCGCTCTCTTGTTGGTGTCCAGCGCGTCAACGAACTTCCGTCTGGCATGAGCCCAGCACCCGCACAGCGTTATTCCCGCCATCCTTTCGAACTGGTCGTACCCGTTGTATCCGTCACATTGGGCATAGCCACTGTAACCCCCCAAGAGCGTTCTCGCCACCTTCCCTCCGCGGCTGCCTCCGTCGTAATAGAACATGACGTCACCTGCGATGGCGTCTCTTAGACACCACTCGTAGCCCTTTCTTGTCTTATGTCTTTCATCGTCCATCACGGGAACCGTACTTTCGTCTATCTGGAGATACTCGCTTGAGAGAATCTTGCGCCGCAGGAGATCATACAGCAGCTTCAATCGCTCCACCGCCGCCTCGTACCACCCTCCCATCGTGGAGTCGCTGATAGTGATTCCGGCCTCCTTGTACCTCTGGATCTGCCTATAGAACGGGAGATGATACATGAACTTGCCGATTATTATGTCGGTCAGCACCGACGCCCCGGCCGCGCACCTGTCCACGGGCTCAAGAGGAAGCGGCGGAAGGAGTATCGTCCTGTCCTCGGGCAGCTTGTCCTTGACATCAGCTTTCAGGATGACTTTGTGACGCACGGTCTTCAGCACATAGACGCTCGAAGGGACAGTCTCCAGCGTCCTCTTCTCCTCGACGCCTATTTCCGCATACTCGTCTTTGAGAGAGCCGTCCTCTTTCGTGGTCCCCTCAGGGTAGATGTGATTTTCCTTCACCGGCAAAGAACTGTCGTCAAGAAGCCTGCGGGACGGCCTTATCTTTCTCGTGACTGAGAAGGTGATTGTCTCCTCGGCCTTCTTCACATCCTCGGCCAACTCCGCTTTCTCCTCACCGCTCATCTCCTGCTCGTCGAACAGGCTCAGCTGTGAGGGGTCAACGTCAAGGTTCTTCTCGCTCTTGGTCCCGAAGAGCTGCTTGCGGAGCCAGTCGATCTGACCTTTCAGAGACAAGTTCTCCCCTCGAAGCATCTCGTTCTCCTTTAGCACCGCCAGCATTTGTGACTCCGTATATAGCATTCTTCTTGACTTTATCATTATATACAAATATAGTAAAAATCAATGAACCACGCAAGTCTATTGCCGTTTTTCCGCACTTTTAATCATCATTTCTTACGCATGCTTTTCAGGTCTTCCAGCCGCTGCTTGCGGCTGTCGGGTTTTTCGATTATCCCTTCCACAATCAGGACGAGATCACGCCATTGTATAGTTCCGCAGACCTCGTCCACGCTCCCTGGGGCCGGGCTCCCGAAGGTGCCCGCCTCGAGGAGCTTGGAGTATATCACCATCCCGCCAGGCTCCCAGTGAAGCAGCTTTATCCTGTTCCTCGCCCTGTTCATAAAGATGTACACGCTGCCGTCGCAGGGTTCTCCGTTCATCGCGTCCTGAACGATGCCGCTTAGTTTGTTGTAACTCTTCCGCATGTCGGTAGGCTTGGTGTACCACATATACCGCATGCTGTCATTCAGGCTAAACATGACCGATGCCAGCCTGTATTATCGCTTGGAGGCATTGAGATATGTCTCCCCGGATCCGCATCATCGTTCCGTTCGGTGTCCTTAGTTCCACGCTGACGTTCTTGGCGTCCGTCTCGGATTTCTCTTTGGGCCGCCGTCCGGTCGTCGCGGCGAATGACGGCGTCGGGACAAAACTGCCGTCCGACTTGAGCTGAAGGAATTCGCCGCTTTCTTGCAGCTTCCCCTCGTCCCAAGCGTACCGCCTCTTGCTCTCATAGAACTTCCACGCCGGAATCTCCAGCTCTTCGAGCCGGACTTTATGTGAGACCCCGCTCTCCTTGCAGTAAAGCATGATCTCAGCTACTTCTTCTTTGGTCATCATCTCTTTTCGTGTTTTGATGACAAAGTTCCTTCTTTTTCTCTTGCCTTCTATGACGTGCTTCACCGGGTGCTTACGCAACAAGAAGAGTTGCATAGCCAGTGACGACTACCTGATGTTCAGACCCGGCAACATAATCAATCTCACGGGTACTGCCGGCAACGGGCTCAAAGCCAATGACGCCGTCACCATCAATGGAGGAGTGTTGAACATTACTGTCAGCGCCACGGCGGCCAAAGGCATATCTTGCGACGGAATCGTGGCAATCAAAGGGGGACGTTCCACCATCCTTACAAGCGGGGGAGCGGAATATGATTCCGATGAGAATGACGCGACCGCTTGTTCAGGAGTCAAATCCGACAGCACATTCACAATGACCGGTGGCAAACTGCTGATTAAGAGTACCGGTCAGGGAGGAAAAGGAATCAGCGGAGACCAGGTAGTCAACATTGAGGAAGGTGAGATCCGCATCATCACGACCGGAAGCAAATACACCTATTCCAACGACATAGACACTTCTCCTAAAGGCATCAAAGCTGACGGCGATCTGAATATCAAAGGAGGTACCATTCTTGTCAGAACTTCCGGAGGTGAAGGGGCTGAAGGAATTGAAAGCAAGGCGATTATGACATTCACCGGAGGTGTGACCGAAGGCTCTTCCTACGATGACGCCATAAATGCCGCAAGCAGGATTGTGTTCAATGACGGCAAACTCTACGCATTCTCTTCCAAGAATGACGCTCTCGACTCGAACGGCAATATGGAATTCAACGGTGGCGTGGCGATATGCTCAGGCTCAAGCGCTCCTGAGGGCGGCTTCGACTGTGACAACAACACCTTCAAAGTCACCGGTGGCACCCTTATCGGCACAGGTGGTGCCACAAGCACACCTTCCTCAGCAAGTACCCAGCCTGTGATGATCTACAACGGTTCTCTATCGAGCGGAGCCTATCTGACGATAGCTGACAGCAACGGGACTAACGTAATGGCTTACAAATTGTCTCAGTCTTCGTCAGTCACATTGGTGTCTTGCGCTTCGCTGAAGAAAGGCAGTACCTTCAAATTGAGCTCCGGTGCCACCGTCAGCGGCGGAACTGATTTCTGTGGATTGTACACCGGCGCCACTGTCAGCGGCGGCACTTCTCTCTACGATGTCACATTGTCATCTATGGTGACTTCAGTCGGTACTTCCACAGGTGGCGGACAAGGAGGAGGTTTCCCCGGCGGCGGTCGTCCATAGACACCAATTGAAAGAATATTGCTATATTTAAGCCCTGTATGTCAACTGTTAAAAAGAAAGAGAACCTTGTTTATCTCGGCGTCTGGCTTATTATTGTCGCGGTTTCCGTCGTGAGCATAATGACGACGCTCTCTTCGTTCGGCGAGGGCCATTCGCTTTGGAAGGCTCTGCTCAGGACTTCAGTCGCAACAGGGCCGTTCCTTTTGCTCTTCCTGATTCACAATTACCTGCTTGCCCCTTTGGTCGTGGACAAGAACAGGATAACTTTATACGCCATTCTGACCACATCCCTTGTTACAGCTTTCGCGTTTCTGACTATATGTTCGAACAATCCCCCCGAAAGACACGGAGATATGGGCAAGGCGCCGATGATGGAAGAGCATTTTGGACAACGTCCGCCTCAGCCGCCTCACGAAGGGCCGGGGAGAAAAGAAAAGATAGGCCCGTACGCTCCGACCTCACCTGAGATGCTGAAGATTTTCGTGGCCGCTCTGATGGTGCTTGCCAATCTGGGAGTGAAGTACTATTTCCACTTTTCCTCCAACCGGCAGAGAATGCTGGCTCTTGAGAGGGAGAATCTCGACCAGCAGCTGCAATACCTTCGCTATCAGATCAATCCGCATTTCTTTATGAACACGTTGAACAACATTCACGCTCTCGTGGACATAGACCCGGACGAGGCTAAGTCGTGCATTGTGGAATTGTCCAAGCTTATGCGTTATGTCCTCTATGAGGGAAGCAAGCCGACGATTCTTCTTGAGAAGGAAACGGAATTTCTCAGACAGTATGTGGGACTGATGCGCATCAGGTACAGCGACAATGTCAAGATCAGCGTGTCTCTGCCTGAAACGTCTCCCGGAATCGAGATTCCTCCGCTTCTTTTCATCTCTTTTGTAGAGAACGCTTTCAAGCACGGCATTAGTTATCGTAAAGATTCTTTCATTGACATTTCAATGAGCGTGGAAGGCGACCATCTGCATTTCAGGTGCGTGAACAGCAGGCACGAGTCGAATCATGATCCTCTTTCGGGGATAGGTCTGGACAATGTCAAGAAGCGTCTCGATCTGCTTTTCGGAGGCGGTTATGAGCTCAAGACCGCGGAAACGGAAGACAAATACGATGTGTCCGTGTCCATTCCGGTTAGTTTCGTTAAATCAGAAGAATTATGATTAGTTGTCTTGCTATTGACGATGAGCCTTTGGCACTGCGCCAGCTCACGAGTTACATCCAGAAGGTTCCGTTTCTGTCTTTGAGGCAGAGCTGCCATAGCGCGCTCGAGGCTGCGGAGATCCTGAGGAGCGAGGTGGTGGATGCCATTTTCGTGGACATCAATATGCCTGATCTCAACGGTATGGACTTGGTAAAGTCATTGGCTGTCCCGCCTCTAATAGTGTTCACTACGGCATATTCGGAATATGCGATAGAGAGTTACAAGGCCAATGCCGTGGATTATCTTCTGAAGCCTTTCGGTTTTGACGATTTCTTGAGAGCAGCCGCCAAGGTTAAGGAACAAAGTGATATGCGCGCGGCAATCTCTTCAGCCAAGGAGCCGGACGGAAATGACGCGCTGTTTTTCAAGACCGACTTCAAGATAATCAGGGTGAGCGTCAAATCCATAGTTTATGTGGAGGGAATGAGCGAGTACCTGAAGATCCACACGGATGACTCCGCTGAGCCTGTGGTGGTGTTTCTCAGCATTAAGAGGCTTGAGGAAAGGCTTCCTTCGGAGATGTTTATGCGGATACACAAGTCCTATCTCATCAATCTTAACTCTATCAGGGAGGTGACGAAGAATCACGTTCTTCTTCAAAACGGTAAGTCTCTCCCTATAGGTGACTTGTACAAAGACACTTTCAAGAACTACCTTGACAAGAAATTCTTAGGAAGATAGCTTTTTTGCTTCGATGCCGTAGGACACTCCGCCGCAGAGAATCATCGTGATTGCCTGAGACTCGTGAGAGAGGGTGGCGAATATGATTCCGAGTTGGAACGGGACTCCGTAGATCGAGGAGACCGCGAGGGCCACTATGTAGTGGAACGCGCCTATTCCTCCCGGCACGGGGACAAACCAGCCGAGTGAACCGGCAATCATCAAAAACAGAGCGTCGGTCGGACCGAGATTTGACATTTGGGACACCGACATCATCGTGGACGCGCTCATAGTCCAGTACATAGCCCATATAAGTGCCGTGTAAAGGAAGAATCTCCAAGCGTGTTTCATTTTAACGCAACTTATCACTCCCTGCCATATACCGGCAAAGAATCCGCAGATTTTCCCGCAGATTTTGTTGGTTCTTCTGAAATGGACCAGCATCCAGGTGACGATGACTGCCACGAGAATGCAGCCGAGAACAATCCACCAAAGACTGAAATTGATGCTCTCGGAGAGCGGCTTCAGCATTTTGTCTACGAAGAAGGAGCCGAATCTGTCCCATCCGAACACGAGAATCGCAATCAGAAACAGGAACATCACGACCACGTCCCAAGATCTTTCCAGCACCACCGTGCCGAGCACTTTGTCGTAAGAGGCGAGCTTTTGGCCTTGACCGTCTTTTGCCGAATTCTTGGTCACGAAGCCGCAGCGGACGAATTCCCCGATTCGCGGGAACACGAAATTGGCCAGATAGCCTATGTTGACAGCATTGAAAGTCGTCATCCTTGAGGTTGACGAGTCTACCGGCAAAAGCAACTCTCTCCATCTTAGGCCCCTAAGGTAGAAGGCCAGAATGCCTGCGATCATTGACACTGCTATATACCCCCATCTGCAGTCTTGGAGTCCTTTGACGAAATCGTCCCACTTGACTCCTTTGAATGAGAAGTACAGCAGCGCCAGCGCAATCAGCAGCGACACTGTGTATTTGATAAAGGTCTTTAAATTCTTTTGCATATCTAAGCAAAGTTAAATAAAAAAGGCAAATAAAGATATTTTTTATAAATTTGTGAGTTAATCAACAAAATTCAGATGATGAAATCGATACTTGGCATAGGCAATGCGCTGACAGACATACTCGCAGTTCTTCCGGATGACACTTTCCTACATAAGTACCATCTTCCCAAAGGAAGTATGCAACACGTTGACAGTCAGACTTGTGACAAGATTTTCGAGAACTTGGAGGACTTTGGTGTCCATTATGTCGCCGGAGGCTCCGCGGCCAACACCATCACATGCACCGCGATTTTCGGTATGCCTTCAGGCTTCATCGGAAAGATAGGGGATGACGAACTCGGACATCTTTACAAAAGCGATCAGGATCAGCATGGCATCAAATCTTTGCTGCTAAAGAGCGACAAGCCATCAGGCAGGTCAATCGTGCTTATCACCGGGGCAAATGCGGAGAGAACTTTCGCTGATTATATGGGAGCGGCCCTTGAACTTGGCCCGGCGGACTTGAAGCCTGAGTATTTCGATGGTTATGATTATTTCCATATAGAAGGTTATCTTGTTCAGAATCAGGATCTTATCAGGCGCGCTGTGGAGATGGCGCACGAAGCGGGATGCATCATTTCTCTGGATATGGCTTCGTACAATGTGGTAGAGTCCAACAATGCTTTTCTTCACGACATCGTGGACAAGTACGTGGACATAGTCTTCGCCAATGAGACGGAAGCCCGTTCTTTCACGAAGATGCAACCCAAAGAGGCGCTGGACGAGATTTCGAAACACTGCGAGATAGCTGTGGTGAAGGTGGGAAAGGACGGCTCTATGGTCAAGAGCGGGGACGAGTACCATTACATTGAAGCCTGGCCGGCGGACACTATTGACGCGACCGGAGCCGGAGACACTTATGCGGCAGGTTTTCTTTATGCTCATTCGCTCGGAATGCCTCTCAAGGTGTGCGGGGAAGTGGGCTCGATCATCGCCGCTAAGGTTGTGGAAGTGATAGGTACGAAAATTGACATCCCCAGATGGAAGGCCGCAAAGAGCGAGATCAGGAATCTCATCGCGGAGAACACCAAGTAATATATGACATTTTCCTTTCAAAGTTTCAAAAGGGCCAAGGCCCTCAAATGCTTCGCCAGCACTGTGAAAACAGGGCTTATCCCATTGAGTGAGATAAAGACCGCTATGACATTTCTCGATGCGAGCAGCAGGTCATTCGAAGAATGCAGAAGCGCTGTGTCTGATTTCTACAGGCAGAATGGGATTGACGGGAATTTTCTATATCTTGATCTGCGAAATTTTTCTCGCAAAGTGACCCTCAAGACGGCTCCTCAGAGGACGGTCACGCTCAAGGATTTGAACTGGTACGGCAAAGTCAGGACAGAGAAACTGACTCCTATTCTTCGCTGCAACTCGGATCTTTTCATTTCTCTGATTAATTCAAAAGACTATCCTGTCCATTTCCTCACATCAGCATATAACGCAAAGCTTAAAATCGGCAGACAGGATTATTCCGGCGGTGTGCCGGACGTCGTCATTTCCGATTTCTGGGGCAACCGGATGTCGGACACCGAGTGCTTTTCTCTCGTTGAGGATTATCTTCACAAAATCAAATAATTTATTCTATGGCAAACAATTTCAACCATTACCTTATTCTCGGTCTTAAAGGTGTCGGAATGGGTGCGGCGAATGTTGTCCCTGGCGTGTCAGGCGGCACTATCGCTTTGATGACAGGGATCTATGAGGAACTTATCGGCTCGCTCAACACCCTAATGAGCGGGACTTCCTGGAAAATGCTTTTTAGCGGCAACGTCAAAGAGTTCTGGAGATATATCCACGGCGGTTTTCTGACGGCCATTATTTTTGGCACGCTCGTGAGCATCTTTTCACTTGCGAAGTTGACCACCTATTTTCTGGTTCACGATCCTGTTCAGATATGGGCTTTCTTTTTCGGTCTCATCGTGGCATCATCGGTGATTATGTTCGCTGACATCAAGGGCTGGAAGATAAAGGATGTGATTTTCGCAATCATCGGAGTCGTTCTCGGAGTGGTCATCTGCACACTCAGTCCCACTCACACGACAAACGATATGTGGTTTATCTTCATCTGCGGTGCCATCGCTATGTGCACTATGATCCTCCCAGGGATATCAGGAAGTTTCATTTTGCTGATTCTCGGAAAGTACGACTACATTATGAGCGCGCTCGACAAACTTGACATCCCCGTGTTGCTGGTGTTCGCCGTTGGAGCCGTTGTGGGCATTCTCGCATTCTCCAAATTCCTCCACTGGCTTCTGAAACATTATGAGAGGCCGACTCTGTTGATTCTCATCGGCTTCGTCGTCGGCTCCCTCATCAAGGTTTGGCCTTGGTACGACAAAAGCGCCTTAGCGGCCGCTGACGGACTGACCTTAGCCGCTGACGGTTCTCTGCTCACAGCGGAAGGGGCGGTGGCCAATCTCCACATCCCGGGCGCAATTATCTGGGCCATAGTCGGAGCAGCCTTCGTCATCATCCTCGAGTACATCGGACACCGCTCCGCCGCCAAAGCTGCCGGCTCAGCCTCTGCCTCCTAAGCGTCTTCAAGCCCATCTGACGTCTACGAATAGCCCTTCGTCCTTGGCCTCGCCACTCCCTCGATACTTCTCGTTGCGTCTTGATTGCAGTCACCGCAGACCTGATTGCGTTTGGCCCTTGTTGGAGAACTCTACTGTACGGAAAGAGGAGAATGATTAAAAATAGAGGTTTATCACTAAAAATCTTTCAATAATAGAAAAAAGTAGTATCTTTGCAGACACTTTGATCCGAATTGTCAGCGCAATTCACCTCAAAGTCGGATTGGTTCGGTAGCTCAGCTGGATAGAGCAACAGATTTCTAATCTGTGGGTCTTGGGTTCGAATCCCAACCGAATCACTAAATGTGTTGATTATGAAGCTGTTGCCGGGTGTTTTTCCGCAACAGCTTCAGTTTTTTTTACTGTTCGTCATTGTGGCTCACCTACCCGAGTTGACGGAGAAAGTGATATAATACACACATTAGGGGCACCCCAAACGGGGTGCCCCTAATGTAACTAAATAGCTGCGGTACAACAGCTTAGACTCTCTGACCGTAAGAGCGGTCAGTTGTGTTCACGGTGATCTTGTCGCCCTGATTGATGAAAAGAGGAACCATAATCTTGGCGCCGGTCTCAAGAGTGCATTCTTTCAAAGCACTTGTGGAAGCGGTGTTGCCTTTGACTGCAGGCTCAGTGTAAGTCACCTCAAGAGTAACATAAGTAGGAAGTTCGCAAGTCAGACATCTTTCATCCTCAACGATGAACATCATCTCGACGTGCTGCCCTTCTTTCATAAGGTCGGAATTCTCAACGACAGTCTTTGGCAGATGAATCTGCTCGTAAGTCTCTTCGTGCATGAAATTGAAACCCTCCTCATCTCCGTAAAGGAATTGGTACGGACGTCTTTCGACCTCAATAGTTTCAATCTTAGCTCCCGCTGTAAATGTGTTTTCGAGAATACGACCATTCTCCAGATTGCGGAGTTTTGTCTTAACAAAAGCAGGCCCTTTTCCCGGCTTAACGTGTTGAAACCAAACAACCATGCAAGGTTTTCCGTTAAAGTTCAGGTAAAGTCCGTTTTTAAAATCAGCTGTAGTAGCCATAATGTAAAATGTATTTGTTTTAAATTTTATTACTTTTCATTAAATCGTACAAAAATAGCCATTTGGAAGCTAACTCCCAAATTTTCATTGACAAGAAGGTCCGTAGGATGATGCCTGCTGGTTAAGATCCAGAACAACTTTCGCAACTTTGCTCAGCAGCCATTTTGGCGTGGAAGTCGCACCGCAGATCCCGACTTTGTCATCAGGACCGAACCAGAGCGGGTCCAGAGCATCTGCGGAATCAATGCTATGGGTTTTTGGATTGAACGACTTGCATAGATTGAAAAGCACCCGTCCGTTAGAACTATCCTTACCCGACACGAACACTATGACATCGTGACTGACAGCGAATGCGCTCAGTTGTGAGTACCTTGATGCGACTTGAGAGCAGATCGTGTTGTGAACAGTCAGCAAACCCTCCGGAATCGCGCAACGAAGTATCCCGCATATCTCCCTGTATTCGTCAGGACTCTTGGTCGTCTGCGAAAAGACCTCCACAGGCTCTTTGACATCAATCCTCCCTGAACGAATGGCATCCAGAAGCATCTCTTTGTTCTCAATGACAACGGCATCGCCCCCGACCTGGCTCACAAGCCCGATCACTTCAGCGTGTCCGATCTTTCCGAAAATAATGATTTGTCCGTCAGAGCCGTTGGAATGGAGCCGGGAATAAGTGTCCCGTATTCGTTTCTGAAGACGCAGAACCACCGGACAAGTACAGTCAATTACGGAATATCCTTTCCGAGAGGCTAGTTCGTAGGTCTCCTTAGGCTCTCCGTGAGCCCTGATCAGCACAGTAGCCCCCTTCGTTAATCTTTCCGAAAGCGACACTATCGTCACAAGCCCCTCGCTCTCAAGTCTTTTCAACTCCGCATCATTGTGAACTATAGCCCCGATGGAATACAGTCTTTTTCCGGGATTATCCGAAAGATACTTTTCCGCAAGACTGATCGCCCTGATCACCCCTCCGCAGAAACCGGACTGTTTGTCTATTTCCACACTTATAGCCATAGGCAATCTACTCAAGAATCCCGAATTTCCCCTGAATCAATCCCTTAAGCCAGATTACCTCCTCCTTGAGAGAAAGATTGGAATTGTCCAGAACGAAAGCGTCGGCCGCACGGCATAGCGGCGAATTCTCCCTGTGCGAATCAATGAAGTCGCGCTCCTCGATGTTCTTCATAACTTCCTCAAACACAGGACTTTCCCCTTTAGCCGTAAGCTCGTCGAAGCGTCTTTTGGCCCGTATCTCCTTTCCTGCCGTCATAAAAATCTTAATCTCGGCATTCGGAAACACCGTGGTTCCGATGTCCCTGCCGTCCATAACAAGCCTTTTCCTGATTCCGAACTCCCTGAGTTTCTTGTCCACGAAAGATCTCACAAACGGCACGGCAGCAATCGGGCTTACTTGAGAAGACACTCCCAAAGATCTGATTTCCTTCTCCACGCACTCAGTCCCGATGAAAGT
>JBAYFJ010000056.1:0-12521 GCA_041667245.1 Bacteroidales bacterium | reverse complement strand
TAGTAACTGGGGAGCGCTCTGCAAAGGGCGCCCTTTCAGTTTACGGAGACAAGATAGATGAAGTCTTTTGGAATGAGGCCGAGGCTGACTCATTCATACTTGCAAATCCCGGAATTGAAGTTGTCGACCTTGGAGGAAAACTGCTGATGGCAGGCTGCATTGACACTCACGTTCATTTCAGAGAACCGGGGATGGAGAGCAAGGCGACAATAGGCAGCGAATCCAAAGCCGCACTCACCGGCGGAGTCACTTCGTTCGTCGATATGCCCAACACTAATCCGCCCACGGTCAATCTGCAACGTCTGAGCGACAAGTTGAAAATTGCAGAAACTACATCTTACTCCAATTACGGCTTTCACATCGGCGCAACGGACGGCAATTTCGAGGAGATTCAAGATATTGTTGACAGCGGAAAAGGCAGTCTGTTCGGAGGCATAAAAGTGTTTATGGGATCATCCACGGGCAATATGCTTGTCGACAAAGCGGAAACACTCAAACGGCTTTTCCAGTACAGGGAGAAAGAGATTCTGATTCACAGCGAGAGCGAAAACGTGATCAGGACCAATCTGGAGATTGCGAGAAAACATTTCGGGGATGAGATACCATTCTCGGAGCACGAATTCATAAGAAGCATAGCAGCTTGTGTTCAGTCCACCGAGCGTGCGCTTGATATGGCGCTAAAATACGGGACGAGACTTCACATTCTGCACGTTTCCACCGCCGAGGAAGTCTATATGATAGAAAAAGCTAAGCGGAGCAATCCTGCGATAACCGCAGAGACTTCCCCTAATTATCTTTGGTTCTGCGACGAGGCCTATTTCAAGATGAAAGGACTGGTGAAATGCAATCCTTCCATCAAAACCGTTCAGGCAAGGACTGAAATCCGACACGCTCTCAAAGAGAGAATTATTGACACCGTCGGCTCCGACCACGCCCCCCATCTACTGTCAGAAAAGACAGGGCATTCTTACATTGAGACCCCCTCAGGAATGCCGAGCATTCAGCAAGAGGTTTCAGTGGCACTAAGCGTTGCGGCTGAAGAGGGCATTCCTCTTACGACTATGGCCTCTGCCCTTTCCGAGAAAGTAGCCAGGATGTTCGGAATCGAGAAGAGAGGCATCCTTCAAAAAGGCAATTACGCAGACCTTATGGTCATTAATCCTGAGGAGGAATTCATAGTTGGAAAAGATAGGGATATAAGCGGAACAGCCGGCATCGACTACAAATGCGGCTGGTCCCCTTACGAAGGGACAAAGTTAAAATACGCAGTGAAAGCAGTGTATCTGAACGGGAAGCGAGTGGCGGATTGCGGCAGACTGCTGATTGACGAGCCTGAGGGACAAGCCTTGAAGTTCGACAATTAAACCTCCATTCTGTTCTTGCTGTAGTTCTTAGAATTGAGCAACTGGGAAAGAATGATGCCGAGACAGGCAATCAAAACCCCTACCCATTGAAGAGGTTTCAGGCCTATGCCGCCTGTCAGACTGTCCGCAATCGCAGTAACAACGGGAATCATCGAAAGGAATATGCTCGACTTTGCCACACCGAGCTGCTTGATGGTACCGCCCCAAAGCGAGAACGATATGCTTGAACAGAAGACCGCCAGACATAGAATCGGCCCCCAAACGTCCCAGCTCATATAGATAGCGGCGTCGTAATTCCTCAGACCGCGTGTAAGAAACAAAGGCAGGAAATACGCCGCTCCTATAAGGAACTGATACATAACTATAACTTGCGGACGGTAGTTGTTGTTGGTCAGTACTTTAGTGCAGGAAGCGTGACCCACCTCTGAGAAAATGGCAAGCACAAGAAACAGCACGCCCCAGAAGAATTTGTCTCCAATCGACTCGGCACACAGAGTCACAATCACTATTCCCCACAGGCAGACCAGAATACCGAGCATATTGACAACAGAAAACTTCTCTTTGAAGATCAGCACTCCGGGAATAACTGAGAATATCGGGGTCGCGGCAATAATCAACGCACTGTAGGTCGGTGACTTGGTGAGCCTTATGCCATAAGTCTCGCAGATAAAGTAGACCAGCGGCTCGAGCAGAGCCAGAAGAAAGAACATTGGGAGGTCCTTTTTGCGAATCTTAAGATTAAGACGCAGAACAAGATTGACACAAAGCAGAATAAGCCCGGCAATAAGCACCCTCACGAACACGAAGTACTCTACCGGAATGTTCATCAGAATCAGTTTGTCGCTCCAAATGTAGGACAAACCCCACAGAACGATGGCACAGAAGGATGTGAGATACACCCTTACAAGACTTGTTTTGGAAGTAGTTGCTTTCTCTGTGACCATAATCCTAAAAATTACGACTAAATTCCTGCGAATTTACGAATAAAAACCGACATTTTCTAACAATTCGTAACTTTCAAGACCCAAAATCTATCAATACGGAACAATGTCACTTGACCAGTCTCAGAGAAATCCTTTTTCTGTCTGTGTCCACGTTGATGACGGCCACTATGACCTTCTGATGAAGCTTTACGACTTTGGTAGGATCGGCGATATGTCGCCCCTGTCCCATCTGCGAGATGTGCACCAGACCGTTCTCGTGGATACCTATGTCCACGAAAGCCCCGAAATTCGTGATGTTGGTGACAATCCCCGGCAGTTCCATTCCGGACTTCACGTCATCAATTGTGCGAATGTCAGAAGCGAACTCGAATTCCTGAGCCGCCTCTCTGGGATCCCTTCCCGGCTTCGCCAATTCCTTGATTATGTCGTTGACGGTCGGAAGACCGAATTCTCCTTCAACGTACTTTGAGGCATCTATTTTAGAGGTCAGAGAAGCATTGCCGACAAGCTCCGACGAAGTTACTCCAAGATCTTTTGCCATCTTATCCACAATGTGGTAGGACTCCGGATGAACCGCGGAATTGTCAAGCGGATTGGCCGCACCGTGGATTCTGAGAAATCCTGCGCACTGCTCAAAAGCCTTGGCTCCGAGACGAGGAACCTTTTTCAACTCCTCACGAGACTTGAATCCGCCAACACTGTTACGATAGTCGATTATGTTGGCTGACAGAGAAGGGCCGATTCCTGAGACATAACTCAGAAGATAAGTGCTGGAAGTGTTGAGATTGACGCCGACGCTGTTCACGCAGAACTCCACAGTGTTGTCGAGCTTCTCTTTGAGCAGTGTCTGGTCCACATCGTGCTGGTACTGCCCCACGCCCAAAGACTTAGGGTCAATCTTCACAAGCTCGGCAAGCGGATCCATCAGCCTTCTGCCAATAGACACCGCGCCCCTGACAGTAACATCCTCATTCGGAAACTCATCTCTCGCAGCCTGAGAAGCGGAATAAATGGAAGCGCCGTCCTCGCTGACAGTGAACACCTTACAGCCTTGAGGCAGAGGTACCCTCTTGATAAATTCCTCAGTTTCCCTGCTTGCTGTGCCGTTGCCGATGGCCACAACCTCAATCTGATACTTCTCCACAATCTCCGAAAGCGCTATTATGGACTTGACCTTGTCGTTCTGAGGAGGATGAGGGTATATGATCTCGTGATGCAGCAGATTGCCCTGTGCGTCAAGACACACTATCTTGCATCCGTTTCTGAAGCCGGGATCTATGGCGAGCGTCCTTTTCTGACCGGCCGGAGATGCGAGCAACAACTGCTCCAGATTCTCTCCGAAAACCTTAATCGACTCTTTGTCAGCCTTTTCCTTAGCCTCCTTGATTACCTCGTTGGAAATGGAAGGTTCCAAAAGACGCTTGAAAGAATCATCGACTGCAAGACGAATCTGTTCGGCAAGAGCCTCCGAAGGATAATGCTGTTCCTGACAAAAGTCGTAGTAAATCTTCTTGTCGCATTTCTCGGCGTCTGAATCCAGCCCCACACTGACGATCCCCTCATTGTTAGCCCTTAGCATTGCTAAGAGGTTGTGAGAAGGAATTCTGGAAAGCGGCATACTGAAATCAAAATAACTGCGATATTTCTGCGCGTCAGGAGATTGTTCTCCAGCCTTGGTGAGATGCGACTCAACCCTGCGCTGACGAAATATAGCCCTGAGATTCTCCCTAATCACTGCGGTCTCGCTCAATTTTTCAGCGATAATGTCACGGGCGCCACTTAGCGCATCCTCAACAGAAGCGACCTTCTCCCCTACGAATTTGGCAGCTTCCCTTGCGGGATCCGAAATAGTGACATTGTACATCTTCTCCGCAAGAGGAGCCAGACCCGCGGCCACGGCAATCGTTGCCTTAGTCCTGCGCTTAGGTTTGAAAGGCAGGTAGATGTCCTCAAGCTCTGATGCGCTGACGCTACCTTTGATCTGTTGGGCAAGAGCGTCGGTAAGTTCTCCGGCATCCTGTATAGTCTTGATTATAAGAGCCTTCCGCTTCTCCATATCCGCAAAGACCTCCGTCCAGTGCTTGATCTCAGCCACTTCCACATCGTCCAGACCACCCGTCCTTTCCTTTCTGTAACGGCTGATGAAAGGGATGGTGTTGCCCTCCTCAAACATCTGCGCGCAATTTTCCACCTGCCAGTCCTTGACCTGAAGATGAGAAGCTATGTAATTGATGTATAATGTGTCCATATAAAACCTTAGTGTGAATTGTCAATAAATCAGTCCTGAGAAAGCACCTTGAGCTCATCTCTGTAAGCCGAGAAAATCTTGGACTTGGAGACAAAACCCACGTAAGTTCTGTCCTTTCGAACCACAGGCAGATTCCACGCCCCGGACTTCTCGAATTTTCTCATAACACTCTCCATCTTCTCGTCCTCATAGACATACTCCGAGATGGATTTCATATAATTGAAAACGTGCAGTTTGTCGTACTGGTCTGTCAGGAACATATCCTTTCTGATGTCCTCCAGAGAGATGTAGCCCTGAAAATGCTCCTTCGAATCAAGAACGGGGAAGATGTTCCTTTTGGAACGGGAGACCACATTGACTATCTGCCCCAGAGTGTCGTCAATCGAGAGCGGGAGGAAATCGGTCTCTATCAAATCGGTAATCTTAAGAAGAGTAAGGACAGCCTGATCGCTGTCGTGAGTTAGAAGGTCTCCTGTCTTGGCGATTCGCTTGGTGTAAATCGAATACTGTTCGAAGATACGAGTCGTTCCGAATGCTATCGCAGCTGTGATGATCAGAGGAATGAAGAGCTCATAGCCTCCGGACATCTCAGCGATAAGGAATATTGCGGTCATAGGGGCCTGCATCACCCCAGCCATCAGTCCCGCCATTCCGACCAACACGAAATTCTGTTCCGGAACAGTGTAGGCCGATCCGGCAAGCAGCAGATTGATCGTCCTCGCAAGAACGAAACCGGCTATGGCACCGATGAACAAGGTTGGTCCGAATGTACCTCCGACTCCCCCGCCGGCATTGGTGAAAGTCATTGAGAACACCTTCAGCAACAGCACAAGAATGAAGAATAGAATCAGAGTCCACGGATTGTTCATCAGGGACGACAGTATAGTCTCGCCTTTGAAGGAAATTGCGGTGCCGTTCAAAAGCGGAGTTAATTCCGAATAGCCCTCTCCGTAGAGTGGAGGGAACAGGAAGATCAGAAGTCCAAGAGAGATTGCGCAAAAGGCCCATTTGACGAACGGATTGCGCACGCCTCCTATCTTGTCCTCAAGCCACAGAGTGGTTCGCACGAAATAGACTGAAAGGCCTCCGCAGAAGACTCCGAGTAGGATATAGAACGGGATGTTCTTCAAAGTGAAAGGGGACATGCTGCACAGAAAAGGCAGGGAATCGCCCATAAAAATGTACGAAATCACCGTTGCCGAGACTGTGGAAATCAGCAGCGGCATCATTGAAGTCATAGAAATGTTGAAAAGCAGAATCTCAAGAGTGAAGAGCACTCCCGCAAGAGGCGCCTTGAATATGCCCGCGATGGCACCCGCCGCGCCACAGCCGAGAAGCACAGTCATACTTCTGTACGACATATTCATATACCTTCCGAAGTTGGAGCCTATCGCCGCGCCGGTGTAGACTATCGGCGCCTCCGCTCCCACTGAGCCTCCGAAGCCGATAGTGACGGCACTGGTCAGCATTGAGGACCACATATTGTGAGGCCTGATTCTGGATTCGTTTCCGGACACGGCCACAAGCACCTTAGTGACACCGTGGCCTATGTTGTCTTTCAAGACATACCTGACGAACAGCATCGACAGCAGCATTCCTATCCCTGGATAGAAAAAGAAAAGATAATTGTCGTACCCGTGACTGAACCAGGAAGTCAGCCCCCAATGAATCAGAGAGATGGCCTTTTCCAGAAGGACGGCAGCCAGCCCTGAGAATATGCCCACCACAAAGGACAAAACAAGAAGAAGCTGCTTTTCAGACAACTTCCCCAACATCCTCTTGAGCGGGATGAAGACCATTTTCAACATATCCTCCGGATTCATAGTGAATAACAAATATAACTAAAAAAAAGGTCGGACAAAACGCCCGACCTCATTTTCTTGCTCAAATCAAAATTCACCTCGTCTCATCAGTCGTGTCACCGTCCCCGTCGGAATCGCTCTGGTACTTGGAGATGTCATCGTCAGGCAAATCCCCGGCAGGTTCGGAAGCCGCCGCCGATGGCCCTGTAACCTCCTCTGTCTCACTTTCCTCCTCTCCTTCCAGCCATCTCTCCAAATCCGCGGCGTCATCGGTCTTGATCTGAATCTTGACCAGATAGATAGCATCGGGGATCTCTATCGTAACAGCATAGAAGAATGTTCCGTCCGGTTTGTCGTACTTTACCAAATCCGGAAGATAATCACTGAAGCCTCTCGGATACTTTTCCATAAAAGCGGCCGACAACTCAGGCGACATGTGCTCATAGCTGACTACGTGTCTTTTCTTTTGATCTTGTGCCATATTCTCTTTAACCAAATATTTTATTATTGAATTTCGATGCAATATTAGGACATTTTTCTCAATAGTAAAATATTTTTGAGGAAATTCATTTAGAATATGCCGAATTCTGTTGCACGGCTATCACGGAATTGGCGTTAATCTCACTCTGAGGTATGGGAAGGACAATCTTTCCGAAGGTTCTGTCAATGGTTTTCCCGCGATAGGTGACAGGCACGTCAGTCAAATCGTCATTGAACTCGATGGTCTTGTTCATCCTGATCATATCGAAGAATCTCAGCCCTTCGCCATAGAACTCCTTGCCCCTTTCAGAAAGAATCATATCATCGCTTATCGTAGACGCAGTGGCTGCGGCAAGATTCGGAGAGCGCCTTCTGATGGCATTCAGATAGGTTGCTGCCTTGTCAGCGTCAGGATGAGAGGCGTGCAGCGAAGCCTCCGCGGCTATGAGATATATCTCCGAAAGCCTGATCACCTTTATATCCACGGCAGTCGGGTTCTCCTTACCGTCGCCTTTCATTTCCGGCCCGCCTATATACTTATAGCATGCTCCTTTACGCACCGTGCCGGTGTTGAGCCAATACTCGTCATTGTCCATAACTCCCCAACGTACGTCTCCCGGATCCTCTCCGAGCCTGTTTAGGAAATAATCGCTTGCCAGAAACCAGCCCTGAGCCGAAGTCTTTTGATGGTATCTGATCATATAATAGCCGAGAGAGCCTGTCCCTAGATCGGTCTCGGAGTCCATTCCTATCTCGAAAATGGATTCGCTGCCATATTGCTGAGCCCAGGAAGCGCACCATTCTGACGGCTCGTACAATTTGAAGACTTTTGAGTCAATAATCGTCTCGGAAGTCGTAAGAGCCTTGTCGTAGTCTTCCATAAAAAGAGCGACTCTCGCCTGAATGGCCAGATTGGCATAATAGCTCACATATCCGTCATTCTCCGATTTGTCGGAAGACATTAGGCTCTCACCCTTAGTGAGATCATCGACTATTCGATTGTAGTTGTCAGCTACTGAAGCCCTTCCGAGTTGTGAATCAATGGGAATAGTGCCGGTCACGTCAGGCACTCCGTAAGAATTCTTGCTGTAATTGTAAGGCAAACCGTAAAGACGCACCAGATCGAAATAGATCAAAGCCCTGAGAGTCAAGGCCTCGCCTTTGTAGTAGGCGAACTCTTCCGCCGTTTCGGAGTTCATCTTGTCAATGTTCTCGATAAGATTGTTGACTTGCAGCAGGCAGTTGTAGCCCACCGACCAGAATCCGCTGAATGCATTGTTGTCAGGAGTGTGGTTGAACATATACAGTCCGTCCAATCCCCTTCCGGAAGAATAGATTGTCATATCCCCGCCTTTAGCCTCTCCGTACATAATGAAATTGCGGCCATAGTACGAAGACGAGCTCATCAGCTCCATCACACCGTTGATAGCGACCTGAGCGTCATCGGTAGTGACGATAGCGCTCTCAGCATCTGCGGAATTAGTCGGTTCCAAGTCAAGAAATGAATCACAAGAGGAGCACGACAGACAGACAACTGAGACTGTCATTATTATATCATTAAATTTCATAATCTTTGTCAATTAGTTAAAACTGTAATTCAACACCGAACACGTAGGTTTTTCCGATAGGGGTTTCCCATCCTCTGGTCCCGTACTCATTCACCTCGGGATCAGCCTCTTTGTAGCTTGAGAAAGTGAGCAGATTGGATGCCGTGAAATAGACTCTCGCACGGCTGACGCAGGCTTTTGAAGAGATCCTGCCGGGAATTGTGTAACCGAGGGTCAGGTTCTTGAGTCGCAGGTAACTTGCATTGTACAAGTGCCTTGAGGAGTACTCCATAGCATCTGTCAGGTCAAGCCCCGACAATGCGGGTTGGGAGCCGTCAGTGTTGGTCGGAGTCCACATATTCTCATAATAGCTCTTGGATCTGATTCTCTCCCAATAATATCCGTCGTCCGCAACATCCTTTTCCGCGCCGTCGTAAAGGTCTCCCCCTATCTTGTAGGTAAAGCCAAGGGCGAGATCAATGCCTTTGAATGAAAGGTTGGTGTTGAAACCTCCTGTAGCAAAAGGGACGGCGTTTCCGATAATCTTGTAATTGGCGCTGTCATAATCGTAAGTGGCGCCTCTGCCTTTGTAGATAAAATCACCCGCCTTCGAGTCGTCAGGGTCGTTGACATAGTAGACGCTCTTGCCATTGGTCTTGTCTACGCCGGCCCACTCGTAACCGTAGAAGGCATAAGTGGATTCACCTTCTCTGTAGAGGTACTGCGCTCTGGTGTCGCCTCCGGTCGGATCGTACCAGATTATCTCGGCCCCGTTGTAAAGAGACTTAACTTTAGATTTGAGGAAAGAAATGTTGCCCGAGGCGGTCCAAAGAAGGCCGTTTCTTCTCATTATCTCACCGTCAAGTTGGATCTCAAATCCGTGATTGTTGATTCTGCCGATGTTTTTCAACATTGAGGACAAGCCGGTGACCTGAGAGACGGGCACATCTTGAATCAAATCCTTGGAATCTCTGTTGTAGAACTCCACAGTACCGTTAAGACGTCCTTTGAAGAATCCGAAATCAACTCCAACGTTGGTGCTGTAATTGGTCTCCCAAGACAAATCGTCATTGGCCAGAGAGGAAATTGTGCCTCCCGCATTGCCCAGATAATGGTTGGTGTAGGACATTAGGTACATATAACCGTAATTATCCGAAGGCAGAGTGCCGTTCACACCGTATGATGCCCTGAGACGAAGATTGCTGAGCCAAGGCGTTTCTTTAAGGAAATTCTCCTCAGTAAGTCTCCACGCTCCGGCTACTGACCAGAAATCGCCCCATCTTTTGTCAGTGCTTAGCTTGGAGGAGCCGTCTCTTCTGAAAGAGACTGAAGCAAAATAGCGCTCAGCGTAATTGTAGTCCAGTTTTGACAGAAGCGAGACCATCGAATTGCCCCAGCTGTAGCCAGCTGCCGAGAAGAGTCCGGCGGTGGAGACAGTGTGCAATTTGCTTGTTGGAAGATTCTCGCCTTCGCTCCGGGTGTAGTCAGTGTTGTTTTTCTCAGCCTCGAAACCGGCAAGAAAAGCGAGATTGTGACTGCCGAACGCTTTAGTGTAAGAAGCGGTGGTCGAAGACACGGTCTTCTCATAAATAGTGCGCATCTCGGTAATGCTGCCGTTCGTAGATGCCCCGTTGTAATGCAGTGCGCTGTAATAGAGGCTTTCCTTGACAGTGGAATTGTCATAAGAGAATATTGACTTCAAATCCAATCCCTCAAGCAAATGGATAGTGGCTGTCTCGGATATGGCTGCGTTAAGGGTTTTGGAACTGTTGTCCCATTCATTGTCATAGTACTTGTTGTTCTGGGCGTAACTGCCGTAACGGGTTGTCCATGCTTCACCAGTGGAATAGTCAGTCGGCCAGTAGAGTCCCCACAAGAGGTTTCTTGTCTGAAAAAAAGAGTTTGCCGAAGTGTTACGGGTGTCATTGTAGCCGCTCTTGTCGGTTTTGGCCATTCTTACGTTTGTGCCAAGCTCGAAGAATCGCCCGATTTTCTGATTGAGATTCACTTTTGCGGAAGCTCTGGTGAAGTCGTTGACTCTAAGCCTTCCCTGGCTGTCCATATAACCGAGAGAGGCGTAGTAGCTCGTGGTGGGAGACGCTCCGCTGACAGAGAGATTCAAATCTTTGTAGACCGCCGTTCTGTAATAGGCGTCATCCCAGTCGTAATACTTGCCGGCGCGTCCGGAATTGTCATAATCTGAGATTATCACATTGTCGTAGGCTCCCGTACCCTCGGTACTGAACGAATAGCCGTGTTTGTTGAATTTTTTGTTAAGTTGCGCAAGGGCGTAGGCATTGGCCTTCTCATCGCTTTCTCCTTTGCCCGCTGTTCTGTAATTATGAAAAATCATATAGAGCATATTCACGTTCTCCTGCACGCCGGCAGTTTCGTAATTGCCTGTGGCCCAGGAAGGAGTGAAGCCAACCGATGCATTGAAACTGACCACCGGTTTGCCCTCCCTGCCGCTTTTAGTGGTGATGATTATGACACCGTTGGCGGCTCTTGATCCGTAAAGAGAGGAAGCGGCCGCATCTTTCAAGACAGAGACCGACTCAATGTCCTCCGGGTTCAATGTGCTCAAAAGATCATTGGAAGTGTAGATGTAATCTCCTGAAAAGCCCGCATTGCCAGAATTGACGGGCACCCCGTCAATAACATAGAGAGGCTCGTTGCTCGCATTCATCGATCCGGTGCCTCTGATTCTCATACTGCTCACAGACCCGGCCTGACCTGAGGTTGAGGTGACTTGCAGGCCCGCGACCTTGCCGTTGAGAGCACCCTCGAAACTCGTGACAGGAAGTTTTGAGATTTCGTCAGACCTGACGATAGAGGCGGATCCGGCGTAACTGCTCTTCTTTGCTATTCCGTAAGCGACAACCATTACTTCGTCGAGATTCTCAAATTCATCCTTCAGATAGATTGTCATAGAGGGTGCGATGGGCTGGCTTTTAGCCTGCATTCCCACACAGGTGACCTTCAGGGACTTGGCGCCGGAAGGGAGAGTAGAGAAAGAGAATCTTCCTTCTCTGTCGGTTTCAGTACCCATATCGGTACCTTCAATAACGACGAACGCATCCACAATGGGAGTTCCGTCACTTTCGGCAAGGACTGTCCCTCTGACCGGACCGTTCTGTGCGCTAAGCATCGCGCCCGTAATAATGGACACGACACAAGCCATAATTAATTTAGACATAAATTAAATAATGAGTTGATTGTATGTATGATTTGCGAAAATTGCACAAAGGCTCCCGCAAGGCCTGTTGAAAACAGGGGTTTGAGAATCAAAAATCCCCTATAGCGCCTCCCCGTTAAGCAGAGAGACGCTGTCGCTTGACTTTAAAAAACTGTTTGTTCTGATTAGGACAATACATTGTTTCAAATATCTAACACTAACTAACCGAAGGGAAGACTTCCCTTTCCGGGGTGCAATATAAGAAATAAAAATTTTTAGTTGCAACATTTTTTTTGATTAAAACGATAACAGGCTATCGTTAAACATCGAAAATGGCATTTAAAAACATTTAATGTCTGTTGAAGAAAAACGACTTTTGTTCTCTTTTTCTATCCAAATTTCTCTCCACGAAGACTGGTTTCATCGTTCTCGGGTCGATGCCGGAGTAGAACATAACCGAAGAAGTGGTCATCGGGGTCGGAGTGAAATCCTGAACCTGATCCATATACAGTCCTCGAAGCATCGGATTAGAGGCAAGCTTCTGCATATCCCTCATCGTGCATCCGGGGTGAGAGGAAATGAAATAGGGAACGAGTTCCGTATGACGGCCCTCATCCTGATTGATTTTGTCGAATTCTTTGCGAAGACGCGCGAAAAGACGGAACGAAGGCTTGGCCATATACTGAAGAACGTTGTCCTCAGTGTGCTCAGGAGCGACTTTCAGTCTTCCTGATGTGTGATTCAGTACCACTTCCTTGAGATATGGACAGGAAGTCTTGTCAACATAACCGTCCTCCGAAAGGAACAGGTCGTATCTTATGCCGCTGCCGATGTAGAAATGGCGTATCCCTTTCACCGAATCAATAAGGTGATATAGTTTGGTAAGGCGTTCGTGCGAACGGTTCAAGTTTTTGCAAGGGGCGGGGAAAAGACAGGATTTTCTGCGGCAGACCGCGCAAAT
>JBAYFJ010000055.1:0-12830 GCA_041667245.1 Bacteroidales bacterium | reverse complement strand
TTGGTTCCGCAGTGAGGGAGTCCGTTGGCTGTCCGCGACAGCCAACGGACTCCCTCTTCGTTCAGCTGCTCAATGCTTACGAACGTGCGGCCTCTCAAGAAGTTGTACTTAACATACTTTACCACATTCTCCACTTTTCCCTTTGACTCCGGGTCAGCCTTGCGGCAGAAGATGCACTGGAAGTGCGACTGATTCACATATGCGTTGAACGCCTTCGTGAGCACATAGTCTCCTAGATTCTCTGCATGAATGAGAACCGCATCCTGGTCGTAGATTATCTTCTTCGGCTTACCACCAAAGTACTCAAACGCTTTCTCATGGGCATAGATTGCCAGATCTGATGTGAAGGGCGATTTGCTGAACCATACATATTTCTTGCGACTACGGCATAACACCATCACGAAGAAGTACACCTTGACCTTGCGTCTATCTTCATACCGCATCCACATCTCGCCAAAGTCAACCTGAGCATACTCTCCATAGGCAGTCTCTTCAAGCCTGGCATACTGGCGAGGAGCTGAGAGGATAGGCTTTTCTATGTTGTACTTCGCTCGGATGTGCTTAACATAGTTGTATACCGTCTTGCTGTTCACATCCGGGAGTTCAGGATAGCGTTCCCGCAGCCAGTCATGGACTTGGCTGGAGGATAGATCCGGATGGTCATCAAGCCATCCGCTCACCTTACTCTCGTAAGGATCAAGCACTTTGATGTACATCCGCTTGTAGGACTCGCTAGACTTGAACTCGTCATAACTCATCCGCAGATACTTCCGTACTGTCTTGACATCCAGTCCGACTTCTCGGGCAATCTGAGCTTTCGTCAGGCCCTTTTCTCTTTTTTCATTACATTTGTACCACATAACGAGTTTCCTTTCCGGACTCTCAAGGTTGTAAGCATTCATAAGCATTTGTATTTATATTACCATTTACAAAGTTATGAATGCTTTTTCTATCCCTCAAAACAGGGAATTTACTTTGCGAAAATTCGGGGAAACAAAGTTACTGATTACATAACCTCCCCTGACGTGTCGATGACCCCATTATTAGTACTGACAAATCCTTCCATAGCAGGGCTGCCGGATGTCGTAAAGATAAAGCCGCTATTTTGGTTAGCAAGAGGTCTGCGAACCGCCGTCGTTTCCAAAGGAAAAACAAACTTGATTTTCAATTCTTTGTCGAGGCATATCCAAATTCCGCTTTCTCCTTCAAATTCGTTTGTCTTGGGATTTATTCTTGTGATTTCGAGACGAACAGGAATAAAGTCTGTCTGTTCAAAGGGAGAAACTATGTTGAAAATTGGAGTTGTTTTTCTTATTATAGTTCCGGAAGCATCCAGCAATGAGACTCCCAAAGGAGGAGGAGGGTAATTAAGCAAATAGCTATTCGCCTTATAAACTTCTCTGAATCCGCGTGCATCAATTTTGAAGTGAGTCTGCCTGTGAAGCAAGCAGACCGTTGTAGTCAATAATAATAGTAAAAGACACTTTTTCATTGTGATTTATGTTTATTAATCTCATCAATACGTTTTTTTGAGACCTTTTGGTAAGACCAGTGTTTAATCGAAAAATCATCGGCTCTATGTTCTAATGAAGGATCATTTGCCATGAACCCGGATCTCACGTCTATGACGTGCTGAATTTCGTGGTTAATGAGAAATGATGTCATATCCGAAAAAATAATATCCACTCTTTGGATTCATTGTTAGTTTTGCTGATTCACGTGAGTTTAACGATATTATGTACAATTAATCAGGGCTAGAGGCCTCAAATAATTGAATGACAGTAAAATAAATTTGTCAAAAAGCTTGTTTTTGCCAAACATTATTTATACATTTGTATAATTAAATCTGTATTCAATTATGGCAAGACCGACAAAAGAGGACAGTATCTATAGGGTGTCCGTTCATAGGAATGGGGGTTATGATTATGCGACGACGCATCCGTACAAGCTGACGGAAGACGGGAAGCGGAAGTATTCATGCCTTCATTGGGGGACGGTCACGGGGAACTTGAAGTTCGTCCCGAGCAGGCGGTACCTGTATGCGTCCTTGGAGGAGCGCAGACGGCTTATCTTTCCGCCTGAGTGGGATATGAGCGAGGTCGACAAGCTCCAGAGCAACAGAGGGAAGGGGCGTCCCGCATACGAGGGGGATGATGTGAACCGGCTTTACGGCGACGTCTGGCTTCTCGAGCAGGTTGCGGACAGGATTGGCCTGAGGACGGATCTTATGGCGACTTTCTACGAGAACGCGGAGATTGTCAACGACGTACTGACGCTTGCCTACTTTCCGTATCTTACCGGGAACAGCTACAACCGCGTGGCCAGATGGCAGAGGGTCGAGAAGACGCCTTCGGACAGGGAGCTGACGCCGATGGCGATAACGAGATTGACTCAGTCGATATCCGAAAAGGAGCGTCTCGCCCTGTTCAGGTGCAGGGCCTCGCGTCTGGGGAAGGACGAGCTTTGCGCCGTGGACTCCACCACGAGATCCGCCTACGGAGACTCGCTCGCAGACATCAAGTGGGGCAAGAACAAGGAGCGAGTCCCTCTCGCGCAGGCCTGCGAAGTGGTCGTGTACTCAATCAACAGCCATCTGCCCGTGTACTATCGCACGTTTCCGGGCAATATCCCCGATTCGAGAAGCGTGGAGACCATAATGACGGACCTGAGCCATGCGGGGTTCCCCGGTATAATCCTGATAACGGACAGAGGGTACGAGTCCATACAGAATCTGGAGAGGTACATCCTGAAGAATCAGGCGATGATAATGTGCGTCAAGGTGCGGCAGCCGTTGGTTATGGAGAAGATAACGGAGTTCGGAGCGATAGACGGCAAGCCCGGGGATATGGCCTTCGATGTCGACGACAGGCTGTACTACAAGCAATATGATATGGATTACGAGGTCAAAGGCTGCGGCGCCGCCATACACAAGGCTGACAGGATGAAACTGGATCTGTTCTTCGACCCGTCCAGAAGGGCCTCCGACCTCACGGAACTGGAAGTGGAGACTGAGAACCAGCGTAAGGCCCTTCAGGAGATACTCGATTCCGGTGACGTGATGGACGATGACGCCAGCATAAGGAAGAACTACAACTGGTACAAGGTCGACTATGCTCCGGCCGACAGAAAGCTAAGATCGTTCTCGCTTGACGAGAACAAGGTGACGAAGGCGAAGAAAGGCTCGGGATTCTTCGCATATATCACCCTTGGTGTTGACTACACCGCATTGAAGGCGCTCGAATGCTACAGTCTCAGAGACGAGCAGGAAAAATACTTCAGCCAGATGAAGGGGCAGATGGGCTTCGACCGCCAGAACAACTGGTCGGAGGAAGGGAAGACGGGCAGGCTGCTGATTCTGTTCGTGGGTCTGGCCATCAGTTCATACGTCCGACACATTTGGAACACGACTTCGCTGAAAAAGAGGTTCCGTTCCACGCTTGAGGTATTGGATGAGATGCGCTCCATACGGTGCATAGAGCACAAAGGAAAGGCTCGTTTCATGACCCCGTTTATAGGCGCGCAGATTGAGATATGCAAGGCCTTCGGGGTTGACATCCCTGAAGGGTGCGCCCCGAAATACCTTTCCAAAAAAGAATCCGGGAAGCGTCGCGGCAGGCCGCACAAACCGAAATCTGTCGACCTCGACAGTTAATTATACAATATCACGTTAAACTCACGTTATAAAGTGTCAAACTCCCGAGCCGGTACATTTCAAAGTGATACAGGGGGTACATTTCAAACTGATATGACTGGTACATTTGTTTCTGATACGGGTGGTACATTTGATAGTGATACAGGCGGTACATTTAATCCGCTGCTATCAAATTGTTTTGCAAGACAATCACGCTTTCAATTATATTGTCGAATAAAGGCTTGTCAACAATCGGCACATTTTCATAATATACCATTACTTTATTATCCCCAAAAGTTTTACAATTTTCGAGTACATTATATTCCCGATCTTTTTTTTCAATCAAACGAGTAATCGGATAGCCAATATATAGCACAAGCATCTCAGCATATTTCCCATTAGCTTTATTAGCAGCATTTCTATAATACTGTCTTTGGATACCGTCATAGTAATAAGTCTGTATCACTTTTCTATGGAATTCTGAGACATCCAATGACACGGTAAAAATATCAAATTTCAACGTGTCTCATTGTCTCTGTCCCAACTCAATTATCTTATAAGTTTGAGATAAACACGGCACCTCAACTGTAGTAATAAATGCCAACACAAATATTACAAAAACACTTTTTTTTCATAATCCTCGCTGTTTTAGATTTACATCTGTTTCTTCTTTGGCCTTCTTGATTCGAACCTGTCTGTTTAGCCACATTTGTCAGGTGCGGCTCCTTTATAATATCTGAGTTTAAACGTACTTGTTAATACCGAATGAAAACTGGGATTCAGGTGGAATCCATCCAATATATGTCTCCCCCTCCAGTCTCGTCTTAACCTTTAACCAATTAGATTTGCAGTCAATAACAATTAGATCCAAGATCTTTGGTGTATTCCCAAAATCAGCGACTAAGAATTTCTTCCCATTCGGACGGTCAAAGAAATATACTTTAGTTCTATTATTTTTATTTTCCACTTCGTAGAGATACCTAACCACAACGTGTTCTTTCTCAATCCAACCGCTTCCGCAAAAAGACCACTTTGCGTCATCACTTAATGTCACCTTCCAGACTCTTACATTAAACATCTTGTTCGAGACTCCTAGGATTTCAAATATCGTTTGATAAACTTCGTCTGTGCGATTATTCCGGCTAATTGTAAACAGTTTAGTATTTCCTGATTTGTTAAATACAGTAACATCTCCATAAAACAACGGGTCTAAATTTACGCAGACGGAAGTCGGGACCGGACAAGATGGCGGTCCGTATTCCTGATCATTATTGTCTTTCCGAGCAACTTCATCAAAATGTTTCCAATCTCCTTTTTTATGCGCCTTATCGTGTAACGGCGACCTTCCATTCCTCCAATGCAAATATCCCTCCTCTTTCACCCTCCCGTCAAGATAGTATAGAGTACAATAGCATTGGTTCCCGGTGAAACGCTCTAATCTCTTCAGCAAATGTCCTGGTCTGTCGAAGAATAGCCACACACCGCTCATCTTGCCGTTTTCGTATTCACCGAACTCTATCAGCCTACCTTGTCGCATAGTTCTGTGAATGCCGTTCAGAATGCCTTTTTGGTAATAATTGTACTGTGCTGTCTTCCCGATGCGGTCAATCCGGAAACCCTCACGCCGACCCAGGCTGTCCGGCTCATTGACTTTGCCTTTGAACCCTTCTTGTGCCCAAGCGGTCGGACCTAGGATTATAGCCGCTACAATTGTAAATATCGTTAAAATGTTCTTCTTCCTGATCATATCAATAATGAATAATCTTTTGTTCAATTCCTATTCTCCAGTTCCCGTGCAGACTCTTCATCCAGATAGAACGTTGTTGTGATTGTTTCCGACCTTGTGAGATTTCCCGTCTCATCATAGTATCTCCATTCTCCATAAGGCGCACTGTCAATTATTGGGTCGTCATAAAAAAGAAGAAAGCCTTCGGATTTTATTGATCCATCAGGATAATAATCAATCTCATAGCAAATGTCAGAGAAATAGACCGGTCTCCCGCTCGTTTCGTTATAAATCAAATGGGTGTTTGATGCGAAATCCTTCAAGATATAAGAGAGACGGTTATATGAAAAAAAATACCAGGTGCCGCACATCTTGCCGTTTTCGTATTCTCCTATCCAGTCGAGAGTGTTTTTGCTGTATGTCTTATGGACCCCGTCCTCAACTCCATCTTTGAAATATGTTTCGAAATGACCGGGAAAGACCCAAAGGCCATCCTTTTGTCCTTTCTGATTGAATTGATTTATTGCTTTTCCTTCAGTCTGCCCGAAAGCATCGACGCTCAAAACAAGAAAAGCAAATGCGGTAAACAATATAGTCGGTTTCATAATGTTTTAACAAGATTAAAAATCGTCAATTTCGGCAATACCATTGTGTGTCTAATAATTCTATTGGCCGGTGATGACATACTTCGAGAGACAGTCACGCTTATTGTGTTATTTTTCTGTGCTGCTGTATTGAAATTGCCGATAAAACTTTGCCATGTGTTTACATCAATAAGCAAACAGCCTTGAGAAACTCCTTTTTTGTCTTTACTATAAGTGCCGGTATAATTGTGATTTCCAGCTTTATGAATGTCAATGCCTGTTGCGTAAGTTCTTCCGTCGTTATAATATGGATTTGGGACGCCAAGGTCAATTGTTTGTAGAGCAGCATTTTCATCTCTCATTTTCAAAGCCATATAAGGGCCTTTGCTACCGTGATGAGAGCCAACTATAGAATGATATTTTCCTTCAGGGACTGTCGCAAATAATTTAGTATTAGAAGGATAGGTCATTGCATCATAAGACTTAGTTGCGCCATCTGCAAGATACACAATCGCCGTTGATGATCCTATGTTATGCTTTGATTCCGAATTAAACGTGCCATTGTCAGAGAAAAAAATTGCTTGAGCGTACAATCCGTCTAGTAATTTCCCGTTTTCATCATAAGATTGGTCTTCTGGGACCCATTCATAACCATTAAATGTTATGTTTCCATCTTCATTCTCTTCGTATGTCGGGCGCCATGACATGCCGTCCGGGTCCACGATGTTGACGGGATTGTCGGCGCAGTAGGCGTAGGGGCTGATGGCGGGGTACTTGTCGGAGAGTGGGTCGAGGGAGGTGAAGATGGCGGAGGTGGTCTGGAAGCGTGCTCCGCTGTCGTACCAGTCGATGCCGAACAGGCCCTGAAGCTCCTTGCCGCAGTAAAGATGGCTGTTGTCGTAAACGGTTGTGCCGGCGGCGGCTGAGAGTTCCCCGTAAGGGAGGTAGTCGTACTCCGCTGACACGGTTCCGTCTTCGTCAACCACGGCCCTGACGCTTCCTAAATGGTCGGTGATGTAGTAACTTGCCGCAAACGAACCGCCGTTCGCCTCTATCCTGCCGCAGGTGAACGACGCTCCCTCCAACGTGAGACTCCCGTCATTGTCATAGTACCTGAACGGGCCGGCGTAATAGTAGCCGTTGTTGATCTCCTCCTGCCGGCTGCCCAACTTGGTGCCATCGGCAAGATAGGTCTGATAGACATTGTAATCGGCTGAAATCATCCGCTGAGGGAGGTTCAGCAAGTTGTAGTCGGCCTGAACGCCCGCGGTTGCGTCGTCGGTCAGATTGCCGTTGTGGTCATAGCCGTAAGAGGAGCGTCTGTTGCCGTCGTAGGTGAAGGCGAGAGAGTCGGGGGCGCCTGAGAGGCTGTTGTGCCGTTCGAGAGAGAGGATGTTGCCGTTGCGGTCATAGCGGATGTCTCTCTCTGTGAAGAGGTTGCTGAGAGCTGAGCCGTCGAACTGCTCGGTTCCCGTCAGGCGGGACAGTCCGTCGTAGCTGAACGCGTAGCTTCTCGGCGTCTCCTCCCCGCGGCTCCAGGTCCACGAGCTGATGTTGCCGTCGAAGCAGGGAGTCGAGCCGTTCCAGGCGTCATAGTAGCGAAGAGTGTCGGAGAAGATCTCCGTCTCCCCGGAGAAGGCGCGTCGAGAGGCCTGCCATCCCTGCAGATTGTAGCGGGTGTCGTCGACGACCGGCGCCTGGGAGTCGGGGTCACCGCAGACGCGGTAGTCCGGCCGTCCGAGGGCGTCGTAGACGAAGCTCGCTTGGGCGGTCGTCCCGTTCAGATTTGACAGGGCGCCTGTCATTCTGCCCCTGTCGTCGTAGACGAAGGTCTCTGAGAGGAAGTCGTCTATGTCGCGGGACGCATCGGTGAACCTGACGCCGGTGGCTGACACGTTCCCCTGGAGGTCGTACTTTGCGCTGCTCCTGAGGATCTCTCCGTCAGGACGTTTTTCCGCGGTCTGGATCACGTTGCCGTGATAGTCGTAGTAATATGCCCTCTCCACATAGTCCGATGTCCCGAGGACATTCAGCGTCTCGTAAGTAAGAAGGCCGCTAACGCTTGCGTTCATCAAAGTCGTGTCATTCTTCTCTGTCACTCCGGCGACGTCAATGAAGGCCATAGACATTGGCAAATCAGGTGGATAGGAATCGTATGTGTTTTCGGTCAGTACTACTGCTGATGAGGACTCATACAGCGCCGGAACTCCTCCGGAGTCGAAGACACTCTGCAACGAGTCCCTGTCAACATCTGCGCTGCCTGTTACCAGTTTCGTGCCCGTAACTCTGCCGGCACCGTCATACTTGGTGATGACCCATCGATCTCCCTGTCTGAGGTTGCCGTCCTGACGCATCACCTCACGGTCTCCCTTGTCATAGACCGAATACTGGACCGATGCGCCCGGCACCGTCTTTTCTATCATATGGCCTCGCGAATCGAATGCGTAGATGTGGCTGTAAGGTTCAGCCGCTGCAGTCTCAGCTCCGGGGCTCAGCAGACGGCTCCCCTCCGGACTCACCACCCTGCGAAGATTGCCTCTGACGTCATATCCGTAGTATGTGTCGGCATAGACAGCGCCGGTGTCCGCTTCGCTGGCCCGACTTCTCTCAAGAACGGTTCTTTCGTCAAGATCAGTGAAAATCGACTTTTCGTGTCCGTCCTCGTCGGTGGTAGTGACGCACGACAGAGTCCCGGCCTCGTAATAGCCCGGAACGCTCATTACGCCGCTGACGTAGTCGACATCAAGAATCAGGACCTCTCCCGAAGAGTTGCCCCTGTACGTTTCGGATGTCCGCAGGTCGCCGGAGTGATATACATCCCCCGGTCTTGTCACGTGAAGCCGACGGCCGTCAGGCACGCTTTCGTACTTTGTAGCTGTCCAGGCGTATGCGGTAGCCCCTGAGATGCCGAAATTCTCCCTGTACCAGACATCCTGACCGCTTCTCGCGGAGGAGACGTGCGCTCCTCTGTTAGATGCCACCGGATAGGGGAGATACGTGCCGGTCTCCCTGAAGAGGAAGTCGTTGACGTGGCAGATGATCAGGTCGGACGAGCAGTCACCGCTTCCCTCTATGGCAATCTCCTGTTCCGGATAGCCGAGACCGTCATAGTAAGTCACGCTGCAGATGTCTTTCAGACCTTCACCCCGGCAACTACGGGTCAGAATCCAGTTGAGGGTGTCTGTAAGGAGGAGGGTGTCAGAAGCCTCGGGCTCTTGGGTGAACACCACTGTGAACGTGCCTGTCGCGCCGGAGACGGTGTAGATGCCTTCGCCAAGAACAAGAGGGACAGTCACGGTTCCTCCGTTGCCCACTATGGTGTAAACCGTAGACGTGCTGCCGCCAGTGGTTTTCATCAGCGGATAGCTAGAGCCGGAAACAGTATTTGACAAAGCCACTGACGTGTACGCCCCTTCGGCTATTGTCATCGTCCCCTCGGGAGAAGTGATGGCAGGAGGAAAAAATGCGTGCTCCTGAGTTATTCGGACGCTGTTGTCCCCATCGCTGAAGACCACTGATCTGTTGGACGTTCCTGTGTTCAGGCTGAACGTCAGGGTCAGCTGAAAGCTGTCGGAGTTGACGATATCTAAGAACTGTAGACGCACCCACGAGTAACCATAATCGGACAGTTGGCTCCGGATGCTTTCCTCAAGCTCGCCCAGATCCGCCTCCTCGTTTCCGCCGCCGTCAGTGTCAAAAACATAGCTCGTGGTCGTGCAGGATATATTCACGTCCCCGATGTCCGGACATCTTCCGAGATCCGGGTCCCAGATGACTTGCGCGCCTGCGAGACACTCTCCGAAAAGCATCAAAATGGATAAGAATAATCCTGATATTTTTAACGAATTCATAGATTGGTCTCCTTTCATTTTTCAAAATTCACTATGTTGTACTCGCATCTGCCAAGAGAGTCACCATTTTCGGAAACGCCCCTCAGTCTTCCGAAGGAATCAAGGAGGTAATTGGTGATAATCCCGTTTGGGGCAGTCTCGGAAGTAATGCCGACAAGCGGTTTGGCTGTCCAGGATGTGACCAATCCTGAATAGTCGCTTGTTGAGGTAGTCATTGAAATCGGATAAAGTCCATTGTATCCCCAAATGTATGAGACGGAATTGCCCAATGAGTCGTGAGTCCTTGTGATGTTGCCATAACTGTCGTAAGAATCCACTGTCAGGACAGGCTCATAACCGCTTATTGTGCCATTCTCTGACAGAATTCCTCTGTTAATTGAAGATGGAAGATATATGCTGTTGCCGTTGATGTCAAAAATGCTATATCCATATCTGGTGGATTCTGATACGATTCCTTCTATGCTCAACGTTTTCTCGGTCAAAAATGTAGGAACTTGCGGCAGGAAAGAGAGTGATGTCAGTACCGTCCTGCCACGGCTGTCGGATGCCGTGATTCTCACCGGTCTTCCTTTTGTGTTCAGCCCGGTTATCTCAGAAACCTTTGATGTTATAGGCGAACCGTCACTTCCATATCTGGTCTCAGTCACTTTTGTACGGTACACGGATTCAAGAGAACAATATCTCTCATAATAATCGCAATGGAACGCTGATGGCAACATCAGCTCGTTGTCCGAATCAAGATGATAAGTTGAATACGACAAAGACTTCGAGTATTGAAGATGTTCCCCTGCATTATTCACTGAGTATATCTTGGTGCCCGATGGCATTCCTGCATAAATGGACCCTTTGTGCATCTGCGAATCCACATAATCCGAACCGAGATCTTGACTTGTGAAATTCCATCCGTCAGCGGTAATTATCCCTATAGTCGAGCTATTATAATATTCTGAAAAAGGGAAGTCGGAAGCGGATAGAAAGCTGTATTCAGTTACGCAACTTGGATTCGAATCAGTTGTCGGACCGGTCTCCTCAAGCACTCTAAGATATTCTATGTGTCCGTCAGTTGAGAAGCCCATGTCCGACACTGACGAAACGACTTCCCGATCTATTTCCAAATATGGCGACGCCAAAGAATAATGCATATAGACGTGCGGCTTTCGAAGAAGGACTCCGGAACTCAGACCGTCGGTGTCCTCGTAAACGAAATGCCGGCTCTGAACGGATGTCCCGCTCTGGTCAAAGTTGTCTATACGCTTGACTCGAAGCCCGCTGGTGATGTGATTGCTCCTTAATTTGTAGGACGAGGATGCATTCCCGTCATAACTGTAATCATTCTGTTCGTATGTGTATTCGGAGCCACCTCCCGTAGGATACGTTATGGTCTTGAGCAGGGCCATTCTCGTTCTGTAAAAATCGTAATTGCTTCTTGCACTCATTAGCGTGGAAGAATAGGCGCTTAGGCTCCCGTTCGAGTAAACCGGCTGATCAATGCTGTGGGAATAGTAGCCGTACCAATCGTCATTTCCGGCGTATTTGTCAGGAAAATTGTTTGAACTCTCGTCATAATAACTCATACCATATACGCCTTCCCCGGGAATCGTGACTGATTTTAGAAGAACAGCCACCGATCCAATCTTAATGTCGTACTCAGTCAAGCAGGACTTGACGAGATTGCCGCTCATATTTTTGACAATGATGGAGTCAAGCAGCCTTTGTTCTGAATGCATTGAATATGAAAGTTTTATATCCGCACGACCCGGAACCGTTATCCTTTCCAAGAGTCCGGAAGTCGTGTAATTCGTAATCTGGTCAGTGTCACTTGAGAGATTATCATTATTTTCCCAAGTCTTAGTTACAGTGCCTTTCGAATCTGTAAGAGTAAGATGATCGATAGACACGGCTTTTGTTACGGATATGGAGTTGGCTGTATTTCCTGTTTCAGAATAGCCGAACTGAGCCTGTCTGCCTGAACGAGACTCAATTCTCGTTAAACGCCAAGATGAAACGGAGTGTTCCCCGTTGTCGCTGACGTACTCCGTAAAAGAATCGGCAAAATCAGTGTAGCCAAAAATGTATTTTGTTCCGTCACCGGTCTTGATTGTAAACGATCCGTAAAGAGGCGTGCTGATTCTGTAGTCGTATGTGATTCCAATCTCCCCTGCGGGAGTGCTGGAATTAAGTAATGTCACCTCGCCGCTTTTGCCAAGAATAAATGACCCGGAATAACCGGGGAAACTGTAATGATAAATATCGGGTTCTACTTCGACATATTCGTTGTACGTGCCTGTGATTTTTCTGCAAAGCATGTATTCCTTTCCCATCTCTCCTGAATAGGCGTAGTCAAGCGAGTCCAGAGGAAGAGTTGCGGCATAACATCTGGCATAACCGTCAACATAATTCGAATTCAAGGCGTTGTAGGCGGCAATCATTTGTTTGAGCATTCCGGGAGGACACTGTGCTGCTTGGGCTATAGCATAGACGTCATCCACACTGTGATCCCCTTCTCTCTTCGATGGATAGACCCTCTGGCGCACCTCGTCAGGGATCCCACGTACCTCTCTCGTGATGACGCCTCCCGCCATCAGCGACCATCCATATCCGACCACCCCGCAATTAGAACTAGGCTTGAATCCGTCGCAGTTGTAGTCAATGGATAAAGGGATTTTGAAATCACTGTCCTCGTAAGTGTATATAGGGATGCTGAACGATGCTGCACCGCTGTTCAGTCCGACATTCGTTCTGTCTCCGTACTTTATCATGGCCCACACGTCAGGTGCCTGTGGCTTGAATTGTCCCTCCGACAGAGGAGTGCCGTAAGAATAGTCCTGCGCCATCGCGGGTAAGGGTGCGAAGAGCGTGTATAAAAGAATCGCTGCGACAATTGTTGGTTTTGAGGGTGTCATAATCAATTGGAGTTCGGATTATCTCAAAAAACGTTTCACAAAGTTATCATTATTTTCAGAAACCGCAAGTCTTTGATGTCGCAATGAAACAATCATTATCCGCTTTCCTTACAGAAAGTCAACCTGGCTGCATTA
>JBAYFJ010000054.1:0-12916 GCA_041667245.1 Bacteroidales bacterium | reverse complement strand
GGTCCTTGTGGCCGCTGAAGTGGCGGATTTAGCCGCTCTTCCGGCTGATGACTTGATGGTGGTGGTGGAGGACTTTTTACCTGTCACTTTGTTGGACACTGCCGAGCCGATGCTGGCGGCAATGCTTCCGGTGACTGCCGTGAAGATGGCCCCGAAGATTTTCCCTCCCAGTCCTTTGCCTTTTTTAGGTTTTTTCGCTTCTTCGACTTCTGTCTGAGCCTGTTGAGCCGCTGCTGTGTCATTCTCGCTCTGTGCGAGCAGCACTTCGAAGGCGCTTTCTCTGTCAACCGGCTTGTCATAGCGGCCGTAAAGTCTTGACTGCTGAATGAGAGTGTCTCTCTGTGCCTGAGTTATGGCACCTATCTGGCTCAGCGGGAACAGAATCTTTGCCTTTTCCACAATGGAAGGAGCGCCTTTCTCATCAAGGAAAGATACGAGAGCCTCGCCTGTTCCGAGATTCATTATCATATCAGCAGTGTCGAATTCCGGATTCGCTCGGAAGGTTTCCGCTGCTGCTTTCACGGCTTTCTGGTCCTTTGGCGTAAATGCTCTAAGCGCATGCTGGACTCTGTTGCCGAGTTGTCCGAGAATGTTGTCCGGGATGTCTGTAGGACTTTGCGTTACGAAATAGACTCCGACTCCTTTGCTTCGGACCAATCTTACCACCTGCTCTATTTTGGACACAAGTGCCGGAGATGTCTCATCGAAAAGCATATGGGCCTCGTCAAAGAAGAACACCAGTTTCGGCAAATCCATATCCCCGACTTCAGGCAGTCTGCTGTACAAGTCAGACAGAAGCCACAGAAGGAAAGTGGAGTAAAGTTTCGGGTTCAGCATCAGTTTGTCTGCGGCCAGAACATTCATAACTCCCTTGCCTCCTTCGCATTGAAGCAGGTCGAAGACATCGAATGACGGTTCGCCGAAGAATTTGTCCGCACCCTGATTCTCCAGAGTTAGCAACGCTCTCTGGATCGTGCCCACGCTCGCCGAAGTGATATTCCCGTAGGCCGTGGTGAACTGAGAGGCGTTTTTCGCAGTGTAATCCAGCATTGACCTCAGATCTTTGAGATCCAAAAGCAGAAGCCCTCTTTCATCGGCTATCTTGAACACTATGTTCAGAATCCCTGTCTGGGTCTCGTTAAGGCTCAACAGTCTTGCCAAAAGTTGAGGCCCCATATCAGAGATCGTAGAGCGCATCGGATGTCCCTCTTCTCCGAACACGTCGAAAAACCTTACGGGACAAGCCTGAAATTGAGGATTTTCTATTCCGAATTCGACCATCCTCTTTTCAATGAAGCCACTGAGTTTGCCTGCCTGGCTTATTCCAGACAAATCGCCTTTCATATCTGCCATAAAACAAGGCACTCCGGCCTGACAGAAAGATTCGGCCATAACCTGAAGTGTGACAGTCTTGCCGGTACCGGTGGCTCCGGAGATGAGGCCGTGTCTGTTGGCCATTCTGCCGTTGACGCATATCGGACCTTTAGGGCCGTGCGCAATGTAAAGACCTAATTCTTTTGTGAACATATTTTTTTGTCATAAGAGGTTTTCCACAGGAAAAACAGAATCATCGACACAATGAATGTTGATGCTCCGATCCACCAGTTGAGAGTGTCGGGCAGTCTGAGTCCGATTTTGTCGATGCAGATGAAGGTAAGGCACACTCCCGTCATAAAGCAGGCCGGGATAAGAGTGTACAAGTAGTCTGCCCCTTTCTTGTTTCTTGCAAGATAAGAGGTTATTGTCCATAGAGTGAACACCGCAAGTGTCTGGTTCGCCCAGCCGAAGTACCTCCAGATTATGTTGAAGCCTTCTTTGTCGGCTATGTTGTACCAAAGCAGCATTCCTGCCGCAATGAACATCGGAACGCTGATGGCGAGTCTTGAAGGTATGGACTTCTGAGGCAGTTTCAATGACTCGGAGACAATAAGGCGTGCGCTTCTGAATGCTGTGTCGCCGCTTGTGATAGGTGCGGCCACGACTCCGAGAATTGCGAGAACGCCCCCGAACATACCGAGCCAACCTTCAGTTACCTTGGTTACAACTGTAGGAGCTGCTGCGGTGATGTCAGATCCGACCTCAGCTGCGCCTCCGTCAAAGAAGAAATAGGAAGAGACCGCTGCCCATATCAGGGCTACTATTCCTTCCAGAATCATTGCTCCGTAGAACACAGGCCGGCCAAGTTTTTCGTTCTTTATGCATCTTGCCATAAGAGGGCTCTGAGTCGCGTGGAATCCGCTTATTGCCCCGCAGGCTATCGTAATGAACAGGCAAGGGAACACTTTCTGACCCGTGACCCCGACTGACGGGCCCATATTTCCGAGGTCGTTCCATATCTCAGGAAGAGACGGCCATTTGACGATGAGTCCGATAAGCAGTGCGAATGCCATAAAAATAAGTGCGAAGGCGAAAACCGGGTAGATCTTGCCGATTATCTTGTCTATTGGCAGCATAGTGGCCAAAATGTAGTAGATGAATATGACCGCGACCCAAATCATCATTGAGAGGCTGTCTCCTTTGCCGGCTATGTCGCCGAGGATTATGGCAGGGCTGTAGACGAAGACTGTGCCTACGAGCAGCAGAAGAAGCAGCGAGAACACTATCATCACTCCTTTCGTGGTCTTGCCGAGGTACATTCCGACCAGCTGCGGAAGTCCGGCTCCGTTATGGCGAACCGAGAGCATACCGGAAAGGTAGTCGTGGACCGCACCGGCGAATATGCAGCCGAACACTATCCAGAGATATGCGGAAGGGCCGAATTTGGCTCCCATTATCGCACCGAAGATCGGCCCTGTGCCTGCTATGTTAAGGAACTGGATCATAAACACTTTCCAAGTCGGCATCGGAATGTAGTCTACTCCGTCGGCATTGGCTATCGCCGGTGTCTGGCGGAGCGGATCGGGTCCGAAAACTCGCTCAATCAGTTTCCCGTAAAAGAAATAACCTGCTATCAGTGCCAGCAGGCTCAATAAGAATGAGATCATAGTGTTATTGTCATTTTGAATTTACAAAAGGTTCTATGTGTATTGAGATTACAGTGTCGTTGCCGAATTTTGCTTTGATGGCATCTTCGACTTTGGTGACAATCTCGTGGGCCTCGCACACGGTAATTAGCGGATCCACTACAATGTGGGCCGACATAATTATCGCTGGACCGTTTTTTCTGGTCTTGAGGTCGTGTATGTCTTTGACCCCCTGCACGCAGCGGGCAGTGCCGATTATGTCGTCTTCCACGTCATCCGGAAGGGAGGTCTCCACAAGATCGTTTATTGCCGGGATTGCGAGTTTTACGGCCATCCAGAGAATCAGGAGGCTGATCACGCATCCTGTAAGAGGGTCGAGAATAGTCCATTTCTTGCCAAGGAGCATAGCACCTCCGATGCCTATGAAGGAGCCTATCGATGAGAATGCGTCTGAGCGGTGATGCCAGGCGTTAGCTTCCATCACGGGGCTGTTCACTCTTTTGGCGGAGCGAATAGTGTACTGATACAGAATCTCTTTGGAGACTATCGAAAGGATGGCGGCCGAGAGTGCTAACCAGGTAGGGGATGCCACTGTGCTGCCTTTGGCGATTGAAATAATCGACTTTGTGCCGCTGATCATAAGATTCACGCCTACAAACAGAAGCATCAGGCTGACTATCAGCGTGGCCAGAGTCTCGAATTTGCCATGGCCGTAGTCGTGGCCTTTGTCCACTTGCCTTGAGGATATGCGCACGAACACCAGCACCACGATATCGCTTATGAGGTCTGACAGGGAGTGCATACCGTCGGCCACCATCGCTGCGCTTCTTCCGAAGATTCCTGCAATGATCTTGAAGATGGTCAGCACCAGGTTCACAATAGACCCGTTGATGGTGACTATGTTGATAGTCCTCACCCTCTCTTTCGCCGATATGTTGTTGCTCTTCTCCATTACTGTCTTTTGTTTCTTGTTTCTCGTCTCCTATTTGTGCGATTGTACTGTTTTCCCGTCAGTCCCTTCTCCCTTCACCCATCAGAACTGTTCGCCGTTCTCACGACAAATGAAATACTAATTTAGTCAAAAAATTGTTCTAATGTCAGTTTTTTCTTTGATAATTCCAAACCTAATCCTCAATCTTAGAGGCCACTTGCAAAATGTTCCCTTTTGTGTAAACTCTCCCTTGACCCTTTGACAGAAAAACGGCCACTGGTGCATTCTGTGTGTCAAAGGGTAGCGGCTGTTTTTCCGAAATCGTCATTCTGTGCTCTTTGTGGCACTTTGTCCAAATTACACTCCGACCCTTTGACATCAAAACGGCTTCCTGTGCATTCTGTCTGTCAAAGGGAAAAGGCTCTTTTTCCGGAATTGACCTTTCACGGCTTGGGTGGTAGCTATGGGTGTATAGATCAGTGATCGGGGGTGCAAAAAGGGGGTGTTTTGCACCCGGGGTTCCTCCCCAGTCAATTCTATCTACCTCATTCTAATACTTTTCTATTAATAGATAAATCTACTCAGGAAAATTGAAATTTTGGCGAAAATATTTGCGGGATTAATAATTTTTTTTACAATTGAAATATCAAGTACCAGCTCCTAAAGGTGATATCCTGACGACCTGAATAGTTAGGAATTTTGTAATATTCATTATTATGAAAAAATTATCTTTGTTTTTGGGACTGTTGTTATGTCTATCTAGCTGCACTAAAGAGAATTCAAAAACTGTTATTTCAAATGACGATTTATCTATTAATATCACAAGAAATGGGATAGATGTAATGATTTCAAAAGGTGCTCCATTTGCTACTAAAGGAGATGATGGTGACTTCCTGACATTTTCTTCGCGGACTGAAGAAGATGGTTTTATTATGGTTAACGAACAGATACAAGAGAATGACGGCAACATTAGAAGTATGGACTATTCTCAGGATGGGACTCTATTAGCTACTTATTTGTTTCAAAATAATGAATTGTTAGACTTTGAGCCGTCTCCATTGGTTTTAGAGCCTGATATGAGTGCATGGTACAATAAAGGTTCTGAAGAGAATTATAGAGATTGCGTTAAAAGGGTCTATAGATAAGCGAAGAGGCGTGCAATGGCCGATAATACAAATTAAATTGCTTGCGACTTCGCTGGTCCCGTTTGTGTTGGCTTGTATATGTATTTAGCTGTCGTTGGCTGTGCAGAATAGCCTTGAAATTAATTTGTGATTTATGAAACAAAATAATACTGCATATTTATTGATATTATCAATAATCGCTACGATTTTGTGTCCAATTCTTGGCGTGTTTCCGTTAGTTCTTAGTATTTGCTCACGAAAAGAATTAAAGAATAATGATGTCTCCAAAAAGAAGCGTTCACACTACAAATGGTGGATTATCTCACTTTTGATTATAGAATTCGTATTATTGACCATTGTTGTAATACGTTTGTGGAACGTGATTATGAGTTAGTCGTTCGTTTCGCTTTTCTGACGGATTCTAACACCACCTGGGCGCAGGCGCAGCCGAAGACTGCCGGCATATAGGATATGGTTCCGCATTGTGTCTTGTGGTTGCGGCTTTCTGAGGTGACCATCGCCGCCGGGTCAGGAATCTCTTCCGAAAAAACGACCTTGAACCCTGTTCTGATGCCGAATCTCTTAAGACGTTTGCGAACCATGTGGGCAAGAGGACATTCAAAGGATTCGGAAATGTCCTTAATCCTTACTTTCTGAATGTCATATTTGGCACCCGCTCCCATAGAGGAGACCAATGGTATCTTGTTTGTGACACAGAAATTGATAAGCGCAAGTTTCGGGGACAGAGTGTCAATCGCATCAACTACATAATCAGTATGGTACTGCGACAGGATTTGCGCCACGGTGCAGTCTCCTGCCTCCTTAGGCTCTTCCGATTCCGTAAGATACTTTCTGACGCAGACAAGATCCAAGTCCGGATTGATGTCCTTAAGCCTCGTCTCGATCACGTCGCACTTCGGTTTACCGAGAGTGGAATCCAGAGCCAGAATCTGACGATTCTTGTTGGACTCTGACACGCAGTCGTTGTCCAGCAAAATCAGATGGCCGATTCCGGCTCTGACAAGCATTTCCGCGGCAAAGCCTCCCACCCCTCCTATGCCTATAACGGCGACTGTAGCTTCCGAATAGTTCCGGATGCCGTCGTCTCCGACCAGAAGCCGCGTGCGTTCCTTCCAGTCAGACATTAAATGCTGAAGTTATGATAATGTGGGCCGAAGCGCTCAAAAGCCGCGCGGTCCAGTTTCTCTCTGTCGTCAGGATGAGCAATGCTAATCAGAAGTTTTGCCCTCTCCTGCAAAGATTTGCCGAAAAGATTCACAGCCCCGTATTCAGTAACAATCCAGCGGACGCTCGGACGAGGAGTCACGACTCCGGCTCCTTCCTTCAGGAACGGCACAATCTTGTTCTGACCTTTGTTGGTTCTGGAAGCGAATGCGATGATGTTCTTTCCGCCTTCGGACATATTCGCCCCGTTCACGAAGTCAATCTGCCCGCCGGTTCCCGAAAATATCCTCGTACCTATCGAGTCAGCGCTGACTTGCCCTGTCAAATCCACTTCTGTGGCGGAATTGATAGTGGTCATCTTAGGATTCCTGGCTATAAGATAGGAGTCATTGGTGTAGCGTATGTCCATCATCAGCACGTTGGGATTGTTGTCGATGAAATTGTAGACGTCATTGGAGCCGAGTAGGAATGAGGCTACGACCTTGCCCGGGTCAGTGGCCTTCATAGAGCCGTTGATGACCCCTTCTTTTATAAGTCCGAGAATTCCGTCAGCGAACATCTCCGTGTGAAGGCCGAGGTTTTTGTGATCGTGAAGCTGGGCCGCCAATGCGTTCGGCAGGGCGCCGATGCCCATCTGAAGGCAAGCCCCGTTGTCCACAAGCGCAGCGCAATTCTTGCCGATCTGAACTTCCGTAGGAGTTGGCTTAGCGAAGGCCGCTGTCACGAGAGGCGTGTCGTCCTGAACGAAATAATCGATAGCGTCAAGAGGAATCAAAGCGTCACCCAAAGCGTGAGGAACATATTTATTAATAACCGCAATTACTATTCCGGCTACCTCTATGGCGGCAGGCGTTGCGTCTACGGATGTCCCAAGTGAAACAAAACCGTTTGCGTCAGGCAATGAGACATTGATCATAGCCACGTCGCAGGGAAGCGCTCCGCTTCTGTAGAGCTTCTGGGAATCGCCTAAATGGACAGGCAGATAATCAGCATAGCCGCTGTTGACGTTGGCTCTGACATTGGGACCTATGAAGAAACCCTGATCGAAGAAAATGCCGTTGTACTTCGGCTCCGAGTAAGGGGCAGGGCCTTCCGTGTGGAAATGATGGAAATGCAAATCTTTGACCTCTCCTGCATCAGCTCTGCGGCAAAGTGCTTGGATAAGTACGTGAGGAACACTGGCGACACTGCTCAAATGGATGTGGTCGTGCGTCTTGACGACTCTAACTGCTTCGTCCGCAGACACAAAATGGATTTCTTTCATATAATTAGGATAATTGATTTGCAAAGATAGCTACTTTTTTAGTAATTTAGCTGAATCGTACAAACAGTAATATGAACACAAAAGAACAAAAACTGGAACAATTCTCAAGATTGCTTGACATAATGGACAGGCTCCGCGAGGAATGCCCTTGGAACAAGGCTCAGACCGTTGACACTCTCAGACCTATGACTCTGGAGGAGGTCTACGAATTGAGTGACGCAATAATGAAGAAGTCTGACGAGGACATAAAGAAAGAACTTGGAGACGTTATGCTTCACGTGGTTTTTTACAGCAGAATTGCTCAGGAGGATGGCAAGTATGATGTTGCCGATGTGCTGCAAAAAGTTTGCGAGAAGATGATTTACCGCCATCCTCACGTGTTCGACAAGACCAAAGTCAGAGATGCCGAGGAGGTGTCTGAGAATTGGGAGATGCTGAAGACCAAAGAGAAAGGCGGGAACAAAAGAATTCTTTCAGGAGTACCGGACGCTCTTCCGCCGGTGCTGAAGGCTTATTCGATTCAGGATAAGGCTCGCGGAGTCGGTTTTGATTGGGAGAAGAAAGAAGATGTTTGGGACAAAGTCAAGGAAGAGGAGTGTGAGTTTCAGGCTGAACTTGACTCTATGGCCTCAAGTGAACCGGAATCAGAAGAGCGAAAGGCCGCTTGCGACAGGGCTGAGGATGAACTCGGCGATTTTATGTTCGCCACCATCAATGCTGCCCGGCTTTACGGCCTGAATCCCGACACTGCGCTGAACAGGGCTTGCGACAAGTTCCGCCGTCGTTTCACCTACCTTGAGGAAAAAACAATACGCAAGGGCCTTAATCTTCACGATATGACCCTTGCGCAAATGGACGCTATCTGGGACGAGGCCAAAGCCAAAGGCCTGTAGTCCTTCTTATTTCAACGAGTTGATAACTTTCTGATTGATGGCTTTCAGGCCTTCTGCAGGCATCTTGATCACCTTTCTGTCGTAGGTCATCAGTCCGTTGATCTCAGATTCCACATCGGTAGTCTGAGTGTAGACCGCGCCTGAGCAGCCCTGTCCAATAAGTTGGATAAGTTGTTCAGCATAATCTCCGTACACTTTCAGCACTTCATCGCCGCTCTTGTATTTCACATATCCCCAATTCTTGTCAGGCTGCCAAAGATGTCCTTCCAAAGGAAGCCCTATGCCGCCGTACTCACCGAGCACATTGACTTCTTTAGGGTACCAAAGCAGCATATTCGGGTGCGGATAGTGATGAACATCAAGGATGTCTCCGCAAGGATAGTGATTACCTCCTGACGCGGCATTGATAAGGCGGGTGTTGTCCTGAGAGCGAGTGAAAGCGACCACTTTCTCAGTGTCAAACTGCCCCCACGCCTCATTGAAAGGCACCCAAACGGCTATGCACTGGAAATTCTTTCTGACGGCGATGATTTCACCCCATTCTTTGTAGTAATTGGCTTTCGCCCACTCCGTGGCAGGAAAATCAGTGCCTTCGCCCATTTTGTGCACTTCCCATTTGTTCTTCTGATTATCCGCGATTGAAGGCATATCCTGCCAGACAATCATTCCGAGTTGATCGCAGTAATAGTACCATCTCGAAGGCTCCACTTTGATGTGTTTGCGTATCATATTGAACCCGAATTCCTTCGTCTTCTCTATGTCGTATTTCATAGCCTCGTCCGTTGGGGCTGTATATAGTCCGTCAGGCCACCAGCCCTGATCCAGAGGCCCGAACTGGAAAATGGACTTGTTATTAAGCCCAAGAAGCAGATGTCCCTGATCGTCTTTGACGATTGAACTCTTTCTCAAAGAGGTGTAACCCTTGACTGAGTCGATGACTTTTCCGTTTCTGAGTACGGCAATGTCGACAGCATAGAGGTAAGGGCTCTCAGGAGACCATAGTTTGGCTTCAGGAATGTTGAATGAGAATGGGACATCGCCGGCGGCCAGAGCCTTGACGGACGCGATGGACTTGCCGGCTTTCCCGCTTTCTGTGGAATAGCCGATCCCACCTTCTTTCACATCGACTTGAATAAGATCGCCTTCTTTGACACCTCTCGTCTCCACTGACACTTCGATCACGCTCGCATCCACGTCTGACACAGCGTAATAGCTGCTGATGGAGGCGTCTGAAAGAGGTTCAAGCCACACGCTCTGCCATATTCCCGTTACTGCGGTGTACCAGATTCCGCTTGGGTTGAGAATCTGCTTGCCGCGAGGCTGGAGGGTTGAATCAGTGCCGTCGGTCACCTTGAGTTTCAAAGTCTGCACACCTTTGGCAAGAACAGGCGTTATGTCAAAACTGAAAGGAGTGTAACCACCTGTGTGGACTCCAACGAGAATGTCGTTGACATAGACCTCAGCTTTCCAGTCAACCGCTTCGAAATTCAGAGCCACACGCTTACCTTTCCATTCTTTCGGAACTGAAAATTCCGTTTCGTACCAAAGCGCTTCCGAAGGGGAAATTCTCTTGCCGACACCCGAGAGAGATGACTCGATTGCGAAAGGCACGAGAATCTTTCCTTGAGGTGAAAGAGGTTCCGCAGCATCTGAAGAAGTGACGGCGTAATCCCACAAGCCGTTCAATGACTGCCATGATGCGCGGACCATCTGAGGCCGGGGGTACTCCGGATGCACATTTTCGGGAGAAACTTTTTCGGCCCAAGGAGTTCTGATGTTGTTGCCGGCAGGTTTCCACTGTGCTGAAGCGGCAACGCACGAAAGGCTCGTCGCAGCTATCATAGAAATGAATTTAAGATACATTGTCGTTATTTATTAGTTTCAGCGAAATATAGTCAAAAAAATTGACTTTGCGACTTGTCAAGGACTTGTTATATGGATTGCGGATAAATATTTTTTATCTAAATTAGCAAGATAATTATAACACTGAATATGAAAAGAATCATCATTGCGTTTTGCGCGCTATTACTGGCTACGGGCTTGTGTGCCCAGAAATTTCCTGATCTTGCTCTCACCCCGCAGATGGGATGGAACACGTGGAACAAATTCGCAGGCAACATCAATGAACAGCTTATCAAGGAGACCGCTGACAGAATGGTCGAACTCGGCCTTGTGGACGCGGGTTACATCTATCTTAATCTGGATGACTGCTGGCACGGCGAGAGAGACGCCAACGGCTTCATAACCGAGAACAAAGAAAAATTTCCTTTAGGAATGAAAGCGCTCGGGGATTACATCCATTCTAAAGGACTTAAATTCGGAATCTACAGCGATGCCGGAAGACAGACTTGCGCTTGCTTTCCCGGAAGCGCCGGACACGAGTACCAGGATGCTCTGATGTATGCCAAATGGGGAGTCGACTACCTGAAATACGATTGGTGCTTTACGGATAACACCAATCCCGTGGGTGCCTACACTCTAATGCGAGACGCCTTGTATGCTGCCGGGAGGCCTGTGCTTTTCAGTATGTGCGAATGGGGAACCAGTTCCCCGTGGCGCTGGGCCAAAGACGTGGCTCATTCGTGGAGGTCCACGGGTGACATCGGCGTGGGCTTCTCCAAAGACATTGACAACGGGACTTGGAAATCGCTTTCAGTTCTGTCCATTCTTGACAGACAGGACACTTTGAGAAAATATGCCGGTCCGGGCCATTGGAACGACCCTGATATGCTTGAGGTTGGCAATGGAATGAGCGTCAACGAGGACAGAGCGCATTTCACTATGTGGTGTATGTTGGCGGCGCCGCTGATTCTCGGCAACGATCTGACTTCTATTACCAAAGAGACACTTGCTATAATCACAAACAAGGACATGATTGCGGTTGATCAGGATTCTCTTGGAGTGCAGGGGCTCAAATTAAAAGCGGAGAATGGAGTCGAGTATTGGTTCAAGCCTCTGAAGAATGGTGATTGGGCTTTCGTCATTCTGAACAGAAACGAACGCCAAGTCAATCTGAAAGTCGATTGGAAAGACTTTGTGTTCACGGATCCCCTCTCCTCAAGAAGCACCGAGTTTGACAAAGCGATCTATTCATACGTTAATCTTTGGGACAAAGGCGTGAAAGGAAAGACCAAATCCCCGATGTCGGTAATAGTTCCCGGCCACGATGTGGCAGCTTACCGTCTCTCACTCTAACCCGTACTTTTTCTTGCGCTCGTGATAGCCTCCCCAAGACAGGCGAGCGTAAATTTTTCCTGAATACGAGTTTTTTATGTAATTTTGCAAGATTAAAGTCACATTCGTTTGGGACGATGCGACTTGTACTAAAACCTACATATTAGCTATATGCCTGATTACAAAATAATTGAGGTCAAAAATAAGCGGGATTTAAAGAAATTTATCAAATTTCCTGACGAACTTTACAAAGATTGCAAACAGTATGTCCCTGCATTGCATTGCGATCAGAAGTTCTCCCTGACCCAAGATCCTGCTTTGGAGTATTGCAATAGCAAGCAGTGGCTTGCAATGGATGGCAATAAGATTGTCGGTCGCGTGTGCGCTATGGTCAATCCAAGATATAATGAATTATATCAAAAGAAAAGAGCGAGATTCGGCTGGTTTGACACTATTAATGACGTTGAAGTCGCCGGATTGCTGCTTAGGACCGCCGAGAATTGGGCGAAAGAGAAAGGGATGAACGAGATTCACGGCCCATTGTACTACAACACTTTAGGGAAACAGGGAATGCTTGTGGACGGATTTGAGAACATCCCTCCGTTCAACTGCATTTACAATTTTCCTTATTACAACGACCTAGTCACATCGTTGGGCTATGAGAAGGAATGTGACTGGCTTCAGTACAAGATGGTTTCAGATCACGGTGTTCCTGAAAAGATGGAGAGGATAGCGGGACTGCTCAAACAGAAGTACAATCTTCACGAGGGCAGCATAGAGAAACTAAAGAAGGACAAGAAGATGGTGGATCATTTCTTCAAGGTCTACAATGAGAGTTTCGCGGCATCCGTCTACAATTTTATCCCGTTCACCGAAAATGAGATAAAGCTTGAGGCGAAAAACAGTATGAAGTTCCTTTCAGACAAGACAAGCGTGGTGATTCTGGACGAGAATGACGAGCTGGTGGCTTTTGCGATAACATTCCCGACCATATCACTTGCCTTGCAGAGAGCGAAAGGGCATTTGTTCCCGTTCGGATGGATTCATTTCCTGCGGGCGATGCACGACCACAAGGTCGTGGACCTTATGCTGAACGGCGCCGTGCCTAAATGGCAGAACACGGGAGTGTCGGCAGTCTACCATTGTGCGTTGTCGGACAGGTATCAGGCGGCGGGGACGAGTTGGGCTATCTCAAACCCGCAGATCGAGACTAACTCGGCAGTGAATGTCTGGGGAAAGTACGAACACGAATTTTATATGAGACGTAGGTGCTACGTCAAATCAATTTGATATATGGCAGCAGTTAACACATTATTGGAGAAGGTGTTGAGCCTTCAGGACAAATATCTTTCATTGCAGAATCAGCTTTCAGAGCCGTCGGT
>JBAYFJ010000053.1:0-13028 GCA_041667245.1 Bacteroidales bacterium | reverse complement strand
TATCTGACGTTCTCAACAGAGTGGCGGAGATGCCGAACGGAGCTCCTCCGGACGCCTTCAGGGATCTTCTTCCGGACCGATGGTCAAAGAAAGAGCAGGGCAACTAACCCTGCTCTTATTATATCAACCCTACGGCTTCCCGGAGACGCTTACATCGGGGAGCGTGGGACGCAACTTAATGTTTATCAATTCATTACCGGATGATCGGGTGCCAAATTTAATACCCGATCATTGCGTAACACATTAACTATCAATATATAGCGCCCCACGCCACTATTCAAGACGTGACCGCGAAGATGCTTACGTTGTCGATGCGGCGGCTAACCCGCATCAATCTTGCGGTTTATTATATATCAGTTTTAGTATTGCAATTACGATGAAAATCATAGCGCCTGTAGCTCCTGCAAATAATGCTGTTTCCCATAGTAATTTCAAAGTGAAATTACCTATAATGAGGTGCAATGCGGATATCGAAAACAAAGTGATGGCAATAAAACGCAACGAAATTATTCCAGACTCTTTGAGTATTTTAATCAACGCCACTTTCTGCAACATATTTTAACGTTTCTTTATAGCCTCTTAAAAGGCCGTTCAAACACCATCCAATGTAAAACTATCGTACAGTTTTCCGCTCATTTCGTTTCTCCGCCCTTACAATAAGTACAGTGAAATGTGTTTTCATAAAAAATCCAAGCGGTGATAATGTAAATTTCTTACTCTTATAGTTGCCTGTGATCTTTTATCCTTAATTTCTTACTTGCAAAACTTGAGATTATTCGGACTTTTTGCAGCAGATTGATGTGCCTACAAAATTCCATACCACCGCTGACAAAGCGCCTCCGAGCAATGGAGCCACAATGAAGAGCCAGAGCTGGTTGAGAGCCGCACCACCTTGGAAAAGCGCAGGGCCGAGGCTACGAGCAGGGTTGACTGAAGTTCCGGTGATACGGATGCAGACTATGTGCACCATAACGAGTGTCAGACCGATAGCGACTCCGGCAAAATTGCCGGCTCCGACCTTAGGGTCTGTGGCACCGAGAACTACAAGCACGAAGATGAATGTAAACACAACTTCAGTTATGAAGGCTTGAAGCATAGCTCCGTCTGAGAAGCCATTAGCTCCGGTGCCTGTCTGTCCGCCTGTGGAAGTCATAGCGAAAAGAATCGCGGAACCGACGATGGCTCCGATGCACTGTGAGATGATGTAGCCGATAGCCTCCTTACCGCTCATCCTCTTGGAAAGCCAGACGCCGAGAGTGATGGCCGGATTGATGTGGCAACCGGAGACTCCGCCTATTGTGTAGCACATCGCGAGAACCGCAAGGCCGAAAGCGAAAGCCGTTCCCAAAACCCCTGCGGGAGTGTCGCAGCCAAGATAGACAGCCGCGCCGCAACCAACCAAAACAAGCACCATTGTGCCGAGTCCTTCAGCTAAAAATTTTTTAAACATAATTCAATAATATTTAAGGATTAGTGATTTTCCCCGTTTATTATTGACAATAATAATGTAAAAAACACGAAATTTCAACGTTTTATGAGCATTCCTGCCGAAATTATTAAAATTAAAATAACAAGAATGGAGGACACTCTTGACAGGAGAATCCCTTGTTGGTAGGACTTCGGCTCAAATCTCATAATCAAATTATTTTCTCCGGAAGAGAGAACAGCGCCTCTCAAAATCCAGTCGGCTCTGAACAAGTCCACGTCGGTGTCGTCCTTGTCTTTCTTGCCTGAGACGGTGCCGTTGTCCAGATAGGCGTGCCATCCTTCGGGATAGTAGACTTCGCTGAAAATGACCGGTCTGTCGGAAGAAACACGATAGTGGTACCTCAGCTCGTTAGGGGCATAACTTGTCATAAAGATGGTGTCCTCAGGCGCGGAAAGAGCCGAAGAAGCGGCAGTGGCAGAGCCTGCTGAAAGGGCCGAAGCTGAGGCAGAAGGACTGGCAGCACCCGTGGCAGAGACGGCTGCCTCGAAAGCGGAGGCGGAGGCTTCGAAATCTGCGCCGATCACTGCGGTCGAAGCCAGAGGGCAGGACCCCGTCAGAGCAATCTCCTCGTCAGGAGTCGCCGCACGGACAAGCGAATCCACGAACCACGCATTGCCGAAAGCATTCTCATTCACCACCGGAGGCACATCCGCACCCACGATAATATACTTGCAATTCAGCGCTGACATAATCGGAAGCACCGGCAAAGCAGCCTGTGCGTCCTGCACCGTGGCAACCCCGTTCAATGCAGAATAGACAGAATTAAGCTCACCGACAAGATACCTGTCGATCAAATCCTGGTACCTCTGAAGTTTGGCCGGACTATATCCGCCTATGTTCTTGTGCCAATAGCTGGCGTGCGCGTCATTAAACACATTGACAGAAAGATCCACCACCCTGTAATCCAAAGCCTTATCCTCAAGAATCATCTTGTCCACACCTCTTTCGGTAAACTGTTTGCTGAAATCCCGGGGAGTAGTGAAATCATCATTGCTCAAATACCTCTTCCCAACAGCGAACATATTGATAAATATGAGCAGAGCCACACCCGCGCATGCCCCGATGCGATAGGTCTTCCCGTCAGAAACCCCTCTCTTAGAAGAGGCCCACCACAACAAAGCGAAAGTGAGACAGATGAAAATCAAAGAAGTCAGCGAATCCTTCATAAGCAAAGCCTTTCTGTCCGCCTTCAGAGCATCAGTAAGAATGCCGGCCTGCCCCTCATCCACACTTCCCGTAAAACTCCCCGCGACGCCAGGCAACAAAATGCAAAGAAGACAGAAGCCCCCGGCAATGCCCAAAGACCACAAAGAAGCCTTTCGGAACTCCGCCTTGGAGTAGGAACCCTTAATAATCCTGTCCAAAACCAGGAAACCAAGCATCGGAAGTGTGAACTGAAGCACAATCAGAGCCATTGACACCGTCCTGAACTTGTTGTAGAACGGAACGTGGTCAAACCATAGCTTAGTGAACCACATCCAGTGACTGCCCACAGCCAGAAAGACCGCCAGCAGCGTCGCGATGATAATCCACCACTTCTCCTTGCCTTTATATAGGAACAAACCCAGAATAAACAGGAATATAGTCACCGCGCCCATATACATAGGCCCCGCCGTGAAAGGCTGCGGTCCCCAGTACAAAGGCAGATTCTGACAAATCTCTTCCGCATTACTTTGCCCGGCCTGCTTGAGAAGCTTGTAAGTCTCAGACTTGGAAGGATTTACGGCACCTGCGGAAGAACCGCCGTTAAAATCGGGAATCAGCATATTCGGAAGCTCATTCCACCCGTAAGACCAGTTGGTGGCATAATCCAGACTCAGCCCCTCACTGTTGATCTTAGAAGCCTCGGAAGTCGAGGTCAACTCTGATCCGCCTCTCATAGTGTGCTCAGTGTAATCGTAAAGCGGAATCAGTTTGTTTGCGTTAGTAGCGATTCCCGCACAGCCGAGCACCAAAAGCAAAGCGGAAGCCAAGACGAAACGTCCGAGCAAAGCGCGCCTCTCTTTGTCAGACAACAGCCATACAATCAGCACGATAACATAGACAAAAATCATAATCGCCAGGTAATATGTGATCTGCTGGTGATTGGCCTTCACCTGAAAACTCATAGCCAGAGCGAACAAAGCCGCCCCGAGGAAAGTCTTCGGAAGCCACTTCTTCCACGAATCGTCACGCAAGGCCGAAAGAGCGCTCCTGTAAGTGAACACGAGCGCGGCCAGTACCCACGGCAGAAACGCGATAGCCTGCATCTTGGTGTTGTGCCCGACCTGAATAATCTGAATGTTGTAAGAACAGAATGTGATTGCTATGGCTCCGCCTATCGCCACAAGAGAATTGACACCGAGCGAAAGCATCAGAAGGAAAGCTCCTAAAAGGGATATGAACAGATATGTGGCCGGACGCTTCCCCGTGAGGAGAAAATCGTAAATCGGCTGCGTCCAGTCACCCTGATGAGGCGCCGAAATCGAGGTCGTCGGCATTCCGCTGAACATCGAGTTGGTCCATGCCGTGGGGTCATCCGGATGCGCCGCGTTGTAAGTGTTCATCTCGTGAGACATCCCTATGTACCCGGAAATGTCGCTCTGATTGACAATTTTGCCGCTGAGAACCTCAGGGACAAAACTATAAGCAAGCGCAAGGAATAAAACTATTATTCCTATGCAGGACAGAATCCTATTCGTCAGTTTTTTGTTCATAATCTTCTATTATTGAATCCAGCATTGAAGCGAGCCTGAGCGTGAGGTTGCGTCTTGAAAAACGCTCAACCCCCACTGAATCACAGTCCAAAGTGTCAGATTTAAACTTGTTCCAGCAATCGTCTATATAGTCGGAAATAGCCTTTTCGTTGTTCCAGTCGCACACCACTCCGGCCCCGGTCTCCTTCAAAAGCATAGCCATAGCCCCGTCCTCCTGACCTATGCCCAGAATCGGTCGCCTGGCCGCCAGGTACTCGAACACCTTTCCCGGGAGAATCGGCCTGTAATCCGGATCCTGCCTCAGAGGAAGAATAAGAAGCGAAGCCCCCAACTGCTCCCTGACAGCGTGAATGTGAGACTGGTAGCCAAGATCCACCACATTCTCCTCAAGATCGGCCCTCTCAAGAGATTTCCAGATCCCCTCATCCGTCTTGCCCGCAAGCCTGATCCTCAAAGACTTCTTGAACTCCGGATCCTTCCGGCATTTTCCCTCCAGCACCTTCCACAAAACCACAGGATCACCGTCAGAAGAGAAAAGACCGGTGTGAGTCAGATTGAAGAACCCGGTGTCCTCGACAATCTGATCGAAATCCTCCTCATCATAGCCATTTGTGATCACTTCTATCGGAGTGTCTGTCATCGCCGAAAAGTCCGCCTTCATCAACGGAGTGACAGTCAGCACCTTAGTCGCATCTTTCAGCACCATATTCTCTTGTCTGCGCTGCTTCGCGTCAGCCCAGCGCATCAGAGGGAGATTCTTGTAATAGTACATTTTGGTCCACGGATCCCTGAAATCAGCCACCCACGGCAGACCCGTGATCTTGGACAGCCTACGACCTATCAGATGGACAGAATGAGGAGGCCCAGTGGTCACGATCACGTCCACCGGATTCTCGGAAAGATACTTTTTCAGAAATCTGACCGAAGGCCACACCCAGAGACAACGGGGGTCCGGCACGAAACAATTCGCCCTTATGAACAGAGAAATCCTCTGTCTCAAAGACTTATGTCCCTTGCTTATCGGATTGATGTCACCCTCCCCGGCAGTCGCCTTGTCCGAAGTCAAAGCATCGATGCTGGTCGAACTCCCCTTGCCCATAAGCCTTCTGTACAATGCGTAAGGCTCGTTTATCCTGTGTTTCAGCACCACGGCCTCTCTCGGAATGTCAGCCTCAAGAGACTTGTCGATGGAGTTATATTCAGGATTGAGCGGTGCGTAAACAACCGGCTGCCACCCCGAAGAAGGCAGGTATTTGCAGAACTTCAACCATCTCTGCACACCCGATCCTCCCGAAGGAGGCCAATAATAGGTAATGACCAGTACTTTTTTCATAATTACTGCAAATTTAATAAATTTGCATAATATGGCTAAAATAAAAAACGAAGACACTCCGCTTGTCAAACAATATTTCAACATCAAGGCACAGCACCCTGAGGCCGTGCTTCTGTACAGAGTAGGCGATTTCTACGAGACCTACTCTGATGACGCGCTACTTGCCAGCAAAGTCCTCGGACTCGTGCTGACCAAACGCTCGAACGGAGACAACGGGTCCATCCCGATGGCAGGATTCCCGCACCACGCCATTGAACTGTATCTCACGAAACTGATCCGCGCAGGCTACAAAGTGGCCGTGTGCGACCAGCTTGAAGACCCCAAAGCGGCCACCAAACTGGTCAAGAGGGGTGTCACGGAACTTGTCACCCCCGGAATCGCCTTCAATGACCAGATGCTCAATCAGAAAGAAAACAACTTTCTGGCAGGACTCACATTCGAAAAAGACCAGTGCGGAGCGGCATTTCTGGACGTCTCCACGGGCACATTCCAAGTCGCACAAGGCTCTCTCGACTACATTGGCACCCTTCTCTCTTCGCTCAGTCCCAAGGAGATAGTCGTACAAAGAGGGTACGAAAAAGGAGTCAGGGAAAGATTCGGACAGAATCTCTACATATCCACTCTTGACGAATGGGCTTTCGTCTATGACGCCGCCATTGAGAAACTAAGGAAGCAGATGAACGTCAATTCTCTCAAAGGATTCGCAATCGACGGCTTCCCTCTGGGCATCTGCTCGGCAGGAGCACTGATAGTGTATCTTGAACAGACTCAGCACAATGACCTCAAAAACATCTGCTCTATTTCCAGAATAGACAAAAATAGTTTCGTCTGGATGGACAGATTCACTTTCAGAAATCTGGAAGTGTTCGCTCCCGCCTCAGGAGGAGAAGGAGTGTCCCTCGTACAGGTTATAGACCAATGTTCGTCCCCGATGGGCGCGCGACTTCTGAGAAGCTGGCTCGCGATGCCGGTTATGGACCTGAACGAACTGAATTCCCGCTACGATGTCGTGGGCTATTTCGTTGACAACAAGGACGAACTGGAAAAGCTGGAAATGCTGATCGGGGATATAGGCGATTTGGAAAGAATCATTTCAAGAGCAGCCACCGGAAAAATAATGCCTCGCGAAGTCCTTCAACTCGGCAAAGGGCTGCATCAACTTAAGCCTATCGCCGAAATGTGCCTCTCCAAAGGCGTGAAGGCTCTCGACAGCCTCATCGGCAGACTGCAGGATTGCGGACCTCTTATGGACATCATCGGCAAGACTATGAGCAGCGAGCCCGCCGCCGCAATCGGGAAAGGAGACGTCATTGCGACCGGAGTGAGCGAGGAACTTGACAATGTCAGAAACATCTCGCGAAACGGCAAGGATTATCTGCTCCATCTTCAGCGCTCTGAGGCGGAACGTACCGGAATCTCCTCATTGAAAATCGGTTACAACTCCGTGTTCGGCTACTACATCGAAGTGCGCAACACATTCAAAGACAAAGTGCCGCCGGAATGGACCCGCAAACAGACCCTCGTCAGCGCCGAAAGATACATCACGCAGGAATTGAAGGATTACGAGGAAAAGATACTCGGGGCCGAAGAAGAAATCTACTCCATTGAGTCAAAAATCTACTCGGATCTCGTCGCAGAGATTCAGAAATTCATCTCAGCCATTCAGAACAACAGCAAGATAATAGCCAGACTCGATGTGCTCTCGGGATTCGCTCAAGGCGCTATTGACCGGAAGTACTGCAGACCGGTGATGAACGATTCCCTTTCTCTGGACATAAAGGCGGGAAGGCATCCGGTCATCGAGACATTGATGCCATCAGGCGAGGAATACGTCCCCAACGACATTCATCTGGACAATGAGAAGCAGCAGATAATCATTCTGACAGGACCGAATATGTCCGGAAAGTCAGCACTTCTCAGGCAAACGGCTCTAATCGTGCTGATGGCCCAGATTGGCTCATTCGTTCCTGCCGAATCCGCGGAAATAGGCTTTTTCGACAAGATATTCACAAGAGTCGGAGCGACTGACAACATCTCCAGAGGCGAGTCCACATTTATGGTCGAGATGCTGGAGACCTCAATGATTCTGCACAATCTTTCTTCCCGATCTCTGGTTCTGCTGGACGAAATCGGCAGAGGCACCTCAACTTACGACGGGATGTCAATAGCAAGAGGGATTGTGGAATATATCCACGAGTACGGGCAGGGAGCGAAAACGCTGTTCGCGACTCACTATCACGAACTTAACGACCTTGAGGAGATATATCCGCGGATTAAGAACTTCCACATTGAGGTCAAGGAAGTGGGGAAACAGGTGATTTTTCTCCGCAAACTCAAGGAAGGAGGCGTGGCCCACAGTTTTGGAATTCACGTCGCGCGTATGGCGGGTATGCCGAGGGAAGTTCTGGATTCGGCGGAGAAGACTTTGGCCGAGCTGGAAAAAGAGTCGGGACGGGATTTCAGGGATATGGTGAAGCCGGCTAAGCCCCACAAAGTCAAAGCCGGCACCGTGGAAAGTGACGGAAGCATACAATTGTCAATGTTTCAGCTTGACGATCCGATGCTTGCATCCCTGAGAGACAAGCTCAAGGCTTCCGACCTCAACAATATGACCCCGCTGCAGGCATTTGACCTGCTGCGGACGATGAAAGACGAATTAGGATTATAACACAGATCTATATGCACAAATTAATGACAATCATTGCCTTGGCCTCGTTGACACTGAGCGCTTCGGCAGCCTCTAAAGATTACACGCTCTCCTCACCGGACGGGAAACTGTCAGTGGAGATCTCAACCTCGGATGCGATTACCTATTCAGTTATGCTGAACGGAACCGCAATTCTACGACCTTCTGCCATCTCGATGACTCTCTCGGACGGGACTGTCTACGGAGGCGGGGAACGCATTCTCAAGGCAACGACATCGACGGCGGCCCGGACTCTCAAGACCGTGGCTTACAAGAAAGCGGAAGTGACTGACAATTACAATGAGTTGAAATTGGAATTCAAATCGTTCGACTTGCTTTTCCGCGCTTATGACGACGGCGCCGCCTACAGATTCGTGTCCAAGTCGGAAGAGGACTTCATAGTCTCTTCGGAACAGGCTGAGTTTGCCTTTCCGGAGGATTGGAAGGCTTTTGTGCCTTATGTCAAAGAGGATTACGCCAGCTTTGACAATCAGTTTATGAATTCTTTCGAGAATTATTACGAGCACATCGCTCTGTCTCAATGGAACAGCAAAAGGCTGGCATTCCTGCCTCTTGTGGTGGAGGCTCCGGACGGCGTGAAGATCTGCGTCACCGAGTCTGATCTTCTGAATTATCCCGGAATGTTTCTGAACAATGCCGATGGAGGCTCTAAGCTGCGCGGAGTGTTTGCGGGCTATCCTAAAGAGATTAAACAGGGCGGGCACAATATGCTTGAGGGGCTCATCCCTTCCCGCGAGAACTATTTGGCCAAATGTTCCGCTATGGAGGCTTTTCCGTGGAGAATCGTGATGGTGGCTCGCAAGGCTAAGGATCTTATGGATATGGACTTGGTCTACAGGTTGGGCACACCGGCCGCAGGTTCTGTGAAGGACTGGAGCTGGGTGAAGCCGGGCAAGGTTGCCTGGGACTGGTGGAATGACTGGAACATCAAGGGAGTGGATTTCAAATCGGGAGTCAATAACGACACTTACAAATACTATATCGACTTCGCCTCGGCCCACAACATTGAGTATGTGATTCTGGACGAGGGCTGGGCCGTGAACAAGAAAGCGGATCTTATGCAGGTGGTTCCGGCAATCAATCTGGAGGAACTGGTCAGTTACGCCTCTTCTAAGAATGTGGATCTGATTCTCTGGGCCGGCTATTGGGCTTTCAACCGTGACATCGAGGGAGTCTGCGAGCATTATGCTAAAATGGGCATCAAAGGGTTCAAGGTCGATTTTATGAACAGAGACGACCAGATTATGGTGGATTTCTACAGGAAATCAGCGGAAACCGCTGCCAAATATCACCTTCTTCTGGATTTCCACGGCGCCTTCAAGCCGGCCGGACTTCAGCGGACTTATCCGAATGTGGTCAATTTTGAAGGGGTTGCCGGTCTTGAGCAGATGAAATGGGGCACTAACGATCAGGTGACTTACGATGTCACGATTCCTTTCGTCAGAATGGCCGCAGGGTCAATGGACTACACTCAAGGGGCTATGCGGAATGCCATAAAGAAGAATTTCAGGCCTGTCAATTCCGAGCCAATGAGTCAGGGGACACGTTGCCATCAATTGGCGGAATATGTGATTTTCGACGCGCCTCTGACTATGCTTTGCGATTCTCCTTCCAATTACATTGACGAGCCAGAGTGTACCGGGTTCATCGCGGCAGTCCCTACGGTCTGGCAGAAGACCGTGGCGCTGGACGGGGAGATTGCGGAGTACGCAGTTATGGCCAAGCAGGCTGCCGACGGAAGCTGGTACGTGGGCGCTTTGAACAATTGGACCGAAAGGAACATCACCATTGATATGAAGTTCCTTGAGAACAGGCTTTACGAGATGACTTGCTATCAGGACGGGGTCAATGCGGACAAATGCGCAAGTGACTACAAGGTCGTGACCGGCCGTGTACCGGGCAACAGAAAAGTTGCCGTTCATCTCGCCCCCGGAGGAGGATGGGCCGCGCACATAGTGCTGCACTGAATTAACAAGGCCAGCCACTCCTGATCGAATGGCCGGCCTTTTTTAAACATCTGAGTGCCCTGCTATCGTTCCACTATCTTGAATCCCATTCCCCACAGCGGGTGCGCCGCATAAGCGGCCTTGGTTCCCTTCGGCACGCTCACCGTGATGTCGGAATAGACCATCTTCACAAAATAAGAACTAGATGGGAAACTGCTGTACAGGAGACTGGCAAGCTGGGTCTCGTTCCAGTTGAGCACAACATCTTTCAGATTTGGACACTCACAGAAATTGAGTGATTTGATTATCACCACGCTGTTAGGAACCGTTATTTTCGTTATGGCTGTCTTTCTTATCGCATTGAGGTTTATCATTGTGATTCCTTCAGGGATGCTGACTTCCCCTGTCTTATTTTGCTGAAGCAGAACCAAACGGTTGTTGTTAGAATACTCTCCGTAAAGCATCCCGTCAGTCACTTTGAAGATTCCACCCGAGGCAACGGTGACATTTAATTTCTCACAATCGTCAAAGACAGCCTGATCATAATAAATGAATTTCAAAGAAGCCGGAAGAGAAAGGGTCTCAAGGTTCTCGCAGCTGTCAAAAGCAAGTTCCCCGATGTCAGTCAGCCCCTCAGGCAAAGAAACGGATGTCAGTGAGTGACACTCGGAAAATGCCCTTTCTCCGACTTGCGTCACATTGTAAGTCACTCCTTCGTAGTCGAATGTCGCCGGCACTTTGACGGTGCCGCTGTAAGAGTTGCCTGCATACTGAGTGCCTTCTTTGTAAGTCACCATCACGTCAACGGAGCCTGCCGAGACCGGCTTGTAATAAATACCGTCAACTTGTATGGTCCCGGTGAGCGCCTCATTCTGAACCGTGACGTTGCAGACGGCTTTAAGCCCTCCGTCTTTTGAGGTCGCCACGATTTGTGATGAGCCGGGTGCGACCGCAGTCACCTTGCCGCTCTGGTCCACGCTTGCCACATCAGGTTTTCCGCTGTTCCATGTCACTTCCTTGTTGGTGGCGTCGCTCGGAGTGTAACTGACCGTCAATGTGACAGTCTGCCCAATTTTCATTGTCGACGCTGAAGGCGACAACGATATTCCAGTCAAAGCGATGTCCTCCACCGTCACCTTGCAAGTGGACTTCTTTGCCCCGTCCTTGGTGGTCACGGTAATGGTCGCGCTCCCGGCCTTTATCGCACTCACCTTGCCGCTCTGGTCCACTGTGGCAATCTTGTCGTCGCTTGTGGTCCAAGTCACGCTCTTGTCATTGGCATTCTCCGGCTTCACGGTAGCAATCAGCGTTTCGCTTGCTCCTGTCTTGATGGTTGCAGCCGTCTTGTTCAGTTCCACACTTTCAACCGCGATGATCTTGGCATTAACCGTCACCTTGCAAGTGGACTTCTTTGCCCCGTCCTTGGTGGTCACGGTAATGGTCGCACTCCCGGCCTTTATCGCACTCACTTTGCCGCTCTGGTCCACTGTGGCGATCTTGTCATCACTTGAGGACCATTCCACGCTTTTGTCAGTGGCATTCTCCGGCTTCAAGGTAGCGCTCAGACTCTCTGTCTCGCCTTCGGTAAGACTGAGCTCGCTCTCGCTTAGGCTCACGCTCTCCACGGCCACCTTGTTGGCATTGACTGTCACAGCGCACGTCGCCTTTTTGTTCCCTGACTTTGTAGTCACGGTGATGGTCGCGTTTCCGGCCTTCACTCCCGTCACCTCTCCGCCGGTTCCGACGCTCGCCACACTCTCGTTGCTTGAAGTCCAACTGACAGTTTTGTCGCTCGCATCCGCCGGAGTCACGTTCGCGCTCAGACGAGCCTTCTCACCCTCGCTCAGACTCAAAGTAGTCGGGCTGACACTCACGCCGCTAACGGCGATTTCCTTTTCCTTCGTGTCATCCCCTCCGCAGGAGGTCAATACCCCCCCCCACTAAAGTGCTAACTATAAGCACATTAGATAAATTCACAATTTCATTTAGAATTCTCATAGCTCAATTATTTAAAAGATAAAACTTAAAACTTCCTTTCTCCAGCACTAAAATCTTTATTTTTCCTCTATATTCTCATCCTCTTAGTCATAATTTCACCCTCTCCAAAGATAAGCTATTCACCTCCCAACTCAAAAATCATCCGGTCTAATGGAATGCATTACCGAGGAAATAATTTACACTTGCAAAATAAGCCGAAAAACACATCCGATGTTAGGACTTTGGAACCAAAAATTTGGACTTTGGAAACATTCTCATAATGCGGATTTGGACTTTGCGAACAAGAAATCGACTCAACTCACTTATTATCAATGAATTAAAAATCCAAGTCTTATTCCGCAAAATTTTCAATTATTTTGCGCAGCATAATATATTTTCTATCCCTGAATTTCACTCTTTTCCTCCCTGTTTTTTGCACATCACCACCCTGTTGTTCACACCTTCCCACCTCATAAATCTTTCATCCTTTCGTCAAATAAAACTTGAAAACATCTCATCATCCCAATCATTCCCTCCTAAGCAAGTGCAAAACACCCCTCATTTGCACTTCATCCCAGACATACTTCCCGATAGCAGCAATCAAACGCAGCGAGCCCAATCCAGAGCTCGCATAGGCCTTGATTGCAGCCGCCGCAGCCCTGATTGCAGTCGCCGCAGCCCTGATTGCATCAGGTCTTGGATTGCGACATCTGATTTGTCAGACCTATATCTTGTCCCCCGCCAGCAAAGCCGGCTGCCCCCCCCGAGGGCGATGCGCTGACATTCGTCAGCGGTCGCTTGACAGCGACTGTGCGGCGACGGTGCTGTAGACATCACCAACGTAGTATATTCATTGTACAAAACTCAGTTCTCATTATTT
>JBAYFJ010000052.1:0-13029 GCA_041667245.1 Bacteroidales bacterium | reverse complement strand
TTTTTTGTGCAATTAGGACGATTAGATTTCACAAAAGTACGAAAAAGCACGGAATTTGCCGTTAAATCACTATTTTTGCACGATTAAAATTTTAAAAATATGGGAAGTGAAATTAAAACTATAGGCATTCTCACGTCCGGAGGCGACGCTCCCGGAATGAATGCCTGTATACGCGCCATAACCAGGACGGCTATTTACAACGGGCTCAAAGTTATGGGAATATACAGAGGGTACGAGGGGCTTATTCACGGTGAGATTAAAGAACTTACCAGCGAAAGCGTGAGCAACATAATTCAGAGAGGGGGAACATTCCTCAAGACTGCGAGAAGTCAGGAGTTTATGACACCGGAAGGCAGGAAGACGGCTCACGACAATCTTACCAAATACGGAATAGACGCTTTGATGGTCATAGGCGGAAACGGCTCTTTAGCGGGAGCTCAGGATTTCGCAAGGGAGTACGACATTCCCGTGATCGGATTGCCGGGAACAATAGACAACGACTTGTACGGAACTGATTCCACAATAGGTTACGACACCGCGCTCAACACCATTGTTGAGTGCGTGGACAAGATTCGTGACACGGCGACATCTCACGACAGGATATTCTTCGTTGAGGTTATGGGCCGTGACGCGGGCTTTCTCGCTCAGAACAGCGCCATCGCGTCAGGTGCGGAGGCTGCCATCATTCCTGAGGACGAAACTGACATCGACCAGCTTGAGCAATTCATCAGCAGGGGATTCCGCAAGAGCAAGAACAGCAGCATTGTCATAGTCTCCGAGAGTCCGAAAGACGGAGGCGCTATGCATTATGCGGAAAGAGTCCGCAAGGAACATCCTCAGTACGATGTGCGTGTGACCATTCTCGGTCACTTGCAGAGAGGCGGCACCCCCAGCGCTGTGGACCGTATCCTCGCGAGCCGTATGGGATATGCCAGCATCGAGGCGTTGAAAGAGGGACAGAGAAACATCATGATCGGCATTTCCAATGACAATCTGGTGTACGTTCCGATTAACAGGGCAATCAAGAAAGACAAACCTATTGACAAAGAGTTGATTGATGTCTTGACGGTGTTGTCAATCTAAACATCTTTTTTTGAATAAACGGATTTTATTGCTACCTTTGCGGTCCCTATAATGTGTAGGGGTCGCAATATTATTTATTAACTATTTAAAGATCAAGACAGTGGACACACAAAGTTACAAAACGGTTTCCTTGAACAAGGCAACTGTACAAAAAGAGTGGGTCGTCATTGATGCTACTGATTTGGCACTTGGTCGTCTTGCTTCCAGAGTCGCTCTTGTCCTTCGCGGCAAGAACAAAGCGGGATTTACTCCACACGTTGATTGCGGTGACAATGTCATCGTCGTCAATGCCGAGAAAGTCCGCCTTCTGGGAAAGAAAATGACCAACAGAATCTACGTTCGTTACACCGGTTATCCCGGAGGACAGCGTTTTACTACGCCAAAGGAGATACTTCAAAAGAGACCTACCGAGCTAGTTAGGAGAGCTGTTAAGGGAATGCTTCCCAAGACGCGTCTTGGTGACAAGATCATCAACAACCTGTACATTTACGCAGGTCCGGTGCATCCTCACGAGGCACAGAATCCTAAATCAATTAAGTTAAACGAAATTTAAACAGAGCAAATGGAAAAAATTAACGCCCTTGGAAGACGTAAATCAGCAGTAGCTCGCGTTTATGTTGTTGCCGGCAAAGGTGACATTACAATTAATGATCGTCCAATCAGCGAGTATTTCGCTGACGAGACTCTTCGTTACATCGTAGGTCAGCCATTTGATGTTACGGGAACAACGGGTCAGTTTGACGTCACAATCAACCTTGTCGGTGGAGGCATCAAAGGTCAGGCGGAAGCAGCAAGACTCGGAATCGCTCGCGCGCTATGCGAAGTGGACAAAGAGGCTTACCGTTCAGCGCTTAAGACCGCAGGCCTTCTAACACGCGACGCGCGTGAAGTCGAGAGGAAGAAACCTGGTCAGCCTGGCGCACGTAGACGCTTTCAGTTCAGTAAACGTTAATCGTTCTGATTTACAATTAACAAAGCACAGTCCGGTGCGCAAATCTTCGGATCTTACTTCGAAATGTGAATTTCGGGTAGCTGCTTGAGGATTGCCGCGACTGCGGAAAATTTCGAAGACCGGTCAGACCGTTACTTCGGATTGAAGAAAAGAGTCCGATAAACCGAAATTGAGGTTTTGAGGAAAGTTTATCAAAAAAAGAAAACATTCAAGACAATGTCAAGAACAAATTTCCAAGAATTACTTGATGCAGGTTCGCATTTCGGCCATTTGGCAAGGAAATGGAATCCTAAGATGGCTCCTTACATTTTCATTGAGAGAAACGGGATCCACATCATCGACCTGCACAAGACAGTCGTCAAGATTGACGAGGCTGCAGAATATATGAAGGAGCTTGCGCGCTCAGGCCGCAAAATCCTTTTCGTAGCCACAAAAAAACAGGCTAAAGAGATTGTCGCCGAGAAGGCGCAGTCAGTCAATATGCCTTCGATTACCGAGAGATGGGCAGGCGGAATGCTTACGAACTTCCCTACCATCCGTAAAGCGGTTAAGAAGATGGCCACTATCGACAAAATGAAAGAAGACGGCACATTCGACAAACTCGCGAAGAGAGAGCGTCTTCAGGTTGATCGCCAGAGAGAGAAGTTGGAGAAGAACCTCGGTTCCATCAGGGATATGAGCAGACTCCCGTCAGCGCTTTTCGTCGTTGACGTCCAGAAGGAAGCTAACGCTGTCAAAGAGGCGAATCATCTGAACATACCGGTTATCGCCATAGTTGATACTTGTTGCGATCCTACTCCGATTGATTACGTGATTCCGGCTAATGATGACGCCGCGAAGTCTATCGAATGCATCACTGATGTCTTCTGCAAGGCCATCCAGGAAGGTCTGGATGAGAGAAAACTCGAAAAGGAGAAATCCGACGCTGATCAGGCAGGCAATGCTGATGACTCAAAGCAGAATTTCTCTAAGAAGATCCGTTCCCGCAGAGGTGCGAAACCTATCAATGTAGAGTCTGAGGCAGAGGCTGAGAAAGTCGAGGAGGAAACTCCTGCCGCACCGGTAGAGGAACCGGCAAAGGCTGAATAATTAGAGTCGGCGGTTTCGGCCGCCGAACTTTATTATTAATCAATTTAAATCCAAAACATTATGCAAATTACAGCAGCTGACGTAATGAAATTACGCAAAATGACCAGTGCCGGTATGATGGACTGCAAGAAGGCTCTTACAGAAGCAGAAGGCGATATCAACAAAGCAATCGAGATTATCCGTGAGAAAGGTAAGCTCATCGCTGCGAAAAGAGCTGACCGCGAGACTAACGAGGGCGCTGTTCTTGTCCGTGTCAACGGTGGAAAGGCCATTATCGTAAGTCTTGGATGTGAGACCGACTTTGTTGCGGCTACTCCTGATTTCAAGGCTCTGGCAAATGAGATCGCTGACGTCGCTATGGCTTCGTTCGCATCTGACGCCGAGGCTCTGAAGGCGGCTAAGGCTAACAACGGTCACACGATTGAGGAAGAGATTTCCGCTCAGACAGGTAAGACAGGTGAGAAACACATCCTTGCTTACTACTCCACTCTTGAGGCTCCGTTCATCGCTCAGTATGTTCATAACAATTCCAAGTTGGCGGCTATCGTGGCTTTCAATCAGGAAGTTCCTGCGGAGGTCGCTAAGAATGTGGCTCAGCAGGTTGCGGCTATGAATCCTATTTCTGTTTGCGAGGCTGACTGCCCTAAGGAAGCGGTTGAGAAGGAAATGGCAATGTACAAGCAGCAGATGTCTGAGGACCCTAAGATGGTCGGCAAGCCTGAGGCTATGCTTGAGAACATCGCAAAGGGTAAACTCAAAAAGTACTTCAAGGAGTGCACTCTTGAGGATCAGGACTTCATCTGGGACGCTAAAGTCGCAGTTAAGGATTACATCTGCCAGAACGCGAAGGGCGCCAAAGTTATCGCTTTCCGCCGTTTCTCTCTGACTGACTAATCACCGTTGCGCATAGGCCTCGGCCCGCCCTCAGGTTTTGGCTCCGGCCTCGACCGACATCAGCGCGCTTAGGCTGTGGTGCATAACGCAGAGACATTCAATGCTATAAGCAAAGTGACCCCCTCCTGTTTGGAGGGGGTCACTTTTGTTAAAATTCTGTCCTTCAGCGACTTATACTCCACGGCCCCGACTCGGCCGTAATGTCTCGGCCACGTACACCGGCCGCCCGACCCGGCCGTAATGTTCTGACCGTTTCGCCATAGATTTTGACGATGTGTTGTTATGATTGCGGATAATCATATTATTTTTGCATCTGATTGTAGCGTTTGGCGAAGATGATCGTCTTATAAGTGGTTATGACCAGAAACGAGTTTTGCACATATTTCGACAAGTCCTTGAGAAACAAGATGTTCGGCTACTCAAAGAGCATCGTTGTCGTGAAGGAAGCGGCGGAAGACATTGTCCAGGATGTCTTCCTCAGGATTCTTTGCGACGCGACTTTTGAAAATTGTCGCAACATTGACGCCTTCTCGATGACTTCCGTGAGAAACGCCAGCTACGATTATCTCAGACATAATAAGTTCAACAGTCAGGACGAAGCCCCTGTAATGCTTTTCGAACAGGACTTCACAGGATGGGATCTAAAGAGGATTATTGCCGGAGCCATAGACTGCCTGCCGGACAGACAGAGAGAAGTCGTGCAGCTCAAAGATGTGGAAGGTTATGAAACCAAAGAAATCTCCGAGATTATGTCCCTTGAGGAAAGCCACGTACGGACTATTCTTTCAAGAGCGAGACACGATCTAAGGGATATGGTACAGAAAGCGATGAATTATGGAACAAGAAAGAATTAAAAAGCTGATCGGGCTTTGGCTCGACGGAGAGAGTGATTCGGCCCAGGAGCGGGCACTAAGGGCCTATTTCTCTTCAGCGGATTCGATCCCTGAGGAATGGTCGGTCTACAAAACGATTTTCGAAGGCTTTGACGAACTTTCGAAAGAAGAGCATTCCCACAAGGCGTCTCCGGTCACAAGATTCAAGATAAAGTACATAAGCATCGGTGTGGCTGCGTCTGTGGCGATTTTCGGATGCCTTTTCGGAATCCGCGCTCTTTCACGACCTGACTGCTACATAAACGGAAGGCCCGTACGGGATGTCGAGGTTGCGATGTATGCTGCCGGAGATCTCTGTCAATTGTCAAATTTTGAGGATGCCCTTAACTCTCTGGACGAGTTGGATGGCATTTCTGCTGACACGTTAAGCGCATTGTCAAACACGGAAAACAATTAGAATTATGAAAAAGAAGTTATTTTATTCAGCTATTTTACTTACGTCAGCGCTGTTTTTTGCGCCAAAAGAGGTTGAAGCACAGAATGCGGATTCCGTTGCTGTCGTAGAGAATATATCCATTAAATCCACCGGCAACAAAGATGAGTTCAGTGTAGCAGTCGCCGGTTTTGACCTCAGGCTGGGCTCTGTCTACGTTGAGCCGCCGAAATGTCCCACCACGACTCTGTCAATGGCCGATAATGTAGAGTTCGGAATCAGCCCTCTGGTGAACACGGACTACTCTGACTATAGCTCCGATCTGGACGGGTTTATGAATCAGAGAGTGATTCGCAGTTTTCATTTCGGAGGCACGATAGTGAGAGTAAAAGTGAGGCTTTGCGATTGGGCGAATTTCAATATGGGCATTAATATGCTGGTGGACAATTATGTTTTTGACGACCACATCACGTTGGAGAACGCCGGAGGGAGAATTGTCCCGGTCCGGATTGCTGATTCGTACAAGAAGTCTAAACTTGCCACTTGCTATTTCGGTGTCCCTGTAGGATTTTCGTTCAAACTGGCCCCCGGTTTACGTTGGAACGTGGCAGGTGATGCGGAAGTTCTGGCTTCCTCTGTCGTCAAATTCAAAAAACCGAAAGAAAAGGACAAAAATCTGAACGGCCTCAATCAGTTCCAATTCGGAGGCTACACCTCATTCACTTATCGTCATTTCGGAGTTTTCGGCAGGTACGTCTTCTCGCCTCTTTTCGCTGACGGGAAAGGTCCGGATGCACACACCTTCTCAGTCGGCGTATGCTTTGATCTGTAAGTCTTTGTGAGATGAAAAAGTTAATATTAGTCACTATCTCCGTTATCCTCTGTCTTCATCTGTCCCTTTCGGCTCAGAGTAAGGATTTCCAGTCGCTTTACGACAATTATTCCAAGACCGAGGGCTACTCTTCTGTCTCTTTGGGCAAAAAGATGCTTCAGGCGATAGCTCAGAAGAACGGTTCTGACGCCAATCTCGCCAAACTTGTCGATGGAATCAGCAGCATCACGATCATTTCCTCCAAGTTGGAAGACGATAGTCTTGTCAATGATTTTCACAGTTATGTCACCAATCCGCATTTTTCAAAAATGGGGGAGAGGTCCGATAACGGAGAGTCAAGCGAATTCTATCTCGCTGAGTCCGGCAAGTCTTCCTCCACTTTCGTAATGCTATCTGTCACAAAGACTAAGACGACCATTGTTAGGATAGTAGGCTACTTTAATGTCAAAGACATATCCAAACTTTCGGAGATAGTCAAATGATCATTTTCCGTTAGCCTCCTTGAGCATAAGACGATAGCGAGGTTTAAGCACCTTCCAACAAGTAATAGCATAGAGACCGAGAATGGCAGTGTGAGCGAGCAGTTCGCAAATCACTTTCCAAGTCTCGGTCTTTCCGATTGTCACACCTCCGCCAAACAGAATTTTGTCAAGGCCGAGAGATATACCGAAGAAAGCTCCCATAAGCAAGAAAAAGAACAGAATCTTTCCCCACTTGTAAGGAATCGGATAGTAGTGAGCCCCGAGCAGAGCGCTGATTATGAACATAACAAGGTAGCTTCCGAGATGGCCGAACGCCGCCGCCCAGTAAGAATAGCGAGGCATAAACAGCACGTTGATCACTATGGTGACCGCGAGTCCCGCAAGAGTTATGTATATTGCCATATTTGTTTTCTCGGACAGCTTGTACCACATAGACACGTTGAACAGCATCCCCAAAAGCATATACGAAAGCAGCATTATCGGGACCACGCCGATGCCGGAGCGGAAATCGCGGCCGAGAATCAGAGAGAACACATCTATATATAGGATGACGCCAAGGAATATCAGCCCGCAGAAAGCTGTGAAGAATTCCATAACAATCGCATACAGTTCTTTGGAGTTTTTGTCTTTGACTCTTTGGAAGAAGAACGGTTCGGCGGCGAATCTGAACATCTGAATGAACAGGCTCATTATCACCGAGATCTTGACAGCGGCCTGAAATATCCCCAGGCTTGAGCGCCACGCTTCGGCATTAGTGTCGAGAAAACGGAACAAAATCCTGTCCAGGAAGTCGTTCACTATGCCGGGAAGGGCCGCTATCATCAAAGGGATGGAATAGGCTAACATCTTTTTCAGCAGCTTGCCGTCGAATTTGAATGACAGTTTGAACAAATCCGGTATGAACAGCAGAGCGCAGACAATGCAACTCAGCAGTATGGCGAAGATTACATAAGAGAAGTCCGGAGTCGCGCTTATGAAGTTAAGCATCCAGACGTCTTTGGAGGAGAGCTGGCTGATTGCAAGTTCCGGAGATATTTCAGGATATATTGTCGCCGCTACTTTCGCGCAGTGTGCAGGGAACAGGAAAAAGAGCACTATGTTGGCGGCCGTCTCCGTCAGAATCTTGATTGTCTTGAAGATTGCGAATTTCAAGGCTTTGTGTTCCTGTCTGAGTTTTGCGAACAGGATTGCGGTCGTGCTGTCCAATGCGAGGATGCCTCCGACGTAGATAATGCAGGCCTGATAGCCCTCGTATCCCAAGGCGTCGGCTATCGGTGTGGCAAAGATGACCATACAGGCCAAAAAGGAGAAACTGATTCCGAAGGTCGTGGCAAGGGCATTGGTGTAGACCGCTATCGGATTGACGCCGTCTTTGTTGGCGAATCTGAAGCATCCGGTCTCAAGTCCCAGTACAAGAATAACCTGGAGTACGGCGATGTATGCCATAAACTCCGTGACCACGCCGTAACTTGCCGTAGTAAGGAGTCTGGTGTAGAACGGGACGAACAAGAAATTGATGATTCTTGCCAGAATTGTGCTCAGACCGTATATCGCGGTCTCTCCAGCCAGTTGTTTTAACGGATTTGCCATATTAAGTGTAAAAATAGCTATTTTTACAGAGTTTTGTTTACATTTGTGCAAATGAATTTTAATTCAATAATTTTAATATTTATGAAACGTACATTTTATATCCTAATGAGCTGTTTAGCTGCTGCCGCTATCTTGACAGCTTGCAATTCTTCAGCGAAGAAGGCCGAGAAGGCTGCTGCCGAAAAGGCTCGTGCCGATTCTCTTGAGCAAGTTCGTATTGATTCCATCGCCGCGGCTGAAATGGCTAAAAAACAAAAAGACGCTATGGACATAGTCGCAACATTGCCGGAAGAGCCGGTATTCGACATCGTAACCAATATGGGTACGATGAAGGTCAAACTTTACAAGAACACCCCGAAGCATCGTGACAATTTCGCGAAACTTGCGATTTCGGGCTATTATGACAGCCTCACTTTCCACAGAGTCATCAAAGGCTTTATGATTCAGGGTGGAGACCCTTATTCCAGAGACACTACTAATCAGGACAAACTTGGTCAAGGTGGCCCGGGTTACACGATTCCTGCCGAGATCAGAAGCGAGAACCTTCACAAGAAGGGCGCTATTGCCGCAGCTCGCAGAGGAGATTCCGCCAATCCTATGAAAGAGTCTTCCGGATCTCAGTTCTACATCGTTCAGGATGCTTCCACTTGCAAACAGCTTGACGGCGAGTACACTGTCTTCGGCGAGGTTATTAATGTCACAGGGCTTAAGCTGATTGACGAGATTGCAGCTGTTCCTACCGACAGGTACGACAAACCTCTCAATGACGTGAGGATCATCACAATCAAACTTGATCCGCAGTCTCAGCCAAAGACTGATTCCGCTCCGGCTGCCGCCGCCCCTGCTCAGAAAGCTAAACAATAGCCTTCTCTACGTGCCAGATTAAGTGAAGCGCCGTCTCGAACCACGAGACGGCGCTTCACTGCGTTCTTGCCCTTTCGCATTCTCCCGCATCCTGTCGTACTCACAGTGCCTAATCCAGGGTATCCATCCTCGGCCTTCATCCCGGGCCTCCTCGCCAGTCCCCGTTTATGTTTTTTTGAGATAGTTACGCTAAATTGTGTTCCCGGCAAAGTTTGGCACGGACCTTGTTATTATCCTAAACCGAATAGTTTTTTCATAGGTTAAGTTTTAGGTTAGAATTGCGAACGGGGTCTGTTGTGAAACAAACCCCGTTCATCTTTTATGTTTCCAGCCGTTTTTTATCCGCAATTTCACTCTGCTTGTTGTCGTGGAACTTCTCCGACGTTTAGATTCGTTTCCGTACTCGTTTCCGTTTTTGATTTTTTTGTGACCCCATTCTGTTGAGTATCTCTTTTTCCGGACATTCATAGTCACTTGTCCGCAACGAAACAGAAGTAACGGCTCAGGGTCGGCCGGTAGATTGGCAAATAATCGTTAACAAAAAATAAAGGGATGGTGCTTCACAGCGACATCCCTTTTATACTTTTAACCAAATAAATTTGTTAGTATTAGTAAATAGTTAGATAATGTAACGTTACAAATGTAATGATTTTTTATTAATTAAAAAAAAATACTTCAAAATTGTTACCGTTTTTTTCCGAAATCGCCAAAATTAGCGCATTGCGGTCGAGTAATTCTGTTAAAATTGCCCGAATTTAGATGACCTGCAGGATTAGTTCTTCTTGGCCGGATACAATTTTTCAACCTCTTTCGGGCTCAGTGCCTTCTGCTCGTGACCCGGAAGACCGATTATGCCGAAGACATCTTTGCAGTAGACATAGCCCATCTCATCGTATATCTTTGTGGAATGAACCAGTCTCGACTCGAACTTGTCCCAGTCCTTCGTGTCCTTTGGACGCCATTGAACCTCACTCAAGGCAGCCAAACGAGGCAGCAACATATATTCAAGATGTTCGCATGTGGCGATGTACTCAGTCCAGAGATTAGCCTGAACTCCGAGAATATGCTTCTGCGCGCTTTCCTCAAGACCATCGTATGGCTCATAGCCGTAGACATCCTGAATAGGAAGATAGCCTCCGATAGAAAGCGGCTCCTTCTCCTTCTCCTTGGACTGGAGATAATCGAAATAGTCGTACTTGTTAGGAGTCATAATCACATCGAAACCCATTCCTGCAGCTTTGATTCCGCCTTTTACGCCCCTCCAAGACATAACCGTGGCGCCTTTTGCGAGATCGCCTTCAAGAATCTCATCCCAACCGATGATCTTGCGGCCGTGGTCGTTGACGAACTTCTGAACGCGGGCAGTGACATAATTCTGGAGATACTGCTCCGCAGTGTGACCTTCAGTAGCTTTGATTCCGAGTTCCTGAATGCGTTTCTGGCATGCCGGACACTTCTCCCAACTTGTCTTAGGACACTCGTCGCCTCCGATGTGGATATATTCGGAAGGGAACAAATCCATAACCTCAGTCAACACGTCCTCGATGAACGTGAAAGTGGTCTCCTTTCCCGGGCAAAGAACCTCAGGAGACACGCCCCATCTTGTCCAAACTTCGTAAGGGCCTCCGGTGCAGCCCAAATAAGGGTAAGAAGCCAGAGCTGAAAGCATATGCCCCGGAAGATCTATTTCAGGGATAATGGTTATGCCGAGTTTTGCGGCATAAGCTACCACTTCGCGAATCTGATCCTGAGTGTAGAAACCGCCGTAACGGATGCCGTCACTTGAGTCCCAGTCGTGTCCGATCATAGTCCCGCTGCGGTAAGCGCCTACTCTGGTGAGTTCGGGATATTTCTTAATCTCTATCCTCCAGCCCTGATCTTCAGTTAGATGCCAATGCAAAGTGTTCTCTTTGTACACAGCCATAACGTCAAGATACTTTTTCACCTCTTCAATAGGGAAGAAATGTCTTGCACAGTCCAGATGCATACCTCTATAAGAGAAACGAGGAGCGTCCTTTATAGTCACGCACTGAAGCCTCATCTCGGCCTTTGCAGCGGCTTTGTCTCCGTAGATCTCGACAGGGAGCATCTGCTTAAGCGTCTGTATGGCATAGATGAAGCCATTGTAAGAAGAGGCTTTGATGCTGACGCCAAGTTTGTTGACAGCGAGAAAATACTCCTCTTTTGCAAGCGAGGGGTCTTCAGTGACATAAACGCATCTTGTCGCAGCCTTGCCGACAACCTCACTGGTCTTGCCGGTGACGAGTGTCAGCTGTTTTGCGAAATCTTTGAACAAAGACGCGGATTCCGAGTCAACGGAAGGCGCGATGCAGAAAGGAGATCCCGCAATGTTCAGAGAACCTTTTCCGAATTCAACTGATTGTGGATAAGGGATGACTTTTAGAGTCTTTTTTCCGAAACAAGCGAAAGATGCCGTCGCAAATAGCAGGCAGGATGCGATTAGGATTTTTATTTTCATATTTGTTATTAAAAATGGTGTTATCAGTACAAAGTTAAGAATAAATGCTCAGTAAATCAAGAAACCTGCTATGCCTCCAAGAACAATAATTAGAATAGGATTGACTTTCATCCATAGCGAAGCACATAATGCGGCGGTGAAAAGAGCCCAGCTTTTCCAATCGGGAAAATTCTCAGAGACGATGGAAATGTCGACATCTGAAAAAAGCGGAGTTCCGGACCAGCTTGTGTTGAACATCAGAATGATAGCTGCAGCCCCGATAAGACCCGCGACAGATGGCCGAACCCACTTCATTGTTCCTTCAAACAATGGACTTTGCCTGTGTCTGGTGTAGAATCTGACCAACATCAGCATTATAAGGAAAGAAGGCAGCACCACTGCCAGAGTCGCCGTGAAAGAGCCGAGAACGCAGACGAAATGCCCTGCGCCGGCCTTCGCAAGCACGTCATAACCGACAAAAGTGGCGCAATTGATTCCGATTGGGCCCGGGGTCATCTGGGAGATGGCCACGATGTCCGTGAACGCGCTCTCATCTATCCACGCATTGGCCACCACCACTTGTGTCTGGATCAGCGACAGCATAGCATATCCGCCTCCGAAAGTGAACAGTCCGATGACGAAGAATATGGCGAACAACTTGACGATGATCAGTGTCATTTCCCGCCCTCCTGTCTCTTTTCAACGAGTTTCGTCACTGTGAAAGCGATGACGATAAGCGTTAGCAGTATTAAAATAGGCGAGACCTCCAGAAAGGCCACGAGAATCAGGGTTGCCGCGCTTATTGCCCAAGCCCACCAAGTCTTGTTAGACTTCCTCGCCATATTGATCATTGGGGCGGCTATCAGTGCCACGACCACTGGTCTTATTCCCTTGAATATCTTGATTATCAAAGGATTGTCCTTGAAGTTTGCGAAAAACAGGGCTATGATCAGAATAGTCAGGAAAGAAGGCAGAATTGTCCCCAATGTGGCCACGATGCTGCCCTTCAGCCCGCGCATCTTGTAGCCTGCGAAGATGGACACGTTCACGGCAAGAATCCCCGGAGCGGACTGAGCGATTGCGATTATGTCAGGAAGTTCCTCTTCGCTGAGCCAGCCTCTCTTGGCGGTTTCGTTCTGAATTATAGGAATCATCGCGTAGCCCCCACCGATTGTGAAGGCTCCGATCTTGAAGAAAACGCCGAATATTTTCCAAAGAGAGACCAATAGAAATCTGATTTTATTACGCACAAAGGTAGTAAAAATGGCCGATGACGGGAATTTTTACGAGAAAAAACGAAAAAATGTTCAAAAACTTTTGGAGGAAGAAAAAAAGTGGTTATCTTTGCAGCCCGTTTGAGAAATAACGGTAAGTTCATTGACAATATTGAAAGACTAAGTACAAGCAAGTACCGAGAAACATTAAATTCGAGAGCGTTGATTTCTTTAGAAATTGAGAGCGTCGGGAAGGGACTCAGAGATATGAGATATACAATGAAGAGTTCGATCCTGGCTCAGGA
>JBAYFJ010000051.1:0-13032 GCA_041667245.1 Bacteroidales bacterium | reverse complement strand
CTGTTGAAAGCCACATTGGCGCCGACAGACCAGACCATCTCGTCCGTGCGTATGATGTCACCGTCCAACTGCAATTCCAAACCGCTGTTGCGCATAGAGCCGACATTCGTGAATATGGTGGAGAAACCGGTAGTCTGAGGAATTCTCTTGGTAAGAAGCATATCCACGGTCTTTCTGTTGTAGTAATCGACTGATCCGCTGATTCTGTTGTCGAAAAGGCCGAAGTCAACACCGAAGTCCATTGTTTTGTTTCTCTCCCAAGAAAGTTTGTTGTTCTCAAGCTGTGACGGAACATAACCGGTCACACCGTTGTAGGCAGCCGTGGAATAAAGACCGTAAGCCTTGTAGGAATCGATACCGTTGTTACCGCTCACACCGTAGCTTGCCCTAACCTTAAGCAAAGAGACAGGCTTAACCGCTCTCTTGAAGAATTTTTCGTTTGAGACATTCCAGGAAGCGGATGCCGACCAGAACGCCCCCCATTTGTTATCCTCTCCGAAAAGAGAAGAACCGTCCTCACGGAAAGTCGCCTGTGCGAAATATCTGTTGTCATAGTTGTAATCCGCGATGCCGAGGAAAGACAGCATTGTCTCTTTTGTGATTCCCTGCTCCACTTGGGTCTTGGTCTGATCAGCCGTTCCCAAATAAGGCATACTTGGATCAACGCCGGGTGCTGAAGCATAGTAGAAATTGGAATGGTATCTCATAGCCTCTTGGCCCACGACCGCTCTGAAAGAATGCAGGCCGTTGAAGACGTGCGAATAGGTGGCTGTGTTGGATGTGGTAAACTGCCTTACTGTCAGCTGCTCCGTCTGCAAGGTAGGATCCTGTCCGCCATTGCCCTGAGAGTCAGGATGCCAGTAGCGTCTTGAGTCGTTGAATGAGATTTCCGCGGAATTCTTCGTCTCCAAAACCAAATCCTTGATAGGAGTCCATTTCAGATTGAAAGTACCGTTGAACTGATAGCCTTTCTGCCATTGCTCGTCCAATTCCGCGGTAGTGCGAGGATTCTGATAAGAGTTGGTAGGCAACTCCACATTCCAAGATCCGTCTTCGTTCTTCAACTGCTCCCAAGGCATAATCGTCTCGCCGGCCCAGATAGGGTTCGAATAGTAAAGACTCTGCATAGGCACATCGCTCTGGTCGGAATAGCCCACATTGACGCGAACACCGGCCTCGAGGCTCTTGGTAAGTTCGTAGGATGCGTTCAGACGAGCCTGGAACTTGGAATAGTCGACGCCGTAAACGACTCCCTCATTTTTCTGATAGAGAAGTGATGAGAAGAATTTGGCGCGACTGTTACCGCCTCTTGCGGAAATCTGATATTCCTGAAGGTTTCCCAACCTTGTGAATTCCTTAAGCGGGTCGTACAACTTGCCACTGAGAAGTGACATAGGGCGATAATAAGAGCTCGACGGATCATCAGGATCCATCCCCGCGTTGTAGATAGCGTCTCTCTGGTAATTCAGAAGTTCTTTCGCATTCATCATTCTGAAATCGCTGTCAGACTGAAGCCAGTTGACGCCGAATTTAGCGCTTGCCTGGAACTGAGCCCTTCCTTCCTGTCCGCTCTTGGTCGTGACGAGGATGACACCGTTGGCAGCACGCGAACCATAAGCAGCCGCGGCAGCAGCGTCCTTGAGGACTGTAATCGACTCGATGTCGCTCGGATTGACCATTGTCAGCGCACTGGAGGAGTTTGTCATCATTGAAATGTCTCCGGAAAGAATAGGAATACCGTCGACCACCCAAAGAGGTGAGTTGCCGGCATTGATGGAGCTGGTTCCTCTGATTCGAATCTGCGAGACAGCGCCAGGCTGTCCTGACGTCGAAGAAATCGTGACGCCGGCGAGCTTGCCGGAAAGCATCTTGTCGACTGAAGTCACGGGAGCGTCAGCCAATCCCTCGTTGCCGATGGTGGAGACCGAGCCTGTCACGGCTTCCCTTTTCTGGGTACCGTATGCGACCACAATGACATCTGAGAGAGTCTGTGTGTCGACTTCAAGAGCGACATCAATGAAATTCCTGCCGTCAACGGGGATCTCGACAGTTTTGTATCCAATGAAACTGATGACCAAAACCGGTTTCTCTACATTGGAAACCTTTATCCTGTAAGTTCCTTCAGCACTCGTGGCAACACCTGTCATCGTGCCTTTGATTTTGACTGAAGCATAAGGAATCGGATCTCCTGTCCCTGCATCCGTGACATTTCCAGTCACTTCACCGCTCTGCGCGTATGAGATGCCCATTGCCAGCAGTACAAATAGCACCGTGAAAAAAAGCTTAATTTTTTTCATAAGCGAATTAATTAGTTAAACATAAATATTAAATAGTAGTATTTGGACGCAAGATTGCAATTTATTTCTGAAAAAGCAAATTTATTAAAGTGCTGAGATTCACGGCTTATGAAAGATATTTCGAGAAATTCCAGTCGATTCTCTCCTCCGCATATTCCGTTTTAGAAGAAATTTGACACGAAAAACGATTTGTAACTAACAGAGTGTAAGTAAAGTAAAAAATGCATTTTGTTTAAGATGCATAAACATACACCTATTGACGGGTGCCCGAAACGATGTCAAGCAACTCGTTGGTGATTTTTTGCTGACGGCTCTTGTTGTACTCCAAAGTGAGATCGTCAAGCATATCGTTGCCGTTGTCAGTCGCCGTCTGCATTGCGATCGTTCTTGCCGCCTGCTCTGCCGCCGCAGTGTCCAGAAGGACAGTGTAAATCTTGAGACGAAGCACTTTCACCAGCAGAGATTTCACGACCTCTTCTCTTGAAGGCTCTATAATGTAGTCCGTAAGAGATTTCGCCGCTCCGGACGTCTCAGGGCCAACTGAAAGAGGAAGATAAGTTTCTCGTCTGGACGGCTGTGAGGCGGAAGATTGGAAATGATTGTAGACCAGATCCACCTTGTCGAATCTTCCTGAAAGGAAGCCGTCCATAAGTTCCTGAGCGAGTTCGGAACACCCTGCGTACTGAGGTGTCGACGAAAGACCCGTGAAATCGTGCGGAGACTCGAAGCCTGCCTTGCGCATTGCCTCGGACATCTTCTTCCCGAACGAATAGATAGTTATGCAGTTTTCCTGTATACCCGCTGATTTATATTCATTTACGACTGCTTGTACTTTTTTGATTGCATTGGAATTGTAGCACCCGCAAAGGCTTTGGTTCGATGCGAATGCGATAATGGCCACTTTGCTCACTTCCCTTCCAAGAGTGTATGAGATTCCGGGAGCAGCTTGAGACGAGGTCTCATCACCACTTGAGATAAGGCTCACGAGAATGTCGTTCAAATGAGATTCGTAAGGCAGCATATTGCCTATAGCCGCCTGCGCCTTGTGCAATTTGGCGGAAGCGACCATCTTCATCGCCGAAGTGACCTTCAAAGTGCTGCGAACGGAAGCTATTTTGGATTTTATCTCATTTAGTGATGCCATAATCTGATGTTGTTATTTTGCCTGCCTGTAAAGCAAGGCTACGGACTCCGCTTCAAGGGATATTATTTTCTCAACCTCCGGTGTGAGCTTGCCTAAAGAGAGGACATCAAGCACGTCTTTCTGATGGGACGCTCTCATCCTTTCAAGAAAGGTCTTTTGGAAATCGCTTACCTTATCGATGGAGATTTCTCTCATCAATGAGTGGGTACCGCAATAGAGAATCGCAATCTGCTCTCCCACGGGCATAGGCGAGTACTGCGGCTGCACGAGAAGCCGGTTGTTCTTACGGCCTTTGTCCAAGGCCATGGCCGTGACTTTGTCCACATCGCCGCTGAACTTTGAGAAGGACTCAAGTTCCTCGTACTGAGCCTGATCCAATTTCAGAGTTCCGGCAACCTTCTTCATACTCTTGACCTGTGCGCTGCCGCCGACACGGGACACTGAGATTCCCACGTTGATGGCCGGCCGGAATCCCTCATTGAACAATGAGCTCTCAAGATAAATCTGGCCGTCGGTTATGGATATGACATTAGTAGGGATGTAGGCGGAGACATCTCCGGCCTGCGTCTCAATAATAGGAAGCGCAGTCAGGGAGCCACCCGCGCGAACTTTTCCCCTAAGGCTTTCGGGAAGATCATTCATCTGAGCCGCAACTTCCTGCTGGTCAATTATTTTTGCAGCTCTTTCAAGGAGTCTGGAATGCAGATAGAAGACATCCCCGGGATAGGCCTCTCTTCCGGAGGGACGCCGGAGAATTAATGAGACCTCACGGTAGGCTACAGCCTGCTTGGACAAGTCGTCGTAGACAACCAGCGCATCTCTGCCTGTGTCTCGGAAATATTCCCCTATTGCGGCTCCCGCAAAAGGCGCATAGTACTGAACGGCCGCGGGATCGGCGGCAGTGGCGGCCACCACAATGGTGTAGTCCATCGCTCCTTTGGCGCGAAGAGTCTCAACCAGACTTGCGACTGTGGATCCTTTCTGGCCCACGGCCACATATATACAATAGACAGGGGTCCCTTTCTTGAATTCCGATCTCTGATTGATGATCGTGTCGATGGCTATCGCTGTCTTTCCGGTCTGACGGTCGCCGATTATGAGTTCCCTCTGGCCTCGCCCGATAGGGATCATCGCGTCAATGGCCTTCAAACCTGTCTGAAGAGGCTGTTCCACAGGCTGACGAAAAACCACTCCCGGAGCTTTTCTGTCCAACGGCATCTCGATAGCGTTGTCATCCTTGATGTCGCCGAGTCCGTCGATAGGGGTGCCGAGCGGGTCAACGACTCTTCCGAGCATAGCCTCGCTGACTTTGATGGAAGCGATTCGTCCGGTTCTGCGGACAGTCATCCCTTCCTTAATCTGGTCTGTGGGTCCGAGCAGGATAGCCCCGACATTGTCTTCCTCCAGATTCATCACGACTGCATTGATGCCGTTGTCAAATTCCAGCAACTCCCCTGCTTCAGCATTCTTGAGACCGTAAAGTCTTACCACTCCGTCACTTACCTGAAGCACCTGACCGACCTCCTCGAATTGGAGCTCAGTGTCTATGGACTTTAGCTGGCTAAGCAGCACATCCGAAATCTCACTTGGTTTGATATTTTGCGCCATTGTCAAATTATTCTTCTGTTCTTTTCAACGAATTGCCGCTTTATGATTTCCAGCTGATGGGAAATGCTTGCGTCAATTCTGTAGTCATCAATAGTGAAGACGAAACCTCCGATTATTGAAGGATCCATTTTTGAAGAAAGGATCACATCCTTCCCCGTCTTCTCCTTCACGAAAGCCTTCACTTTGTCATCCAGCCCTTCCACCTGCCCAGCTGTGGTCAATTGAGCTGTGGTGATGTTGTTGGCTGCATAGTACTGAGATGTGAATGAATGAAGCATCAGCCTTAGAAACTCAATCCTTCCATGCTTGATCACAAGACGGACGAATCTGACCAGTTCATCAGCCATAGCATCCTTTCCGAGAGCGGATTGCAGAAGAGTAAGTTTCTCTTTCTCTTCGACCCGCACGGGATCTTCCAGAATCTGCATCAACCGGGGAGACTCGGCCATAGACTTCCCGATAGTGACCGACTGATCACATACGAGACGACCTCCTCCCGTCTGCTCAGTGTACTTGAGCAGAGCTTTGGCATATCTTGACGCAATCGCTCCAGTGTTCATCTCTAATTGTCTTTAAATTACAGTTCCTGACATCAATTGTCTTTAATCGAAGTGCCTGACATCTCGTCGACCATCTTGTTGACGAATTCAGTTCCCGCAATGTCTTTGGAGAGATCTTTGCGGATCACCTTCTCGGCAACGCTCACGGACAACAAAGCCACTTGACGTCGGATGTCTCTCACTGCGCTTTCCTTCTCGGCCGCAATCTGCACTCTGGCCTCGGCTATGATTTTGGATGCCTCATCCTGAGCCTGAGCCTTGGCCTGCTCCACAAGATTCTCTCCGGCGGTTGACGCATCTTTCAGTATTTTAGCCTGCTCCTCACGCGTCTGCTGAATCATTCTTGCGTGCTCCTTGACCATATCCTGTATCTTCGCCTCAGCCTCCTTGGCCAATTTGAGTGAGTCGTTGATGTGCGCCTCTCTCTTCTCGACCATCGAAGTGATGACCGGGAAACCGTATTTCGCCAAAATGAAGAACACTATGGCGAAAATCACGAACATCCAGAAAAGGAGTCCGCCGTCCGGTGTTATAAGAGACATAGCGCCTAACTAAGAGCCACAAGCAGGCAGACGATGATAGCGAACAACGCAGCGCCCTCGATCATCGCAGCGACAATGATCATACTTGTCCGGATGTTTCCGGCCGCTTCCGGCTGCCTTGCGATTGACTCAGTCGCTGATGTGCCGATTTTACCGATTCCGATTCCTGCCGCAAAAGCAGCGATGGCGGCTCCGAAAGCCGCGCCTAATTTTCCAAGAGCGGCACCCGCCACTGCTTGAAGTAAAACTGTTAGTAACATAATTCTATTTTATTAAAATCAATAATCATACATATTATTCCTTTTGTCTTGACAGTCCTATGAAAATCGCCGAAAGAATGGTGAACACGTATGCCTGAATGAAAGACACCAGCAACTCCAGCGCATCCATAAAGATTCCGAACACCACCGCCATTACCGACATTGAGCCTATCATCACAGCTCCATATTTCGCCATAATGAAAATCACACACACCAGACTGATGATTAGCACGTGCCCGGCCATCATATTGGCGAACAGACGGACCATCAGCGCGAAAGGTTTCGTGAGGGCTGAGAAAATCTCAATCACCGGCATCAGCGGAATCGGCACTTTAAGCCACACAGGCACGTCCGGCCAGAATATGCTCTTGTAATAGTCTTTGATTCCGAACGCATTGACGGCTATGAAAGTGCAGAATGCGAGGAAGAAAGTGATGGTGATGTTGCCGGTCAGATTCGCCCCTCCGGGGAAGAAAGGAATTATTCCCATCATATTGTTGAGCAGAATCCAGAAAAAAGCCGTACACAAGTAAGGGGAATATTTTTGATAGTCAGGTCCTATGGACTCTTTGACCACCTCGGAGTGGATCATCATTATGACCGGTTCCATCAAAGCCGCGAAACCGGTAGGAGCTTCTTTGTTGACATCGTGCCGTTTGTACCAGCGGGCGCAAATCAGAATAAGCACAACCAGAAGAGCGCTGCTGATAAAGAGCGAGAGCACGTTCTTTGTTATGGAGATGTCGAAAGGTCTCTTGTCTTCTCCCGATGCTGTCTTTTCGACAATCTTGCCTTCGTATTTTCCGCTTGCCGCTATGCTCAGGCCTTGGTACTCCTCACCTTCCTCAAGTCGTTTGGAGGAGAACAAGTGCCAGCCCGTACCGCTGCGCACGATGACGGGAAGACTTAGGGCTATTTCTTTGCCGGCTATATTGGCGATTTCCCATTTGTAGGAGTTGCCGATGTGACCGAATATTATTTTCTGAACGTTTATGTCCTGACCGGTCTGCCCGGTTGCCGCTGAGTCAGAGACTTCCGCCGCCGAGACTGATTGGCCCGGTTCTCCAACGGCCGATTCCACCTTCGCGACTGATGCGGCTTGCTCCCCGGCAGAGGCACTTAGACACGTCCCCGCAAGGAATATGACCAAAGTCAACAATATTCGCCTGAGTCTTCTCATCACACCTCCACGCAAACGGACACTTTGTTGTTCCTCACTTCCACAAAACCGGATTTGATGCTGAGAGTTCTTTCCTCGTGTCCGGTAGCGTATCTGATGACTCCCGGATCCAGAGAAGAAATGAGCGGAGCGTGATCTTTGAGCACCTCAAACGCTCCCGCAGCGCCGGGAAGCGTAACGCTCCCGACCATCATTTTCACCAAAGTCGCCTCGGGTGAAGATATTTCCAACAAAATCTCGGCAGTTTCCATATCCCTTAATTAGTTCGCCTTCGCCTGGGCGAGGATTGCCTCACCCTTCTTTATCGCATCCTCTATGGTCCCGACATTCAGGAAGGCCTGCTCAGGCAGATAGTCGACATCGCCGTTGAGAATCGAGTCGAAACCTTTGATCGTGTCCTCAATGTCCACCATAACCCCCGGCACGCCCGTGAACTGTTCAGCAACTGCGAACGGCTGCGAAAGGAATCTCTGAATACGGCGGGCTCTGTTGACCGTGATCTTGTCCTCATCGGAAAGCTCGTCCATCCCCAGAATCGAGATAATGTCCTGAAGCTCGTTGTACTTCTGAAGAATCTGCTTCACTCTCTGTGCCGCGTCATAATGTTTCTGCCCGATTATGTTCGGATCCAGAATCCTGGAAGTTGAAGCAAGCGGGTCAACGGCCGGATAGATTCCCAATTCGGTGATCTTCCTGCTGAGAACGGTTGTGGCGTCAAGATGGGTGAACGTCGTTGCGGGAGCAGGGTCCGTGAGGTCGTCGGCCGGAACATAAACGGCTTGCACTGAAGTGATTGAGCCGTTTTTGGTCGAGGTGATTCGTTCCTGCATCTGTCCCATTTCCGTGGCGAGGGTCGGCTGGTAACCGACTGCCGAAGGCATACGCCCGAGAAGTGCGGACACTTCGGATCCGGCCTGCGTGAAACGGAAAATGTTGTCGATGAAGAAAAGAATGTCCTTCGGGCCTTCTCCTGTGTCGCTGTCTCTGAAGGATTCTGCCAGAGTCAGTCCGGAAAGGGCTACTGAAGCACGAGCTCCGGGGGGTTCGTTCATCTGACCGAACACCATCGCGACCTGAGATTTCTCAACTTCCTTTCTGTCGACTTTGGAGAGATCCCAGTGGCCTTCCTCCATTGATTTGTTGAATTCCTCGCCATACTTGATGACACCTGACTCAATCATCTCTCTCAACAGATCGTTGCCTTCCCTGGTGCGTTCACCCACTCCCGCGAAAATGGAGAACCCGTTGTGTTTTTTGGCTATGTTATTGATAAGTTCTTTGATAAGAACAGTTTTCCCTACTCCGGCTCCACCGAAAAGACCGACTTTTCCACCTTTGAGATAAGGCTCCAGCAAGTCGATGACTTTGATTCCTGTGGAAAGCACTTCCTGAGATGTCTTGAGGTCTTCGAATTTCGGCGGTTCTCTGTGGATAGGAAGCGTGCAGGTCATATCCAAGTCGCCAAGTCCGTCGATTGACGCCCCGACAACATTCATAACTCTGCCCCTTATCTGAGCGCCGATTGGCATTTCGATAGGCTTTTGGGTGTTGACTGCTTCCATCCCTCTCAGAAGGCCGTCGGTTGAGTCCATTGCGACTGTCCTGACCGTGTCTTCCCCGATGTGCTGCTGGACTTCAACCACGAGTTCCTTACCGTCTTTTCTCTTGATGGTCAAGGCATCGTGGATGCTTGGCAGCTCCTTTGACGTCTCATCTGCGGCAAGGTCGAAAGTCACATCGATTACCGGTCCGATGATTTGTGAAATGTGTCCTGTTATCTTAGGCATTTTCTTTTGTGTTAAACCGCACAAACTTACTGAAAAATTCGTTCCATTATATTGATTTGGAGGTTATATCCGACCTTTTGACAATATTACCTACTTTTCCTGTAGCCATAAGTGGCAATGTCTCCGAGTTCTTCCTCAATCTTCATCAGACGGTTGTACTTGCAGATCCTGTCGGTACGGCTCATTGAGCCTGTCTTGATCTGTCCGCTGTTGGTTGCGACGGAGATGTCGGCTATAGTCGTGTCCTCAGTCTCTCCCGAGCGGTGTGAGACAACCGTGGTGAAGCCGTTTCTGTGGGCCATCTCAATCGCGTCGAGGGTCTCGCTGAGCGAGCCTATCTGATTGACCTTAATGAGAATGGAATTTGCGGCGCCAAGTTTTATGCCTTTCTCAAGGTACTTGACGTTGGTGACGAAGATGTCGTCTCCCACAAGCTGCACCTTCTTGCCGATGGCATCGGTGAGTTTGACCCAGCCTTCCCAGTCGTTCTCGTCAAGTCCGTCTTCAATCGAGTCGACAGGGTACTTCTTGACAAGCGACTCAAGGTACTTGATCTGCTCGTCTATGTCCAGTTTCTTGCCTTTGGGATCTTTCGCCATTCCGTTGGAAAGCTGTTTGTAGTCGTAGAAGAATTTACCTCCTTCTTTCACGCAGAATTCTGACGCCGCACAGTCGATGGCAATGGTGACGTCTTTGCCCGGTTTGTAGCCGGCTTTCTCGATAGCAGCGACTATGCAGTCGAGCGCGTCATTGATGCCTTCGAGTTTAGGGGCGAATCCGCCTTCGTCTCCCACCGCCGTGGAAAGGCCGCGCTCTTTAAGTACTTTCTTAAGTGCGTGGAACACCTCTGCTCCCATTCTGACCGCTTCCGCTATGCTTCTCGCGCCTACCGGACGAATCAGGAATTCCTGAAAGGCAATCGGTGCGTCACTGTGGGCGCCTCCGTTGATGATGTTCATCATAGGGACAGGAAGAACGTGAGCGTTGACGCCTCCCAAGTACCTGTAGAGAGGAATCTCAAGATAGTTAGCGGCGGCTTTGGCCACTGCGAGGGAGACTCCGAGTATGGAGTTCGCACCGAGTTTCGCTTTGTTCTTAGTGCCGTCCAGCTCAATCATTGTCTGATCTATGGCTCTCTGCTCAAGGCAGGACATTCCGATTATTGCCGGAGCGATTATGTCGTTGACGTTCTTAACTGCTTTGAGCACTCCTTTACCTCCGAAGCGTTTGGGATCGCCGTCACGAAGTTCAATGGCTTCATTTTCTCCTGTGGATGCTCCTGATGGAACTGAGGCTATGCCTGTGAATCCGGATTCGAGTGAAACTTCAACTTCTATCGTGGGATTTCCTCTGGAATCGAGGATTTCTCTTGCGTGAACCTTTTCTATTATCATAATTTTTAAATTTAGAGTTTCAGTTAAATGCCTTAACAGCATTACAAAAATACGATTTTCCTTTCACTTTAGCAATATTCTTTTCCTCACGAAATTCAGTAATACACGAATTGTTCATCAGCGCTGAAAAAATTGTGGCACGATTATGGCATACAAAAGAGACAAGACATAAATATTAAATAAAAGAAGTATCAGAAAAAGAACTAAGTCGTGAGATTCAGTTCTTTTTCGTTTTTTTATGTGGTGGCATAGAGAGACCGGCCACAAAGCGAGACATCAATAAAAATGACACCAGCACGCCGGCTCATCTCGAGCGGGTCTATGCTGATGCCATACCTGTGAGTCTTAATGGTTCTGTGGCACACCTGACCGGACACGCTAACACACACTCGCTGTATGTGTGGGGGAAAAGCGAATCGTGGCGCTGCAAATAGCATCAAACCATTAACACTTCAAATAATTGTCAAGTCTATATTACAAACTATTTCTCGCAGTCACTAATTAGAGTACGGAAGTGCGAATTTGTAACATACAAAAAAACAATTATTTTAATGATACGACATTTCCGTCTATGCCGTAGTCTATATTGCAAGACCCCAGCACAAGCATCAACGCCGCTTCAAGATCGTCTTCGGGTATGGTTCCTGAATATGTGCAATTGGAATAAGAATCCACACCCGTTACTTTTAGGTTATAAATGATCTCAATTTGTTTTGCGACATCTCGGAGAGGAGCGCCGTTGTAGACCTTCGACTTGACTTCCTCTTCTATCTTGGAAAAGTCCATATCCCCTTCGGCATTGCAGATGACCTGCTCGCCTTTGTTGAGAAGCTGGTCGCTCCCATCCAGAGACCGGACGTTGACAGAGCCGTCATAGCAAGCTACAAGCATAGCGGTGTCAGTCTGATCGACCAGAAACTCAGTTCCGAGAACAGAAACACATCCCAATTCAGTGGCAACACTAAGCCCGTTTTTGTGGTTTCCGCAGAACTGAGCCTTGCCGTCAAGGGACAATTTTTTGTCAAACAGCCACTTGATTCGATTGTATCTAAGAGTGGAGTTAGGCGAGAGCGTGACAGAAGAGCCGTCAGGCAGCTGCGCGACACACTCACTCGCTCCGGTGGCTATTGTCCTGTTACTTAAGAAAAAAATCGAACCCGCTAAAACTATCACAACAATCGCCGCAGCAAGAGACCAAGCCGAAACTAACAATCTTCGGGTACTTGAAGACTTACTGACCTGTGCTTCGGCCACGTCTAAACCGCACTTTTTGCTGATCCGGGCCCAGACTTGCTCACGAGCGTCAAAATCTTCATTCTGAAATTTCACGCCGTTGAACAAATTAATTATGAACTGTTCTTCTACCATAGTGTTCATATCGCCTTTATCGCTTTCTGCAATGCCCTGTCCGCTTTCAACCGCTTGATGGCATTACTCGTTACATTCCTCATAGTCTGATTGTTCAGTCCCATCACTTCTGCCGCCTCGTCGACGGAAAGCCCATCGTAATAGCGAAGGTAAAGCGCCTCCTTCTGCCTTGAGCTGAGAGATTGCAAAGCATTGTTGAGCGCCACGGCCTTTTGTTTTTCAGTTTCCCTGGAATTCTGAACGTCAGTGTCGAGAATAAAATAAGATGTGTTTTCCAGCTCATCCCCGTTGATCGCCTTGTCATTGACCGACAAAGTCGGATGCTCAGGATTTACTTCTTTTAGAATCCGATGTTTCAATGACACCGCAAGGTAAGCGAAGATGTCAGACGGACAATCAATTGAGGATCGCTTTTCCCACAGATAAATGAATAGGGATTGAAGACACTCGCTGACTATGGTCTCGTCTTTGGCGATCTTCATCCCGAAGGCGTAAAGCGCCCTTGAATAAAGATTGTAGATTTCCTTGAACGAGGAGTGATCCCCGCCTTGAAATCTCTTCCAAATCGTTTTTGATTTTTGAGACCTAATTTTAAAAAGCATCCGTCCGTTTTTATACAACTCCTAATTTACAGCAAAAATATTAATCTTGAAAATATTTTCTCAATTTTAACGTTTAAACAATTTAAGCTACAGCGTTTGGCCCCCGATAAACTCCCTCATAATGGAAGTCGGCGGAATGGCGGCAATTTCATTTGGGGACAGAGCGACAATATAGTCCAGAAATTTCAGCAGCCTGACAGCCTCGGTGTAGGCAGGCGATGACGGGGATATCCTTCTGAGCAAAGGCTCCGCGAAATACTTAAGCATCGGAAGCTCGTAAATCAGGGCCG
>JBAYFJ010000050.1:0-13355 GCA_041667245.1 Bacteroidales bacterium | reverse complement strand
CGCATTCAAGGACCTTGACAAAAACGGGCTGCTCGATCCGTACGAGGACTGGAGACTTTCCTCTGAGGAGAGGGCGAAGGATCTCGCTTCCAAACTGAGTACGGAAGAAATAGCCGGGCTTATGCTTTACAGCATTCATCAGGCAGTGCCCAATGACTCCGTGGGATTCTGGTCGTCAACCTACAACGGGACGACTCTGGACAGGAGCAAACTTCCTCATTCGGCCGTCTCGGACAGACAGAAGGATTTCATCAGGAAAGACAACCTGAGGGCAGTGCTGATTGTCAGAGTCGAATCCCCGAAAATCTGCGCGGAATGGAACAACAACATTCAGGCTTATGCGGAAGGCATCGGATTCGGAGTTCCCGTGAACATTAGTTCCGATCCGCGAAACGAGGCGAATGCCGAGGCTGAGTACAACGCCGGAGCCGGAGGGATGATTTCCCTCTGGCCCACCTCAATAGGTCTGGCAGCGACTTTCAGCCCTGATCTTGTCGAGGAATTCGGAACAATAGCATCCAAAGAATACAGAGCGCTTGGCGTGGCCACGGCTCTGTCCCCGCAAATAGATATGGCCACCGACCCGAGGTGGTCGAGATGCAACGGCACTTTCGGCGAGGACTCGAGGCTTGACACCGACATGGCCAGAGCCTACGTGGACGGATTCCAGACTTCTGAGGGAGCCGCTGAATTCGAGAACGGATGGGGATTCGAGAGTGTGAACGCTATGGTGAAGCACTGGCCGGGAGGAGGCTGCGGAGAAGGAGGAAGAGACGCACACTACAGTTACGGCAAGTACTCGGTCTATCCAGCCGGCAACCTCAACGAGCAGCTGACCCCTTTCTTGAACGGAGCTTTCCGCCTGAAAGGGGAAACGAGGAAAGCATCCGCGGTGATGCCTTACTACACAATATCCTACGGATTAGATCCATCAGGACGCAATGTCGGCAACAGTTACAGTGCTTTTGTCGTTGACTCTCTGCTGAGAAAGACTTATGGCTATGACGGAGTGGTCTGCACAGATTGGGGCATCACCCACGACTACTTTACCGTGGGAGAATCGGACGGAAAATGCTGGGGTGCGGAGAAAATGACCGAGGCTCAAAGGCATTACGAGGCTTTGAAGGCCGGTGTGGACCAGTTCGGAGGAAATAACGAGAAAGGCCCGGTGATGGAGGCCTACAAGATGTGGTCGGAAGAATTCGGAGAGACCTCAGCAAGGGTAAGATTCGAGCGGTCGGCTGTAAGGCTGCTGCTCAATATGTTCAGAACAGGATTATTCGACAATCCTTACACAGACGTCGACAAGAGCGTGAGACTGGTAGGTAATCCGGAATATATGAAAAAGGGATTCGACGCTCAGGTGAAATCGATCGTGATGCTGAAAAACCATTCAGAAGCACTCCCTGTCAAGGATAGAAAGAAGGTCTACATACCGAATGCCAGTTCCTCGGACTCTGCCGCAGTCACAAAATACTATATCATAACCGGGAAGCCTGAAGATTCGGATTTCGCAATCGCTTTCATCAATGAGCCTCAGGGCGGTTGTGGCTATAGTGTGGAAGATGCGACCACGGGAGGCAACGGCTATTTGCCCATAAGCCTTCAGTACAGCGACTACACAGCGGATTACGCAAGGGAAAAGAGCATTGCGGGAGGCGATCCGAAAGAAAAAAGCGTAAACCGGAGTTACAAGGGCAAGAGCGTCACGACGGAAAATCAGGATGACCTGACGAGAGTGGTGAATCTGAAGAAAGTGATGGGCGGCAAGAAGGTCATAGTCGTCGTGGACACGAGAAGGCCTTTCATACCTGAATTCGAGCCTTACGCCGATGCTGTTCTGCTTTCTTTCGGCACGCAGAAACAGGCTGTGATGGAGATAATCAGCGGAACTCAGGAGCCTTCAGGGCTGCTCCCGATGCAGATGCCTTCGGACATGCGCACAGTCGAGGAGCAGAGTGAGGACCTTCCTCACGATATGGAGTGCTGGATAGATTCAGACGGCCACAGTTACGATTTCGCCTTCGGGCTTGACTGGAGTGGAGTAATAGTTGACGAAAGAGTGCTGAAATACGCACACAGACAGGCGAAAGCCCCTTACAGCAGGTTCAGCGAAGGCTATCTCAAAGACATTGAGGCCGACGGCTGGCTGAAAGAATATCTGGAACGACAGAAAAGCGGAATGACGGGGCATCCTGAGGCATTGGCCTATCCTTACAATTCCTGCCTCTGGGCCGGGGAAATACGACGCAACACCGAATCCTACGGAAGTGACTGGTGGAGGTACGAGCAGACTGCATATTACACGGACGGACTGGTTAGACTTGGCTATCTTCTTAAAGACAAAAATCTTATAGACAAAGGAGAGGAAGGAATCAAATACGTATTCGACCATGCGTCTGAAAACGGCGTACTCGGGAACATCAGTTTCTCATCAGCTCAGCTATGGCCGATGTGCGTGTTCTTCAGAGCGATACAGGCCTACTACTACCGAACTCGCGATGAGAGTGTCCCTAAGGCTTTGGAAAAGCATTATCTAAACTTGACCACTGAGCAGATTGAGGTCTGGAGAAACATCGTAAGCATAGAGGGGATGCTCTGGACTTACGGGCTGACGGGCAATCCAAAACTTCTGGAGATGAGCGAGGCGGCCTACATTTCAGGCAAATTCGGAGATCTTACTCCCGAAATAATCAGAAACGACAAAAAGCTCTTTATGCACGGAGTAACCTGTATGGAGGAAATGAAACTCCCTATGATTCTCTATTCCTACACGGGGAAACAAGAGTATCTTGATCTCGCCCTAAGGGCGGACACCAAGCTGGAGACAGAGAATATGCTTCCTGACGGGATTCCGGTTAGTGCGGAAGCGCTGTACGGCAACGGCAACGTCATCAACAGTCACGAGGTCTGCGACATAGCCGACTACACCTGGGCTATGGGCTATTTCCTTACGGCTACTGGAGACACCAAGTGGGCTGACAGAATCGAAAAAGGGGTGTTCAATGCCGCTCCCGGCGCGGTCACCAAAGATTTCAAATCTCTTCAGTACTTTTCCTCAGTGAATCAGTTCATAGCCACGGGTACATCCAATCACAACGAGTTTTTCCACGGCTCCACTTGGATGGCATACAGACCGACGCACGAGACGGAATGCTGCTCCGGTAACGTGAACAGGATTATGCCGAACTACGTGTCAAGGATGTGGCTTCGCTCTGGGGAAGGCGACGTGGTGGCCGCGCTTTACGGACCATCGTCCTTCTCATTTAATGATTCCGAGGGCAAAGCGTGCAGAATCACGGAGGAGACAGGCTATCCTTTCGAGGAGGAGATAAGATTCAGCTTCTCAATAGAAAACGGTAAAGCCGAGATTCCCCTGCTCCTGAGAATCCCGTCTTGGTGCGACAAGGCTTCGCTTAAACTTAACGGCAGAAGGCTGGACACTGTCTGCGACAGCTGTACCTTCGTCAGAGTCAGCAGGGAATTCAAAGACGGGGATGAGCTGAGACTGTCTATGGACTTCAGACTCGCTATGAAAGAAACGGCCGGAAACGGGGTCTATGTACAATGGGGCCCTCTCGTCTTTTCTTACGCAATCCCTCAGAAACAGATTGAGGACACTGCCGTCTACGCAAATATGAACGGCAAGGTCCCCGAAAACAAGGATTTCAAATGCTGGAGTCTCACGCCTTCAGGCGCTTGGAACTACGGCCTCTGCTCCGATGCGTTCGACAAAGATGTCAAGGTCGTGAGAACCGCACGAAAAGGCTATCCCCTCGATGACGAAAGCGTTCCCGTCCGCATCAGAGTCCCTGTCAAAAAGATTGAATGGAATCTTGCCGAGGACAGGTACACTCCAACTCTTCCGTTGAATCCTAAAGTAAAAGAAGAGAAGACGGAATTCATCGAGTTGGTGCCTTACGGCAGTACGGAACTGCGTCTGACAGTCTTCCCGAAGATTGATTGAGGGGTTTAATATTACGGATTTGGCGTAAAATGAAAGAAATTCGCCACAAAAAACGGGATTTACCAAAGAAAAAGACGTGGTAACCACTATTATTTCGGTTATCTGGTTTTGAGCGATAAATTAGCAGTCAAGAAATACAAATAATCATTAATATGATTGAACGATTTTTGACCCAAACCTCATTTTCCTCGCAAGAGGATTTTAAAAAGAATCTACATTTCAAAGTTCCCGAGAACTTCAATTTCGCTTACGACGTTATGGATGTCTGGGCGGAAGAGAAGCCGGACAAACTCGCCTTGCTCTGGACCAACGACAAAGGAGAGTGCATAAGATTTTCATTCAAAGATCTCAAAGAGCAGTCCGAACAGACCGCCGCCTATTTCCAGTCATTGGGTATCGGTAAAGGAGATATGGTGATGCTTATGCTGAAACGCCGTTACGAGTTCTGGCTCACAATGCTCGCACTTTTGAGAATCGGCGCCGTAGCAATTCCCGCCACACATCTCCTGACTGACAACGACATAGTCTACAGAAACAACAGGGCGGGCGTCAAAGCGATAATCTGCGCCGGAGAGGAAGTCATTGTGGAGCACATCTCCGACTCTCTCAAAAGGAGTCCCACAGTCAAGACAGTGATCAGCGTCGGACCTAACGTGCCTGAAGGCTTTCACGACTTTCAGAGAGAATGGAAAATGGCTCCCGCCTTCGTCCGTCCGTCCAATCCGAACAACAACGACGACACTATGGTGATGTTCTTCACCAGCGGGACAAGCGGGGAGCCAAAAATGGCCGCCCACGACTTCGTCTACCCTCTCGGACACATCGTGACGGGAGTGTTCTGGCACAACCTCAACGAGAACAGCCTTCACCTTACCATAGCCGACACCGGCTGGGGCAAAGCTCTTTGGGGCAAATTTTACGGACAGTGGTTCGCAGGAGCTGCCGTGTTCGTGTACGACCACGAAAAATTCTCATCCAGAGACATAATGAACAAGATACAGCAGTATCACATAACCTCTTTATGCGCTCCTCCGACAATATTCCGTTTTTTGATTCAGGAGGACTTCTCAGAGTACGATCTTTCATCGCTCAAGTACTGCTGCACAGCGGGTGAGGCTCTGAACAAGGCCGTGTCGGACAAATTCAAAGAGAGAACGGGACTTACGCTTATGGAAGCGTTCGGCCAGACCGAAACCGCTCTGACCCTCGGAACCTTCCCGTGGATGAAATCAAAACCGGGAAGTATGGGAATGCCTAATCCTCAGTACGACATTGATCTTCTCAGACCTGACGGCACAAGAGCCGATGTCGGGGAAAGAGGCGAAATAGTCATCAGAATCGGTGAGCACAAGCCTCTGGGACTGTTCAAAGGCTATTACAGGGACGAAGAAAAGACCAGAAAGGTTTGGCATGACGGCATCTACCACACTGGAGACGTCGCTTGGAAAGACGAGGACGGCTATTTCTGGTTCGTGGGCAGAAATGACGACATCATCAAGTCCAGCGGCTACAGAATCAGTCCGTTCGAGGTCGAGAGTGTCCTGATGACACATCCCGCTGTCGTGGAATGCGCCGTCACAGGAGTTCCGGATCCGGTCAGAGGAGTCGTGGTGAAAGCCACCATCATCCTCGCCGAAGGCTGGAAAGACAAAGACCCTCAAGTGCTGACGAAAGACATTCAGAATTATGTCAAACAGACCACCGCTCCGTACAAGTACCCGAGAGTGATTGAGTTCGTGGACGAATTGCCTAAGACAATCAGCGGTAAAATCCGCCGTGTCGAAATAAGAGAAAAGGACAACCGCGAAACTAAAATCTGAGATTATTTTGAATCAGCCGAATATTGAGATGCAGGCCCGCTTGTCACGACAAAGCTGGGCCTGCAATGCGTTTAGTCCGGAGAACCTGCATTCCTGACGGATTCTCTCGACAAAGGAGATCTTGATGTCAAGTCCGTAAATGTCTTTGTCAAAATCGAAGATGTTGGTCTCGATTGTGAGGGCATTGTCGTTGCCGACAGTCGGACGCACGCCGATGTTGCACATTCCATGATACTTTTCGCCCAGAGTCTCGACTTCCACCGCATAGACACCATTCTCAGGAACGAGTTTAAGCGGTTCGTACAACTGCATATTCGCGGTAGGGAATCCCATAGTGCGTCCGAGCTGATTGCCTGAAACCACAACACCGAAAAGGCAGTAGTTGTAGCCCAGCATCGAATTAGCCTGAACGACATCTCCTCTCGAAAGTGCTTCTCTGATTTTAGTGGAACTGATCACACCGTCTCCGGGGGCACTCACGCTGTCGGCAATCATCACTTTCAATCCCAACCCACGGGCCACGGAGGCCGTCTCGTCAGGTGACGAGGGAGAAGAACCGATTCTGTTGTCATAGCCGAGAAGAAGCCCCGTCGCTCCGAACTGTCCCATAACGTAGTCACTGAGATATTCCTTCGTGCTCAGGCGACTGAATTCCTTGGTGAAATTGAGAATCCTGACATCATCTACCCCAAGATCCGAAAGCATCCTCTTCTTTTCTTCCAGAGTGGAAAGCAGGCGCAAATTTCTGGCGTCATCCTGCAAAACATTGCGAGGATGAGGCCAGAAAGTCACAATCATACTCTCTTCACCGATAGAGCTGGATTTCTCCACGAGTTGCCGAATCAAAGCGCGATGCCCCAGGTGAACTCCGTCAAAAAAACCGGTAGTGACAATCATAACGAGACTATATCCATCTAACCAGCGGGAAATCCTGACGATTAGGCAGAAGAGGGTTCTTAGGGAACATTCTCATTGCAATCTGGTACATTCCGGCTCTCTCCGGAAGAATGTCAGCGGAGTACCTTACGGTTCCGTCGCCCTGCTCCTGAGGAAGAAGTTCGAAAGTCTCCTGAATGTGAAGTCTGCTCTTGCTGTCAGTGGTTGCGAGCAGAACCTCGACTCCGATGTCCTGCGGCTTCAATTCTCCGACGTTAAGCACTACGTAGGCCTTAAGATCAGTGTCCTCGTTGAGATTGTAAGACACATTAGGCTGAATCTTGGAGATGAGACTGATGTTCTGCCACTCTCTGTAGATTCTCTTCTTCCAAGCCGAGATCTCGCGAGCCACCTTGAAATCATCTTTCTCAAGCTCTCCCGCCCTTTCGCTCTGAGGGATGTAGAACTGATTGAGATAATCCGTCAACATTCTGTTGGTAGTGAAATTGGAAGCCACCTGAGCGATGGTGTTCTTGATATACTCAATCCAAGTGGAGGATCTTCCCGTGACTTTGTCCTTGTCATAGAACGCAGGTCCGATCTCATTTTCGAGAATGGTGTAGATCGTGGCGGCGTCCAGCTCGTTCTGATAGTCCTGATTGTCGTAAGTCCTGTCCTGAGGCAAAGCCCAGCCTGCTCCTTTGACATAGCCCTCGACCCACCAGCCGTCAAGCACCGAGAAGTGCATAACTCCGTTCATAGAGGCCTTTTCTCCTGAAGTTCCTGAAGCCTCCTGAGGACGGGTCGGGTTGTTCATCCAGACATCGACTCCCTGAACCATCTTCTTTGCAAGGTTGATGTCATAGCCAGGCACGAAGACTATCTTTCCGATGAATCTGTCCTGTTTGGAGATGTCCACGATTCTCTTTATCAGATCCTGACCCGCTTTGTCGGCAGGGTGCGCCTTTCCGGCAAAAAGGAACTGAACGGGACGATCGGGATTATTCACAATGGCATTAAGCCTTTCCAAATCGCTGAAAAGGAGCGTGGCCCTCTTGTAGGTTGCGAAACGACGGGCGAATCCGATTGTCAGCACATCCGGACGAAGATTCTCTTTGATGGTCACTATCTCGCTCGGAGAATAATGATTGGACACGGAAGTGTCGGAAAGTCTTTCCTTGACAGTGTCGATAAGCTTCTTTCTAAGCATGGTCCTTGTGTCCCAAATCACCTCGTCAGACACTTTGTAGATACCCTCAAAGCACTTTTTGTCATAGTGGTGAGTCTGAAACTCCGGTCCGAAGACCTTGGAATGGATGTCCTTCCACTCCGGCGCGGTCCAAGTCGAATAATGCACTCCGTTGGTGACGTAGCTGATGAACAGTTCCTCAGGCAGATAGCCGGGGTACATATTTGAGAATATCTGCTTGCTCACCTCTCCGTGGAGCATTGAGACTCCGTTCACGTTCTGAGAGATGTTGGCCGCAAGGATACTCATTGAGAACTTCTCGTTGATGTCCGCGCCGTTGAGTTTGCCGAGTCCCATCAGAGTCTGCCAGTCAATCTTCAGCCTTGAGGAATAATGGCCTATGTACTGCCTGAGCATTCCCTCGTCGAAAGCATCGTGCCCCGCTGGAACCGGGGTGTGGGTCGTGAACAGAGATGAGGCTCTCACGACCTCCAGAGCTTCCTGATAGTCAAGATTCTCGTCCTGAACAAATTCTCTAAGTCTCTCAAGACCTGTGAATGCGGCGTGTCCCTCATTGCAATGGAACATTGTAGGATTGATACCGAGCGTCCTCATCGCACGGATACCTCCCACGCCCAGTAGCAATTCCTGTTTAAGACGGTTCTCCCAGTCACCTCCGTAAAGATGGTAGGTTATCTGTCTGTCTTCAGGAGTGTTGGCCTCGTAGTCAGTGTCCATAAGATAAAGGTCTGTACGCCCCACGGCGACTTTCCACAAACGTGCCTGTAATGTTCTGCCGGGAAAAGCGACGCTTGTCGTCACCCAGTTGCCGTCTTTGTCCATCACCGGAGCCGCCGGAATCTTGGTGAAATCCTGAGCGTCGTATTTGCAGACCTGATCACCCTGAGCTGAAAGCACCTGAGTGAAGTAGCCGTATCTGTAGAGCAGACCGAACGCCACGAGGTTCACATTCATATCGCTTGTCTCTTTCAGGTAGTCACCGGCAAGAATGCCGAGACCGCCCGAGTAAATCTTCAGAGATGAATCAATTCCGTACTCCATACAGAAGTAAGCCACTGAAGGCTCAGTCCTCTCAGCTTTCTTGGACATATACTCGTTGAAGTCGTCCATAACGTCCTTCAGTTTGCCGAGAAACTCGTCATTCTTCGCCAGTTCCTTGTAGCGGCTCAGGCTCACTTTGTCGAGAACGACAAGAGGATTGTAGCCAGACTCGCGCCAGATCTGAGGATCCACTTCCTCGAAAAGTTGTCTCGCATTCTCGTTCCAGCACCACCAAAGGTTCTTGGAAAGGGTTTCAAGTCCTGTAAGTGATTCAGGCAGATGCCTTGTTACCAAAAGGCTAAGCCACGAAGGGTTGTTTATTTCTAATTTGTGATATTGCATCGGTTTGTCCTCTATTGCCTCAGGGAAATCGCCGTGCCGGGCTACGACTTTGTCCAAGGCCATCGAATAAGCTTGTTTGTAAAATACTATCTGATTCTCCCACAATGCGATGGATGCCACATCCTTAGCATTGTCCATATAAATTTTTCTGTGATCGCTGTCCAGTCCCGCGATTTCGGTCACTCTGGCCACCGCTCCGTCGACAACTGAGAAATAGTTAGTGTCATCCCTGTCCACGATGGAGATTCCGGGATGATCCTTAGAGTAACGGTCGCGCACCCAAAGGCCGAAACCTGAAAGGCTCGTAGTGAGGGTGGGCACTTTGAAGGCGAGACTCTCAAGAGGAGTGTAGCCCCAAGGTTCGTAATAAGAAGGGAAAAGCGTCAAGTCCAGACCTATCAGCAGGTCGTAGTACTTCATATTGAAGATTCCATCGTTGCCGTTAAGGTAGGACGGGATGAAGTAGATCTTGACTTTGTCTCCCTTTTTGTTGGTGAGGCCGAGTTGACGAAGCCTGCCAGTGACGATGTCATACTCAGGATTCATCAGATAATGAGACACTTGCGTTGTGTAATTCTCAAATCCGGCGCCTGAAAGCTTAGAAGAGAGACTCTTGTCTGCCCCGTTTATTCCGGAAGGAATCATAATGAAAGCCTGAATGCTTCTTCCCTCGTAGCCTGACTTATTTATCTTGTCAAGAGCGTCGAGAAACACGTCTATACCCTTGTTTCTGTACTCGTATCTTCCTCCGATTCCGACGAGAATGGCGTTCGGCTCAACCTGCTCGCCGGACATAGCGGTGGCCACGTCCACCAGTTCCTTTCTGGCCGCGGTTCTCTTTTTGTCGTACTCTTCGTCAGTGGAAGGAGTGAAACTGTTCTCAAAACCGTTTGGTGTGACCACGTCCACCTTTCTGTGAAGGAATTGCTCACATTCTTTGGCGGTAATGCCGCTGACCGTAGTGAACACGTCCGCATTCTGGGCCGACATCTTCTCAAGAGAGTGACGGGCAGTCACGTTGAACTGTCTCGCCTTGTCATCGTCATTGTACAGGCTCATTGAATTGTAAAGCGGCAGATTGTTGCCGGCAAGACAACGTCCGAGCACTGTAGCGTGAGTCGTAAACACCGTTCCGACAGGCAGTTTGCAATGTTTCAGGTACAATAGCCCGGCTCCGGTCTGCCATTCGTGGAACTGGGCCACGACCTTTGATGAGGAGTCGAGATTGAATTTGTAGAAACTCTCAATGACCTTGCCGGCGGCATAGCCGAACAGCGCGGACTCTTTGTAGTCCCAGTCCCCCGTGAGCGAATCCACACCGAACTCTTTCCAGTACTCAGTCAGAATGTCGTTCTGCTTGGTAAGGAACTGCTTGTAGTCGACAAGTATCGCTATCGGAGTCCCAGGCACATTCCACGTCCCTATCCTCAATCTAAGTCCTTGACTTGCAGCCGCATTCTTCCAAGAAGCGAAAAGCGCGGAATCTTCGATAAAATCGGGATTGGAATCAGTGTCCATCCAAACGTCAGGTCCTATAAGTATATGATGCCTGTGAAGTTGCGACTTCAGATAAAGTGACTTTGTGGCAATAACAGTGTAGATCCCCCCAACCTTATTGCACACTTCCCAGCTTACTTCAAAGAGGTAATCGGGATGCGTATATTCTTTTGCCATTAATAATTATTTCTTTGTTTTTACAGCCTTAGGCGCAACTGCCTTCGCTTTTTTAACTGAAGCCGAGGCCCCCTTGCCTGCCGGCTTTGACGCAGGTTCCTTCGCAATCACGACTTTTGAGGCAGTGATCTTCGCAGGTCTTGTCAGACCTTTGCTGTCGGATTTGCCGGCTTTCTTAGGGGATTTCGCAGCGCCGCCGCTTTTGTCTGCAAATTTAGCACCTAATTCCGAATATGCGTCATTTACCCTAATAATAAAATCGCTGAGCACATTCATATAATTGATGTAGGCCTCGTACGGAGTGTCGTAAGGATTGAAGTACTTGTGCACTTCCCCGTCGGAGAAGAACTTGGTACACATGTAATAGAAGTGGTCGCTCTCCTGAAGATGTCCGAAATCAGAAGATATGAATGAATCGTCCACTTTCTCGACTTTGTCCGAGAGAGCATAAAGTTTGTGGAAGGCGTCCTGCTGTAACTCATTGCCGAGCCAAGCAGTCACATCCCGTTCTTCGTCAGCCCAAGAAATGGTCTCAGGGACCTCGATAGGCGCAATCGGTTTGAGTTTTTTAGACGCCTGAGAAGGGGTCACAAATTCGAGAGTGCCGTCTTTGAGCACGATTTCCGGAAGATAGCGCATAAAATCGAAGATTCCTGTTTTTGCGCTCTGATGCTCTCCGAATGTCTCATAATCCATAAAAAGATTGACGATGTCGCCCTTTGTGGCAGCTGCCTTTAGCCAAGAAAGGTATTTCTCACCTGTGAGCGGCCAGTCTGACCAAGACTTGTTTGAGAATCTGAAAGCAATGTCGTCACTCAGAGAATAATCCCTCAAAAGCAGACTCAGATCAGGCTGAATCGGGTCGCTGTACATATAGTCAGGACTCTTCCATCCGAGGATGTGTTTGGCTCCCTCCGTGAGCATAACGTTGAATCCCATATCGCGGACCATCTTTCCGATCTCGTCAGAGTAGATGAGCTCGGTGTTACGGAACGCGGTCGGGGTGACGCCGAAAAACTTCTTTATCGCCTCCTTGTGCTTGAGCACCTGAGATTTGAATTCCTCAGGAGATGCCAGCGAGGAAAGAGAATGGTAATAAGTCTCGCTCAAAAATTCCACCGAACCGGTGGCCGCAAGTTTGCGGAAACTCTCCAGTACGTCAGGGACGTATCTTTCCATCTGCTCGATGGCGGAACCGGAGATTGAGAACGCAACCTTGAAGGCTCCCTTGTAGCGTTTGACAAGATCAAGCAGAAGCGCGTTCATCGGAAGATAGCACTTCTGAGCCACACGACGCATAATCGTCCTGTTGGCGAAATCATCGTAATAATGTGAATCTTTCCCTATATCGAAGAATCTGTAAAGACGGAGCCTGGTAGGTTGATGGACCTGGAAATACAGGCATATACTCTTTTTCATCATAATCGTTTTATCTTAATAGTGATTCGTAAACTTGTTTCAATTGCGCAGTGGCGTTGTTCCATTTGAGGGTGTTGACCTCATCGTAGCCCTGATGGGAAGCGAACTCGGACAGAGCCGGGTACTTCAAAAGCGCGTAGATCTCGTCGGCCATCGCATCCACATCCCAGAAATCCACTTTGAATGCGTATTTCAGCACCTCGGAAGCGCCTGACTGCTTGGAGATTATGGAAGGAACGCTGGATCGCATTGCCTCCAGCGGGGATATTCCGAAAGGCTCGGAAACCGAAGGCATAATGTAGACATCGGAAAGGGAGAACATCTTCTGGACTTCCTGCCCGCGCAGGAATCCCGTGAAATGGAATCTGTCGGAAATTCCCAGACGGGCCACGTGACGGATGCAACGGTTCATCATATCCCCGCTGCCCGCCATCACGAAACGCACGTTAGGCACTCTTTTGAGCACCTTTGCCGCAGCTTCTATGAAGTACTCGGGCCCTTTCTGAAACGTGATTCTGCCAAGGAAAGTGACGACTTTGTCCTTAACTCCCCTGTCGATGTTGAGATTCTCTCTGCCGCTGAAATCCACGGCATTGTGAATCGTCACCACCTTGTCTGGATTGATCCCGTACTTGTTGATGATGATGTTTCTGGTCAAATCGCTGACTGCAACCACCCTGTCGGCAGCCTCCATCCCTTTCTTTTCAATGTCGTAGACACGCGAGTCGATTTGGTCGACGCTGCCTCTGTCGAAAGAGGTAGCGTGGACGTGGACCACCAGAGGTTTTCCTGTCAGCCGCTTGGCCGCTATTCCGGCCATATAGGTAAGCCAGTCGTGAGCGTGAATGATGTCGAACTGATCATTGAGCCTCACGGCAATTGTCCCGCCCACAATAGCGTAGCGGGCAACTTCTTCCAAAAGATTGGAATTGTACTTGCCTGAGAATTTGTACTTGTGACCGTAAGTGATTCTAAAGTCGGTCACCTGACGTTTCCTTTCCTCATT
>JBAYFJ010000049.1:0-13798 GCA_041667245.1 Bacteroidales bacterium | reverse complement strand
TTTTTGCTCAAAGTTACATTTAATTGTTTTTGCGACATAAAGGTAACTATAAGGGCTGACATCTCAGAGGATATGTCAGCCCTAACTTTATGCGCTCTTAAAAGTTTTACCGGACAGCAATAACATCAAATCTATGAATATGGCAGGTGTGGCATACACTCCAGCAGAAGTTGGAGCGAATAAGTCAATCAGCATAGAGCCATATTCAGCTTACTCGGCTACGGTAATCAGCAATCTGTCAGTCACAAGCGGAATCTACGCAAGTCTGATTGGGCGCTTCAGCGGTCACAATCTGCTGGTAAAGGGCATCACTATCCAAGGAGCTAATCTCACCGGCACTAACAACACTGACGGCGAATACAGCGCCGGCGGTATAGTAGGCTGGTGCGAAGGCCACGCAGCCTCAAGCTCTCTGTTGATTGAAGACTGCGTCATCAGGAACTCCACATTCGGACCTACCAAATATGTCGGCGGAATTGTCGGCTATCAGGCAGGGAACAGTGTCACAATCAAGAATTGCACGGTCACCTATTGCACGCTAAAGAGCGATTATCTTGAAGGCGCCTTTTACAAAGGCCATTGCGGAGGTCTGGTCGGCTATCTGTCAGACGGTCTGATGCCAAGCGGGACTATCACTCACAACACATTCACCACTCATTTCAGCTCAGGCTATGAAAGAGGAGGATTGGTAGTGGGTTCGTTCCAGGCAGGCGCTATAACCTCATCCGCTATGACGATTTCAAGCAACACCGGTCTCTCGGCTAATTGCGGCGTCGTTAACAACGGCACGTGGAATTAATAATAGTTTGTCCTAATCAAAAGGAGCGACCGGATGACCGGCCGCTCCTTTTTCTGTCTATTTTCCGTAGGATTCGTAAAGCAGCAACAGATGAGCCGCACTCCAACTGAAATTAGGAGCCTCAAGGACAGCTCCCGTACGAGGATTGTAGTTCTCGCATATAGGCCCCGCGCCGGTCAGCCCATCAAGACGGTCGAAGACCTCTCGGGTGAATCTGTCAGCATCTTTCCCGTAGCCGTAACGGCGAAGGCCCTCTATGCCGAAATAGACCTGATCCAGCCAGGTGGAGCCTCTCCAGTAGCCTTCCGTGTCAAACTTGGGATTGTCGGCGGACACTGTAGGGAAAGGGATGTAAATGTCGAACTTACTCGTGTCCGTGAAAATCTTATGTGCGGCCTCAGCCTGTTCCTTTGAAGCTATTCCCGTCCAGAGAGGTATGCAAGCCTCAGTGCCTTCGGCAGTTATGCTCTTACCGTCAAGTCGGCGGTCAAAGAAGAAGCCGGGAGTTTCCACATAGAAATAATCCGCAATCTTCCTTCTGTAATCCTCGCCGGCGCAGAGTTTTGACGCCGCTGAAGGCAGATCAGGACTCAAAGACTCCCCTACCGCCGAAGCCAGTTTCTCAAGCAGACTTCTCTCATAAGCGAGGAATGCGTTCAAGTCCACCGATTCCTGATTCATACTCCAGGCAACCGTATCGGCATCTTTTGATGGAACGCCCGACGCTTCCGACATCTTCGATGTCTCCGACAAAGACGGCAGTACCGCATTGGCCACCATCTCGGTGCTGTCAAAACGCACTGCGTTGTCCATTCCGCTCTCCCAGGCCGCCGCAATCAGAGTCCCATCACAAGAACCGTACTCGCAAATCCCGTTTGCATCGTGATCCCTGTACTTGTACCACCACTGGTGGTATTTCAGCAGCTTAGGCAGCATTTCCTTGACGAAAGCGGCATCACCTGTCCTTGCATATATCTCCGATACGGCCCACACTGCGAGAGGCGGCTTGCTGTCTCTGTTGTTATTGCCTTTGGAGTTGGTGAATATGCAGTCGACAATCATCCCCTCCGGAGTCTGATAATCGAACATAGCCCTGACCTGATTCTCCGCGACCTCGGGAGCAAATCTTGAGAGTGCGGCTGCGTGCTTCCACGAGTCCCAGCCCCAGAAGCCCATAAAATAGCCCACGCCCTGACTTGGAACCACTCCTTCGTGAATAAGATCACCTTTGGCAGCCTTCCAGTTGGCGATGAGGGTCACCACCGCTTTCACGGCGATGCGGCTATAGTCCGGGCGCATATCCTTTCTCACTATCTTTTTCAGGTACCCGTTCCACCTGAGGGCGGTTTTCTTGCGCATTTCAGAAGCGTTCCCCACGAAAACCGGATAAGAGGAATCGGAGGCCTCCTTGTTGAAAGAAAGAATAACGTCCACGTTCTCAGATGCCCAGGAGACAGCCGTGTAACTACTGTCAGAGACAGTCAGACTGAAACTTTTCGGAAAATTGACGCTCATTTTCCCGATTCTGGGATGGGCGATTTTCAGCACATTGCCGTCAGCGGTGACAGCGGTGCCAGGCAATCTGAATGTTCCGAAGCATTTCAGGGGCTTCCTGCCGGCTCTTATCTGCAAAAGCACATTGCAATCGTCAAGATAGACAAGGCTTTGCACAATCTCGCCCTCAGATGAAGAAGCCTCGATTCTCAACTCCCCGGGGTAATAATGGGAAGCGGAAGGCGTGTAGACGACCGAAGTGTCCTCATCGGCAAAACATACTTTCACCGCAGCATCGGAAACCCATCTTCTGACGTACAGATCCAAAGCGAAAGGGCCGCAGAAGCCGTTGACCCAGTTCTCTTTCTCAGGCACCGTGAATCCGTACCATGAGCCGGAGTCGGAGAACCAGCCTCCAGCGCGGGAAACCTGATTCGGGGTGTAACTTATGTCCAGAATGTTGTCATAGTCATAGACCGACACCTTCTCTCCCGAGCAGGAGAAAGCCAGCGCTGAGACGATGGCGAGAATAAGAGTTCTTGTTAGAAATTTTGTCATAACGGTTTGATTATAAAAGAGTATTGCAAGTCACAAGGGGTTATGGTGTACTCGGGATGAACCTTCGCTCCCCAAGTGTTGTCACCTCCCACTCCCTGCTGACGGGAGTCGATGTTGATCCGGACCATATCCTTTTTCTCCACGCTGCCTCCGTGGGTACGCCTTATTTTGAAAGGGACATACTCGATGTCCTCCATAGGAAAATTCCAGGCGCTCACGTTCAGAGGCTTGTCAGCGGAGAATATTGTGAATCCGGTGTTGTCCTCAGCTGAGAATTTCGCCCATCTCACGTCAGTCTTGTTGCCGGTTTCCTGCACTCTGACGTAAGGATGGAACTGCTCCCACACTGTTCCCTTGTAGATTCCGATGTCGCTGCCGAATTTACGGTCTTCGTAACTTTCACCTGGGCCGCGGCCGTACCACTCGAAGTTGTCAAACTTCCCTTTAACCACCATACTAAGACCTAACCTCAGCATTTCGGGCATTAGGTCAGAACGGGAATCGAAAGAGAATGTGACTTGCACCGCATCGGAGCTGATGAAATCATAAACCAAAGTGCAGAAGAACAGATTGTTATAGGAATATACCGTCTTTACGGAACTGACGCTGCTGGATATGCTCTCGAGGGCCAGATTTCCGCCGGCGTGTTTCCACATTGCGCAACGCTCCCCGGTTCCGCAGGCTACGTCATTCTCAGTCATAGCCCTCCAGAAATTAGGATGCGGACCCTGAGAGTCCAACAGAAATTCCTTACCGTCAATCACGTAGCTGAATAGGTCTCCCGTGGATTTGGAGAATGAAAGTTTTGTCCGCCCGTGCAAGACTGAAAGAGTGCTGTCGTTCTCAGAGAAAGAAGGTTCTCTGAAATCCGAAGTTTGGGAATATTTTGCGACAAAAGAGACGTCGCCTATTTTAATCTGCTCACTTGCAAGAAGATAGCCCTTTGGAATCGCCTTGGTAGATTTTGCGGAGAATGCCTTGAGGTTCAAAAACATCTCACGCCCATTGGGTTTCGGAACAGGCACTTCCACGACGGCACTTTGGTGCGGCTGAATGACAGGAACTGAGATCGCTCCCTCAGCCGTGATTTTGCCGTCCTCAAGCACTTCCCATCTGAAATCATAAACGTCAGTGGTGAGAAAGTCGTTCCTGTTAGTGATCTTAACGGAAGAGGAGAACGGGACCGCTTGGAAATCAACATTCTGCAAGACCTTTTTCACTTCGCTCAGATGAGGATGCGGCGTTCTGTCCGCAGCCACCAGACCGTTGGCGCAGAAACTTGAATCATTCGGGACGCCGACATATCCCATATCCCCGCCATATCCCTGAATCGTGTTGCCCTTCTCGTCCTTTATCGCAAATGTCTGGTCTACCCAATCCCAGATGAAACCGCCCTGCAGCTGGTCGTATTTGTAGATCAGGTCCCAATAGTCTTTCAGATTGCCTTCGCTGTTGCCCATAGCGTGGGCATATTCACAAAGAATCAGCGGTCTGCTCCGTCGCTCGTTGACCCATTTGCGAAGAGCCCATATCCGCTCGTACATCGGACAATAAATGTCCGAGACTCCGTCCCAATCGGAGCCTTCGTACTGGACAAGTCGTGAAGGGTCACGCTTCTTGGTCCAGTGGTAGTTGTCAATGAAATGCCTCCCGTAACCTGACTCGTTACCAAGGCTCCAGATGATCACGCTTGGAAAATTCTTGTCGCGCTCCACCATATCCCTCATTCTTTCGCCGAAGGGCACCTCCCATCCTTTCCAATCGGCAAGCGTCTGAACGTCAGGATTGTCCATCATTCCGTGGGACTCTATGTTCGCCTCATCTATAACGTAAAGTCCGTACTCGTCGCAGAGAGAGTACCACCTTTCGTTGTTAGGATAGTGGCTGCATCTTACAGCATTGATGTTGGAACGCTTTATCATAAGGATGTCCCTCACCATTTCGGCCTCAGTTATCGTCCTGCCGGTGAATTGGTTGTGTTCGTGACGATTGACCCCTTTCAGAAGAATCGGGACGCCGTTCACGCTCAACAGGCCGTAGCGTATCTCCACTTTTCGGAAACCGGTCTTTGTGACGATTCTCTCAATTTCTTTTCCGCTTTTGGAGAGAGTTTTCAGAGTCACGGTGTAAAGAGACGGCGTCTCGGCAGTCCATTTGGCCACGGAGGGAATCCGGCACGTAAAGCGGAGCAGAGAATCGGATCCGGCGTTGCAGCAGCTAAACTCGGGGAAAGCGATCCGGCTACCGTTGGGCGCAGTCACTTCCACGCTGACACGACGTCCCTTCTGCCCTGCCAATACGGAATTGAGTACAATGTCCACCTCCAGAAGGCCGTCACGATAGTCTCCGTCGAGATCCGCCTTGATCTCAAAGTCCCTGATTCTCGCCTTAGGACGGACCTGAAGGCTTACGCTTCGCTCTATGCCGCTGTACCTCCAGAAATCCTGACATTCCAGATAGGAACCGTCACTGTAACGGTAGACCTCAACCGCAAGTCTGTTGAGACCTTTCTTGAGTTTGTCCGTCACCACAAACTCGGAAGGGAGTCTGCTGTCCTCGCCGTAGCCCACAAATTCTCCGTTGAGATAGCAGTAGAAGGCTGATTCCACTCCATCGAACTTAAGAATCACATCACTATTGACCGTGGTCTTTGGAAGAGAGGATGAGTCGAATGACGTGATGTACGACCCGACCGGATTGTAGTCTTTCGGGACGTGCGGAGGGTCCGCGGGGAAAGGATACCTCGTGTCAGTGTAGATGGGCGCGTCGAAGCCCTGAAGTTCCCAACTGCCGGGCACGTCTATGTCTTCCCAAGAGGAATAATCGTAGCCGGTCTTGTAGAAACCTGCAGGCCTGGAAGACGGGTTGATGGAATAGCGGAATTTCCACACGCCGTCCAGCGAGAGGGTCATTGTCCTGTCTCCCTGACAAGGGGTCAGGCTGGCGTGAGCGGCTTCTTTGTTGACCCCGTTCACGAGTTCGTTCTCCCAGAATTCCTTTGTCTCAGAGCGGGAAAAACCCGTAGCGAGAGTAATGAAAGACAGTAATGACAAAAGTAATCGTTTCATTGACACAAAGTTAATTATTTGAAGCGGTAAGAGTAAAACTAAGTTTCATCTTCTTGGCCGGAATCAGGTACTGCTGATGAGGATAGGCTCCCCAACTGGTGTCTCCGCCGAGCCCCATCTGTTTCAAATCGAGATTCCACGTCACCATATCCTTAGGAACTATGTCGGAGAGGTGTCTCTGGTGCTTCCTCGAGTCCGGCTCGCTAAGGTCGCTGTTCGGGAACATATAGGCGCTTGCGCTGAGATACGGCTCGCCTTCGGCCTTGAGACCTGTGCCGTCAGAGGCGGTCAGGCTCATCCAACGGACCTGCGTCTTGTTGCCGTTCTCCTGAGGTCTGTCGTACGGGAAGTACTGATCCCAAACGGTTCCGGAGTAAAGTCCGACGAACTCACTGTCGTGCCTGTCGCAATAACTTTCGTGAGGGCCTCTTCCGAACCATGTCATAGTGTCAAAGTCCTTTTGAAGAGTGAGGGTCACTCCGAATCGTGGCATCAGAGGCAGGGTGTCGGTTGCCGGAATGAATTCCACGCTTATCCCAAGGCCGTTTTCAGAGCCAGGCAATGAGTAGCTTATCACCACGTTTGAATTGTCCAGGTCTGACGGCAGGGCGTAACGGGACTTCACCCGATAGCCTCCGTCTTCGACACAGACTTTTGTCCCAAGCAATGAGGCGTCCCTGCCTGCGTTTCTCCATCTCTCGCAGATGTCTGCGAGGTCGCTGCCGAGGTCGTTGTCGGTCGATGGTCTCCAGAAATTGAGCTCAAGACCTTTCTTGACAATTTCTCGTCCGTTCACTTTGTAAGAGTCCAGCGCTCCGGTAATCTTGTTCACGGAGACTGAGGAATTGCCGAAAGTAAATGAGTATGAAGAGGTTGTGTCAGCGGCCATAATTACTTTAGCAGGTTCCGTCGCAACCTGCTTTTTGTGGAACGGCAACGCCACCTGTTCTTTCGCCAATTCGATTTCTTTTGAAAGCAGGCCGTCACCCTCTTTCGGATAAGCATACAGATTGAGGAAGTACTCTGTGCCGGGCTTTACGTCAATCGCTGGCAAATCGGCGTGGAAAATGGCCGTTTCTCCGGGAGCCAGAGCCACGTCTCCGGTTCCGCCCTCAGCAGTGAGCCCTCCGATTCTTCCCTCGGCGATTTGCTCGCCATTTCCTTCCAGCCTCCATTTGAAGTCGAAGTCGCTCAGATCTGTGAAGAAATAATTGTTGCTAAGTTCAATAAGTCCCGCGGAATAGTCGGCCAGTCTGAAGGCAATGTTCTGGTAGACTTTCTTGACCTCGTAAAGATTCGGCTTAGGCTTTCTGTCCGCAGTCACGAGACCGTTCATACAGAAGTTTGCGCTGCTCGGCGTGCCTTCGGGAGCAAGGTCTCCGCCATAAGCCCAGAAGAAACGGCCGTCTGCCGTGGTGTCGGCTATCCCCTGGTCAACCCAGTCCCAGATGAAGCCGCCCTGCAGGGAGGGATATTTCTCGATTAGGTCCCAATAATCCTTGAAATTCCCCTCGCTGTTGCCCATAGCGTGCTCATATTCACAGAGAATCAGCGGCTTGTCAGGCATATAGAGCGTCCAGTTCAGAAGCACGTCCAGTTTTTTGTACATCGGGCAATATATGTCCGTGTAAGGCCCTTTGACGCCGTCTTCGGAATGGACGGGGCGATGGGATTTGTCGTGGTCCTTTATCCATTGATATGTGGCCGCGAAGTTGCATCCGGAGCCTGATTCGTTGCCGAGAGACCAGATGATGACGCAAGGGTGATTCTTGTCCCGCTCGAACATCTTCTCGGTCCTGTCGATGAAGGCTTCGCGCCACTCGGGCTGGTTCGCAAGTGCCTTGTCCGGGTCGTAGCCCATTCCGTGGGACTCCACGTTAGCCTCGTCCACAATATAGAGGCCGTACTTGTCACACAGCTCGTACCACAGAGGGTCATTTGGATAATGTGAGGTACGGACTGCGTTGATGTTGTTTTCTTTGAGAAGAAGGATGTCCTTTAGCATAGAGGCCTCGTCAACCACGTGGCCTTTGAAAGGGTCATGCTCGTGACGGTTGACACCCTTGATGTAGATAGGCTTGCCGTTGACCAGAAGTTGGGCGTGACTGATCTCTGATTCTCTGAACCCTATCGGGGAAGTGACAGTCTCACAGATCCTTCCGCCGCGTTTCAAAGTCAGAGAGAGTTCGTAGAGATTTGGCTTTTCGGCACTCCATAGTTCAGGCTTTGTGATATGCCCGCTGAAAGTCAAAGAGTCTTTATTGATTTTCTGCGTCCTGGAGTATATCTCCCTGCCGTTTTTATCTTTCAGAGTTACTTCCAGCTCTGAATTTGTCGCCGGCCGTTTTGAAAGATTTTCCAGTTCCGCGTACAGGCTCAAGTCAGCGTCCGCATAGTCCCGGTCCAAGTCAGTCACGACCTCGAAGTCCCTGATATGGAACTTTTCTCTAGAGAAGACGAAAACGTCTCTCTGGATTCCCGCAAGTCGCCAGAAGTCCTGATCCTCAATGTAATAGCCATCAGAGAATTTGAAGACCTGCACTGCGATTTCGTTACTGCGGCCGTAATTGAGCTTGTCGGAAATGTCGAACTCGGCAGGGGTCTTGGAGTCTTGGGAATAACCAACGAAGCGGCCGTTCACCCAAACGTAAAAAGATGAAGCCACGCTGCCGAAATGCAGGACGGTCTGCAGTCCCTTCCACGAAGAAGGGACCGAGAACGTTCTTTTGTAGGATCCCGTCGGAGAATTCTCCGCCGGCACCAAAGGAGGATTCTTGGCAATTCTTTTGCCCGGAAGGCTGAACCCGTATCCCGAGCCGACATAGAATGGATAGCCGAAACCTTGAAGTTCCCAGTTGGACGGAACCTCAATGTCGTCCCAATCCCTGACGTCGGCGTCTTTGCGCCAGAAAGTCGTGTCGCGCTCCGAGACTGTCGGAGAGTACTTGAATTTCCATTTTCCGTTCAGGCTGACTTTGCTTTTGCCCTTCAAGACCGCGCTTGAGGCTGAGGGAAGCCTGTTGATCTGAAGTACATCGAGATTCTCCCAGTCATTCTCTGACTTAGGGTACTTCTGACTCCTGACTTCAGTCTCTGCCTTGGAGACTTGCGCCACGGCATCTCTGTTGACAGGCGCTCCATCGTACTGAGCGTACACTATTACGGTGGTCATCGTTGCGAAAAGCGATAACAGGACACGGGATATGTTCATTGCCTTGGTCTTTATTTAGGGAAATTAGGATTCTGAACCCAATCGGGATTAAGAAGAAACTCGCTGTGAGGGATAGGGTAAAGCGTGTGCTTTGTCTCAAGAAAGTTGTCGGCAAAAGGCTTGCTGTGCTCAGTAAGAGCCTTCTTCACAATGCCCCATCTGATCAGGTCGTACCATCTGCTGCCCTCAAGAGCGAGCTCGCAAGGACGCTCCACATCCTGAAGATGCTTCAAGACGGCGTCTTTGGACATTCCTTTCTCAAGCGGCACCACATTGGCTCTTCCACGGACTTTGTTGATGTAATCCACGGCATCGTCCGATGCGCCTCTGTCGTTGAGACATTCGGCGTAGAGAAGAAGCACGTCCGCATAACGGATCACAGGGATGTTGAACGCGCTGTACCACCAGTTGGAACTGAGAGACTCGTCCCAAGTGTCGAATTTGTGCCAGTAAATCGCTTCGGCAGGTAGGTAATCTTCCCATTTGGCTTTGTCAGGAAGCAGGAAGTACTTGGTGCCTGGGTCGTTAAAAAGAATTGTGGCATAGATTCTTTCACTGTACTTTCCGTCCACTGTCTTGTCGGCTTTCATTGTCTCGAAAAGCCATTTTGAAGGGTAGGTTTCCTCGTAACCGCCGTCAAGCTGACCAGGGGATATGTGCTCGGCGATCTGGTTGTACTCCTTGTGCCCTCCGTCTTTGCTGCCTGAGAACTGCACCTCGAAAATCGACTCCGCAGAATTTTTGTGAAGTCCGTCGAACAGATCCCCATAATTGTCAAGAAGGGAGAATTTCTTGGAATCGATGATTTTCTTGAACTCAATCTCGGCTTTTCCGATCTGGTGAGTGAACATATAGTATTTGCCCAGCATTCCGGCAGCGGCGTATTTGGTCACTCGTCCCGCATTGTCGCCTTCCCAAGATTCAGGAAGATACTGCTGCACATCGGCAAGCTCGGTCTCGATAAACTTCTCTATTACGCCAGACTCTTCCTGCTTCGGGAAGAACTCGCTTTCGTTGCCTTCTATTTCTTTGGTATAGAGCGGCAGTCTGTCTCCGTAATTGAGATAGAGTCTGAAGTAGAAATAGGCTCTCAGAAATCTGGCTTCAGCCAGGCCGCGGTTCTTGACGGTTTCTTCAAGCCCTTCTATACCGGGGATGTTGGAGACGCACTGATTGGCGTAACTGATTCCTGAATATAGATTCGTCCACTCGTCGTTTGGGACGTAGTTGTCGAGGTCGTTAGTAAACATAGCCAGCTGCATCCATTCGGTGACGTCGGCCCTGAAATCAAGTTCGTCGCTTCTGTAATTGTCAGTCACTATGAATCTGTCGAATGTGGCCGCCCAGTATCTTGCGGGCTGGGTTGCCGCATAAGCGGCTGTCAATCCTTTGTCTATGTCCGCTTCAGTCTTCCAGAAGGTGTCCGGGGTAAGATAGTCCGGATTGCTTTTTTCTTCAAGGAAATCGGAGCACGAGGTCGCAATCGCACTGACCGCAAAAAGGGACAGTATTATATTTTTGAATTTCATTGTCTTGTGTATTAATAGATTAGAATCCGAATTTCATTCCTAACATATAAGTGCGGTACAGCGGATAGCCTCCGTAGTCGACGCCCATTTGTCCGTTTGTGGAGCCTGTGGACGGATCATAGCCGGAGTAGCCGGTGAGGGTAAAGAGTCTGGTACCCCCGACATAGAATCTCAGGTTGTTGATTCTCAATTTCTTGCAAACATCCTGAGGCAGATTGTAGCCGATCTGAAGATTGTTCAGCGTCAGGAAGGCTCCGTTCTCAAGGTACCTGTCAGAAATCCTATTGTTGCCGTTAGGGTCGCCTTGTACGGCGCGTGGCACGTCAGTGTCAGTGTTGTCCGGTCTCCAAGAATTCAACGCGTCTTTGCCGTAGTTGAAGACCTGATCCATTCTCTGAAGCTGCAATTTGGTGTAATTGAATCTCTTGACTCCGAAATTACCGTAGAAATTGGCTGAGAGGTCGAAGTTGCGGTAACGAAGGTAGGCGTTGAAACCGAGAACGAGCTTAGGGTTGCCGCTGCCGTCCTTCACCTTATCGTCCGTGCTCAGACTGCCGTCCCCGTTTTCGTCAGAGAAACGGATGTCTCCCGGCTCCGCATTAGGCTGAAGAGGATACCAGGTGCCCTCGGCGTCTTTGTAGCCGTGCTCTTTGTTCCAAGAATCCACTTCCGCCTGACTCTGGAATATTCCCAAAGTCTTGTAGACCCACATCTCGCCGATTTCGCCGCCCACGTAGGTTCTTGCGGGACCGTACTCGTAAAGATAGTCAGGATTGGACATAGAGGTCAGTTTGCTCTTGTAGTTTGACAAGTTCAGCTCAAGGTTGTAGAGAAGTTTGTCGTTGGAACCGCCACGATAGTTAATCTGGACCTCTGCTCCCGTGGTTTTCAGTTCGCCGTCGTTCACGATCATTGAGGCATAGCCGGTGCAGCTGCTGATCTTTTTCTCGGAAAGCATATCTTTTGTCTTCTTGACATAGAAATCAGCGGTCAATTGGAGTCTGTCACCGAAGAAGCCGGCGTCCAGTCCGATGTTGGAAGTGTAGGTAGACTCCCATTTGATGTTGGATGAAGGCAATGACGTCACGGCATAACCGAGACTGATGTCATTGCCCGAGAAAGGATAGTTAAGTGAATTGGTTCCGCTTGTCAGAGTTGGTATGTACTTGTAATTTCCGATGCCTTGATTTCCGAGCGCGCCGTAGCTTAGACGTAGTTTGAGGGTGGAGACGTCTTTTTTGACCGGCTCCCAAAAGCCCTCGTTAGCGATGTTCCACGCAAGAGATGCCGATGGGAAGAATCCCCATTTGTTGCCTTCGGCGAATCTTGTGGAACCGTCATATCTTACTGACGCCATTGCTAAGTATTTGTTGTCGAAGTTGTAGTTGAGACGGCCGAAAGCTGATCTGAGAGCATATCTCCAGGCTCCTCCGCTGACCGCGAAGTCCTTCTGACCGTGCTCCAGATAATTCATATCGTTGTTCTCGAATTTGTTGGCGCTGCCACCGAGGTCAAAGTACTTTGTTTCTTCCTGAGAAAGGCCGGCGAGAACGGAAAAATTGTGCTTTTCCGCTATCGTAGCGTCATAATTGGCTGTGAACTCAAGAAGGTACTTGTTGGTTTTGGATCTTGATTCCGACAAGGAAGCGATAGGGTTGTTCTTCTGAACTCCAACTTTGTAGGTCGGTTTGAAACTCTTGTAATGATAGAAGTCCATATTGTCGCCGCCCTGAAATTTCAGTACGAGGCCTTTGACCGGAGTCGCCTGAACGTAGGCTGAAGCGGAAATGTGGTCGTACTGGTACTTCGTGTCTATCAAATTGTTGAATGCCACAGGGTTTCCTGCGTCTGACATATCCATACCCGCTATTGCTCCGCCGTAGCCTCCCTCATTTTTGGAATCGTAGAGTGATACAAGCGGCTCAAGGTTGGTCACTTGGTACATTGCGTCGAAGCCGGAGTTTTCCTCAGGTTCTATGGATATGTAGCCGTAACTTACTGACTCGCCGATTTTGAAAATGCCTCTTTTCACATCTGAGTTGAGTCTGAAGCCCATCTTGTTGGAGCCTGTGGCCTCGGCTATGCCTTTCGTGTCGGAAAAGTAGCCGGAGAAGGAAACGTTCACATTCTCAGTCCCCGCCGTATAGGAAAGGTCATATTTCTGATTCAGACCCATCCGATAGTATTCTTTCTGCCAGTCCGTGTCCGCGAATTGTGTCGGGTCTTTTTTGTAGGCCGCGATGTATCTGGGCCAGCTGTCTTCAGATATGCCGGCGTTAGTCAGGGCCCATTGTCTTACCTGAATGAATTCGGAGGCGTTGCAGATGTCCATTTTCTTCGGAAGGTCGTCAATGCCGCAATAAGCAGAGACGCTGATTTTCGGCTCGCCTGCTTTCTCACCTCTCTTCGTTTCGACGAGGATGACGCCGGCAGCCGCTCTGGAGCCGTAAATTGCCGATGTCGCCGCATCTTTCAGGACTGAGACTGATTTGATGTCTTCCGGATTGAGATAGGACATTGAGCCAGGCACTCCGTCTATGATCACGAGCGGGTCGTTGTCCGAGCCCCAGGATGTAATACCTCTTACCATCAGAGATGGTTCGCTGCCGGGGGCTCCTGAGCCGTAATTGACAGAAAGTCCGGGAGCAAGTCCCTGAAGGGCCTCGGCAGAATTGGAGACGGAGATGTTCTGGAGTTTCTCGCTGCTCACGGAAGCCACCGCTCCGGAGACGGCTTGTTTCTTCTGAGTTCCGTAGCCGATCACGACCACGTCCTCAAGCATTTCAGAGTCAATCTCAAGCTTTACGTTAAGGGATTCGCCCGTTACGGTGATTTCTCTGGTCTTGTAGCCGATAAGAGAAATTACGAGGGTCTCTCCTTTACCGGCTGTCAAAATGAAATTTCCGTCGGCATCTGTGGATGTGCCGTTGTTAGTTCCTTTGACCATAACAAAAGCACCGATGGCCCCTTTGCCGGTTTCGTCCTTGACATTACCTTTAATAGTGGTTAGCTCCTGTGCGAAGGCGAAGACCGCCGTCAGCAGGAAAGTAATGAGACATAAAAATTTTTTAGACATTTTAATAGTGGTTTTTTAATGAGTACTAGTTTTAGCTAAAATGTTTTACAAAAATATTATTGA
>JBAYFJ010000048.1:0-13829 GCA_041667245.1 Bacteroidales bacterium | reverse complement strand
TCAACTACTCGCCTAACGTTATCTTCAGGTTGAATATGTCCAGAAGCGACAACATTCAGTTCCGTTACTTCGGAAGGACCAGACAACCAGGGATCAATCAATTGCAACCGGTTATCAGCAACACTAATCCTCTGTACATACGTTATGGCAATCCCGATCTCGCACCGGAATTCACACATAATCTCTCACTTGAGCAGAAACATTCGGGGAAAGAAAAACATTTCTTCGTTAACACCTTCCTGTCGGCCTATTATACAAAGAGCAAAATCATCAGCAGAAATTGGTACGACAGCGATGGGGTCACCTACTCAAAGCCAGTCAATGACAACAGCGGCAATTACGGAGCGAGGTTCAGAAACACCGTCTACGACAAACTCGGGACTACCGGCCTTTCGGTCACCAACACCGTGAATGCCTCTTACTCCAAAGGCACGAGTTACGTGAAAGAGGAGCGCAACAGCACCTCTACGATGAATCTGTCAGACTATCTGCGACTTAGCTATATTCGAAAAATCTTCAGTCTCTACACCAGCGCAAACGTCAGCTATTCCAACTACAGCTACTCTCTGGAGGCAAAAGACGACTACTCAGTCTGGAGAAACACTATGCGCCTTTCAGGAACTTTGAAAATTCCCATAGGAATAAACATAAAAACAGACTTCGACTACACCTTCTACAAAGGTTTCACGCAAGGCTTCAGCGAACCGGCCTTTATATGGAATGCTGAGGCGTCCTGGCTGTTCTGGAAAAAGAAAGCGTCATTGGGGCTGTACGCCTACGATATGCTCAATCAGTCCAACAACATAAGAAGAATAGTCAGAGACGACTACTACAATGACATTGAGACGAATACGCTTCAAAGATACATTCTCCTAAGATTCACCTATCGTTTCGGCTCGTTCGGAAAAGCCAGAAAGAAATGATCTGACACACATCGCAGAGTTTCTATTTGAAAGTTGATATATTATATATCGAAACTTTTTGCATTTCGGAAAAAAATTTAGATATTTGTTCGGTAAAAAGAAAAACCACCGAACAAACATTAATAACATCTCATTTATGTCGATATCTTTTTTCATCAAGCACATTGGCTTGACTATTCTTCTTATCTTTTGCCTCACCCTCGCTTCTTGCGGAGGCGATGACAAACCAGCGCAAGACACTTTCGATGTGGAGCTCACCATACCTTCCGTAATCGAAGGCGCGGCGAACGATAGTTACACAATTCCTGTCTCAAACGGCAAAGTCCCTCTTGAAACAGATCAGATAATCTTTATGAGCGACAAAGGCATTTCTCTCATATCAAGAATAACCTCAATAACTTCCACCCAAGTAACGGCCACATTGCCTTCTTCAATCACCACCGGTGACTACACTTGTTCAATCAAGAGAGACTCAAGAAAGAAAGGGATAGGTAGCACTTATGTCAACATAGTTGAGAAGATTGATTTCACACCGGATCCTTCAAGTACTGTCTACGGAGCCGTTCTGTGCAACGGAGTCGGAGTGCCCGGAGCAGTAGTGTCCGATGGAGTAGAGGTAACGGCAAGCAACGAGAAAGGATTCTACCAGCTTAAATCAGCCAAGGCTCGCGGCTACGTGTTCATCTCCATTCCGAGCGGATACGAGGTTGAGAATGACGGCGTTCTTCCCAAGAACTACTATATGCTCAAGTCAGATGAAAAGACTCTTGAGAGAGTGGATTTCCAACTTACCAAGGTGAATCAGGACAATTACATAATGCTGATGTTCGGAGATATGCATCTGGCCAACAGGACCAACGACATCAACCAGTTCAGGGATTTCACCAATGACGTCACCAAATTCATAAATGCCAACAAAACCAAAAAGGTCTATGCTATGACTCTCGGGGATATGACGTGGGATCTTTATTGGTACGACAACAACTTCGCCCTCCCGCAGTATTTGGAAGAGATCAACCGAGTGGACGGACTTACTATTTTCCACACTATGGGCAACCACGACAACGATATGAAGACTTACTCGGATATGGGGGCTGAAAAGAAATACGTCAGCACCATAGCTCCGACTTTCTACTCGTTCAACATAGGAAAGTACCATTACATAGTGCTGGACGACATCGACTGCAGCAGTTATGACGGGTCCACAAGCCGCAACTACACTAAGGATTTCACTCAGGATCAGATTTCCTGGCTTGCGAAAGACTTGTCATACGTTTCTAAATCGACGCCTGTGATTCTCACGACACACGCACAATTCTTCACCTTTTCCGGCACAAGTTCCTTTGTCTACGACGGAGCGTCCTACAGAACTGAGAACACAAAACAGGTTCTAGATCTTCTCAGCGGCTACAATCTGGATCTGGTGACCGGCCACACCCACGTTGTCTATAACGTGACCCCTACCGATGACATCGCACAAGGCAGAGACTTGTACGAGCACAACTCGGGAGCAGTCTGCGGATCGTGGTGGTGGACAGGCAAACTCGCAAACATAAACCTCAGCACAGACGGTACCCCCGGAGGCTATCAGATTTTCACCGTCTCGGGAAATGACTTGAAATGGCAATTCAAAGGCACCGGAAGAGACATAGACTACCAGTTCAGGACTTATGACGGCAACCAAATCACCATCAACGCCGCCAAATTCGCTCCGAACGCCACTGCGGACGCCGCAAAAGTCTTCAATGACTGGTCAAGCAGATGGGGCACTGAAAGCAGCGAGAACTATGTCTACCTGAATGTCTGGAACTACAACCGCTATTGGACAATCAAAGTAACCGAGGACGGCAAAGAACTGCCGTTGACAAGACTCAACACACTTGACCCTCTCCACATTATCGCCTACGAGGCAGGAAGGGCCGATGCGGGAGTCACTAAATACTCATTCCCTACGACTTACACCAATCATTTTTTCAGAGTAAAGGCTTCTTCCGCCACGTCGACCTTGAACTTCGAAGTCACCGACCAGTTCGGCAACGTCTACAAAGAAACTATGACCAGGCCGAAGTCCTTCTCTGTCGCTACTTACAACTAATATTTCATACTATCTATTAACCTTATCATTATGTTAAGTAAATTATTCAAGCTTTCTGTATGCTTGTTCCTGACGCTTGCAGGCCTGAGTAGCATCTCAGCCTTCGCGCAAAACAGGACTATTACAGGAACTGTTCTTGACCAGAAAGGGCAGCCGGTTATCTCAGCCGCCGTTATGGTTGTTGGAACAAAGAACGGAGCTGTTACAGACCTTGACGGTAGATTTTCAATGGAAGTACCTTCAGGCGATGTCAAGCTCGATGTATCTTGCCTTGGCTATGTGTCTTCCATTTACATCGTATCCGGTAAGACAAACACAGCCGTTATCACCATCAGCGAAGACCAGATGACTCTTAACGAGACCGTGGTCGTCGGCTACGGTACGCAGAAAAAAGTCAATCTCACCGGCGCCATCACCGCTGTGCAGGGAGAAGAACTCCAGAACAGAGTGTCCCACTCTGTCACGACAATGCTTCAGGGCAGCGTCCCGGGTCTTAACATCAGCACCTCCTCAGGTAACCCGGGCAACACAGCAAGCATCAACATCCGTGGTGTGACTTCCATTAACGGAGCATCTCCTATCGTTTTGATAGACGGCGCAATCGGCGATCTTAACAGAGTCAATCCGAATGACGTCGCTTCCATATCAATCATCAAGGATGCGGCGGCAGCGGCAGTGTACGGAGCAAGAGCAGCCTTCGGAGTGATTCTTGTCACCACCAAATCCGGCTCGAATAGCGAAGGCAAAGCTACAGTCAGATACAGCGGACGCTTCGGCTGGGAAGAGCCTACCACATCAACTGATTATGAGACAAGAGGTTATTGGTCAGTCTACACTCACAACCTTTTCAAGCAGGCTGACAACGAGGTGTACATCACCTACAATGGCTACGACATGCAGCAGCTTCTCGCCCGTGTCAACGACAAAACCGAGAATCCTGACAGACCTTGGGTTGTGGAGCAGGAAAGAAACGGCAAGAAGCAGTGGGCCTATTATGCCAACACAGACTACTGGCACGAACTGTTCAATGACCAGCATCCTACAATGGAACACAGCGTCTCGATCTCCGGAGGGAGCAAAGGCGTGAAGTATCTGCTTTCAGGTTCTTATGACCGTCAAGTCGGCATCATCAAAGCCAAGCCTGACGTGTTCGGAAAATACAACCTCAGAGCGAAACTGGACTTCGACATCAACAAGTACGTCAAGATGTCCAACAACACTTCATTCTACTCTTCGTCCTACAGCTATCAGGGTGTCGACAACGTTGAGAACGCAATCGCATATTCATCCAGACACTTCCTCTCATGCTTCACCACAAAGAATCCTGACGGAACCTGGCTGTATGCCACTCCTTACATCAATTACAAAGTAGGTAACGGCCGTCACATCGCTTTGGGCAACAAAGAGAACGTGAACAAGGACAGGAAATCGGACTTTGCCAACACCACGGAAATCGTGATCAAGCCGGTGAGAACTTTCTGGCTCACGGCGAATTACACTTACAGACTGTTCCAGAACAGGAACACCAACAGAAGGACCAATTTCGTCTACAGGGTCAATCCGGGCGAAGCACTTGGAGTGTACTCCACAGGCGCCGGACAGGATGCTTTGTCAGAATCAGTCGGTACTTACAACTACGTGTCTTCCAACATCTTCGCCACTTACGAGGAGACCTACAAGAACGTTCATCACGTTACAGCGGTCGGCGGTTTCAACCTTGAGACCCAGAATTACAAAGGTGTCGGAGCAATAGGACAGAACCTGCTTTCCAAAGATCTCAACGACCTTGATCTCGTTGGTCCTAACGCTGACGGAGAAGTAATCACCCAAGTGAGCGGAGGTCAGAGCGAATACGCTCTGATGGGCTTCTTCGCCCGTTTGAACTACGACTACAAAGGAAAATACCTTGCTGAGGTCAGCGGTCGTTATGACGGGACATCACGATTCGCAAGCGGCTCACGCTGGGGCTTCTTCCCTTCTGTGTCAGGAGGCTGGAGAGTGTCTGAGGAGCCTTTCTTCGCGCCTGCAAAGAAGATCGTGAACAATCTTAAGGTGCGCGCCTCTTTCGGAAGTCTGGGCAATCAGAACGTTTCAAACTACGCATACCTGAGAAAAGTGTCTTCCAGTGATCTAAACTACACTTTCGGAGAGGGATCTTCTCTTCCTAAGTCTTCCAGTCTTTCCTCGCCTAATGCTTCCGACCTTACTTGGGAGACATCGCAGCAGTACAACCTCGGGCTTGACGCATCTCTGTTTGACAGCAGGTTGGAGTTCACCGGCGAAGTGTACATAAGAGACACAAAAGATATGCTCACAAGCGGGGTTGCGCTACCGTCCATTTACGGAGCGTCATCACCTAAAATGAATGCGGCTGACCTCAGGACTTCAGGCTACGAGCTTTCACTCGGCTGGAGAGACCAGGTTAAAGTCTCCGGGAAACCGTTCAACTACTATGTAAAAGGCAGTCTATCCGACTACAGAAGCGAAATCACCAAATTCGACAATCCTGACAAGTCTTTCGCAAAGGGCTATTACGAAGGTATGAGAATCGGGGACATCTGGGGCTTTACCGTCGACGGACTGTTTGATTCAGACGAAGAGGCTAAAGCCTACACGAGCAACATAGATTGCAGCTACATCAAGACAAGAATGAACGGAGGATTCCTCGCAGGAGACCTCAAGTATGTCGACACTGACGGGGACAACAAGATTTCCATCGGCGCCAACACGGCCGACGACCCGGGCGACCGCAAAGTGCTCGGCAATTCTCTGGCAAGCCTTCAGTATGGTTTTTCTCTGGGATTCGACTGGATGGGATTTGACGTGTCCACGATATTCCAGGGCACCGGCAACCACTATTGGTACCCTCCTTACGAGAGTATGATATTCTGGGGCCCTTATGCCAACCCTTATTGCTCTTATCTGGCCAAAGACTTCCTCGACGATGTCTGGGCGGTAGACAACAAGGACGCTTATTTCCCGAGACCGAGACAATATGCTGCACATTCAGGACAGGCCGAACTCGGTGCGGTGAACAGCAGATATATTCAGAACATCAGATATCTGAGATTCAAGAATCTTACAGTCGGCTACACAATTCCTGAGTACATTACCAAAAAGATTCACATTGACAACGTGAGAGTCTATTTCTCAGGAGAGAATCTCGCCTATTGGTCACCTTTCAAGAAGCACAGCAAATACATCGATCCGGAAGCGGCATTCACCCGCGATGATGACGGCGGAAGCGCATATAACAATGCGTTCTATCCTTGGCAGAAGACCTTTATGTTCGGTATCGATGTCACTTTCTAAAGATTAGACGACAATGAAAAAGTATTTAACATTAATATTGGCAGTCGCACTTTGCGCAACATCCTGCGACTTCCTTGATAGGACACCTAAGGACACACTATCCCCCGAGTCCTATTTCCGCACTGAAACTGATCTTCAGCTATTCTCCAACTCATTCTATTACAGTCTGTTTGATCAGGAAATCTACGAAGAGCAGAGTGACGAGTACGTGTGCAGAACCCTTTCCAACGTTCTTCGCGGCGGCACTTACAGAACCGTGCCTGACACTGGCGGAGGCTGGTCTTGGTCAGTCTTGAGAAAGATCAACACACTTCTCGGGAACATAAACAACTGTCCTGACGCTGCTTTGGTTGAGGAGTACACGGGACTTGCAAGATTCTTCCGCGCTTATTTCTACTTCGAGAAAGTCAAGGCTTTCGGAGATGTGCCTTGGGTTGAAAAGGAACTCGGTTCCGCGGATCCTCTGGTCTTCGGTGCGAGAGACTCACGTGAGTTCGTGATGAGAAAAATGCTGGAAGACGTGGACTACGCCATTGAGCACCTGCCTTCTGCCGTTTCTGTCTACCGTGTCAACAAATGGGCGGCTTTGGCTCTTAAAGCAAGGTTCTGCCTGTATGAGGGAACATATATGAAGTACCACTCTCTGTCATTCCCTGACGATCCCGATGCTCACGATGCTGCCTATTACCTTAATCAGGCGGCTGACGCTGCTCTGCTTATTATGCAAAGCGGCAAATACAAACTCTATTCAACCGGCAAGCCGAACGTGGACTACAGAACTCTGTTCACCGAGGTGGATGCGGACAAGGGCGAGTACCTTCTCGCAATCAAATTCGACAAGGGACTTGAGCTGTTCAACAACACTACCGCCTACTCTTTCTGGTCCTCACAGGGAAGCGTAGGAATGACAAAAAAAGCTGTAGATCGCTATCTTATGAAGGACGGATCGAGATTCACCGACATCCCGGAATGGGAAAGCAAGAGCTTCAAGGATGAGATTAAGGATCGTGACCCGCGTCTGGCTCAGAGCGTGATCACTCCCGGGTTCAGCTGGGCAAGCACGTCAAAGAGCTATGACTCTCCGAAACTTGACGAAACTATGACAGGCTTCCAGCCTATAAAGTTCGTTATGGATTTGAAAGACAAAGCGTTGAACGATGACGTGAACCGTTCCGACAGATCCTACAACGATCTGCCAGTCTTCAGATTCGGCGAAGTACTGCTAAACTATGCTGAGGCTAAGGCAGAACTCGGAACTCTCACTCAAGACGACATAGACAAGTCAATCAAGCTCATTAGAGACAGAGTCGGAATGGGCAATCTGAATATGAGCGAGGCGAATGCCAATCCTGACTGGTATCTGACAAGCGAGAAATACGGCTACGCAAACGTAACCGGGACCAACAAAGGTGTCATTCTTGAAATCCGCAGAGAGAGATCAGTTGAGCTCGCTCAGGAAGGTTTCAGACTTTCCGATCTGTGCAGATGGAAGGAAGGCAAATGTATCAATCAGCAGTTGTACGGAATGTACATCCCGGGACCTGGCGAATACGATCTCTCAGGAGACGGAAAGCCTGATCTTTGCATTTACAAAGGCAATGACAAGCCGACAAGCGTCAGCGCTTACATTTGGAAAATCGGGGAGGACATCATCCTCAGCGACGGAGACAAAGGCTTCTTTGATCCTTACCAGAAAACCAGCCACGAATTCAACGAGGAAAGAGACTACCTGTACCCTGTTCCTATCAATGACCGTTCACTCAACAAGAATCTGGCTCAGAATCCGGGCTGGGATGACGGCCTTGGCTATTAATCTTAAAATCCGAAAATAATGAAACGATTCATATATTTAATCAGTTGCGTTCTCGTCGCTATCGGGATGTTGCCTCTCGCAACGTCGTGTAAAGACGATGACCCATCTTTGGCCAAAGCGGTCCTTGCGAGCGCTAAGACCCTCACATTCGACGGTCAGAATGCCGGAGAGCAGATTATCACAGTCTACTCCGACGCTGACTGGATTCTTGACTGCCCTGAATGGGTGACTGTGACTCCTTGCACGGGATCAGGGACTACTGACGTTACTGTCAGTGTCTCTGACAACCTCAGAGACGGCAGCCTTGACAATCCGAGGAAAGCCAATGTCATTTTCAAAGGGCAAACCCTCGCAAGCGAGGCTACGGTGGTCGTCAGCCAGAAGGGAGACAAGTACAGAGACATCGCCAATTTCACGGTGAGCCAGATAGCTGCCGCTGCTGACGAGACTGTCGTTATAGTGCCTACGGCAACCGTTGTCGCAGTCACTACCGAAGGCTTCGTAGCGTCTGACGGGACCACTCAGGTTTACGTTCTCAACACCACCCCTGCGGTCAGCGCCGGAGACGTCGTCGCTTTCAGAGGTGACAAGGGAAAATACGCTGGTTTGCCTGCAGTCACGACCGTCGACAAACTCACGGTGACTTCCCATTCTGCGGTGACCTATCCTAAGGCTACTGACATCACTTCGACAATAGACACCTACACTTCCGACGCCATCACTTACATCAGCGCATTGGGAGTACTGAACGGAAACAAGTTGTCGGTCGGGGCATACTCAGGAAAGAAATTCGTCATAGACGCCACCAAAGCATTGTCCATAAACCTTTTCAAAGCGCCTTCCTCACTCGGAGTGGATGCGTTGAACGGGCATATTGTAAGAGTCAACGGTTATTTCGCAGGAGTGGCGCAGCCGGTGCTGAATGTGTTCGCGTCATCATTTGAAGATGAGGGATTGTTCGAGACCATTATCTTCAACGATGACTTCTCTTGGATGCAGCCTTATCTTGACGCTTACGCGGCAGCCGGGTACGGCACTATCGGAGATGCGGTTGGAACTCAGGATGTAGGTTCCAACGCTCCGAATGTCTACAGCAACAACAGCAAATTCGTCGTTAACGGCAAAACAATCGGAGAGGAATTTATGGAGCAGGGCTATGTTGATTTGAACCCGGAACCTAAGGTAGTCTATCCACAGTACTGCTATTGGAAGATGGGCAAGACAGGCTATCACACCGGTTTCCAGATACCTCAATTCAAGGATTTGACCGCTCCTACAAACGCTAAGTTGTCATTCAACTGGTGCGCTCAACTCACAGGCGCAGGTGAGGTCGACGTAGCGGACATTTATGTTTCTATTGTCGAGGGCACTCCAGGCAAAGTCATCGTAAGCGGTGCGGAAAGCCAGAAGAGCGAGTGCTTCACTTCCGATCAGAAAGCGGGAGCAGAGCCTTACGACCTTCATTGGATGACAGTAACAGTCGAGCTCAAGGGCATCACGGCCGACACTAAGATTACAATCGCTCCTACGGGCCTGTCAACCTCAAAGGATGGTTCAGTCTGCAAGCGCTGGTACCTTGACAACATCAAAGTCGTTGAGCTTTAGCTTCAACGACAATTAAATAGAGCGGGCGGCTTGAATCCATTTCGGATTTCCAAGCCGCCCGCTTTTTAGTTACAAAGAAGAAAGAATTATTTCTCCTGTTCAGCCAATTTCTTCTCGGTGTTCCAAGTCAATGCGCAAAGAATAGCCGCAAGGACACTGGCGATGGACAGCATCATAAATGTTACGTGCCAGCCTGACGTCTGGGCTATGGTTCCCATTAGAATTTTCGAGAGAATCGCATCTCCGAAGAGGTAGCCGAAAAGTCCCACGAAACCAGCCGCAGTTCCCGCGGCGTTCTTAGGTACAAGATTAAGAGCCTGGATGCCAATAAGCGCGACAGGTCCGTAAATGCAGAAACCGACGAGAATCAATGCAAAATAGATTATGCCCTTTGCCATCGGCATAAATGCGGCCGTACCCGGAGCGGCGAAAAGAGCAGCCACATTCCCGGCCTGCCAATAAAGCAGAGTTCCTACAAGTACCAATCCCATAAATATCACATTAGGAGGGGTGCATCTTCCTTTGAAGAATTTGGCTGAGATCCAGCCGCAGATTATGGTACCGGGGATGCCGGCATAGTTGTGCAGCGAGAAGGCCAGGTTGCTCTCATTGGCAGACATCAGCCCTGACTCCTGAAGATAGATAGGAGCCCAATCTCCAACACCGTAACGGACCATATAGACGAATGCATTGGCCATCGCGATGATCCATAGGAACTTGTTCTTGAACACGTAATCCACGAACAGAGTCTTGAAAGGTATCTTATCAGTGTCTTTCACTTTGGATTTGACGCCGGAATAGTCGTGTCTATAGTCATTTATCGACGGAAGACCGCAGGACTGAGGCGTATCTCTCAGTGCCCACCAGCAGAAGGCGGCTATCAAAAGCGCCACACAAGCAGGAAGAATGAAAGCGCCCCTCCAAGTCTGGGATACTCCCCAGCCTGCCAGAAGGGTCACGCCTGCCGTTGCAAGAAGGCCGAGAGTACCGCTGCCGAGCGTATGGGAAGTGTTCCAGATAGACATCTTGAAACTTCTCTCGTTCTGCGAGAACCAATGGGCCATTATTCTTCCGCAAGGGGGCCAGCCCATACCGGAAATCCAACCCACAATCAGCATAAGTACGAAGATGATAACGACGTTGACGGCAGAATTGGCACCGAAAGGAATAAGTCCGGCTGCAATCATAGTTATGGCTGCCAGCACAAGGCCGACTACCAGGAATTTCCTTGCGTCCGAACGGTCTGAGACGCTGCCCATTATGAACTTGCTGAATGCGTATGCAATGGAGACTGCGGACATTGCGATGCCCACTCCAGCTTTGTCAATCAGACCGTCCTGAATCATGCCCGGAGCAGCCAATGACAGATTTTTACGCACTAAGTAATAGCCGGCATAGCCGAGGAAGGCCCCCATAAAGACTTTAAATCTCATCGATTTGTAGAATTTTGGAATTTTTTCTTCCGGGAGCTGTGGTTTGGGTACCGGCGGATCAAAGAATCTTGACATTTTTATTGGTTTTAAAGTTTATGTTTTACGTTTTGAAGTGCAATATTAGTGATTTTATTCGAGAATTGTCTGTTTGTGAATCGAAATCAGCAGCTTTCATATCGAAAATTATTATGATTGTATGACATTATGGCAGTGAAAGGCACTGGCAGATTATTTGCTAATTGAGTGTAGTTCTCTGAATAGCACCCAAATTCAGCGGACAGGTTACTATGATATGGGCAATTATTATTCTCACACTGCTTGGTGTGTTTTCGGAAAAGAATAGAAAATTAAAACAATATGCAAAAGCAAAAAGAAGAAGAGAAAAAGAAATGCGCAGAGAAGAACGCAGGAAAAGAGCCTCAGAAAGAAGAAGTCAAAAAGAAGGACGCTCGAGATGAGAAGATTGAGGAACTGGAGAAAAAATCCGGGAAACTGAGTGAGGATCTTGCCAGAGAAAAGGACGATTACCTTCGCCTGATGGCTGAATTCGAGACTTTTCGCAGGCGAAGCGCGGAAGAGAGACTTGCTCTTGTGGGCACCGCTTCTGCAGAGACTATCAAGGGTATGCTGCCGATTTTGGATGACTGTGAGAGGGCGCTTGAATTGCTTGAGAAGTCTTCGGACAAAGCGGCAAAGGAAGGCACCGAACTCATTTTCGACAAATTGTTCTCCTACCTCAAAAGCAAGGGACTTGAACGAATCAAGGCAAAGGGAGAGAAGTTCGACACTGATTTCCACGAGGCCGTGACACAGTTCCCAACAGAAGATTCCAAAAAGAAAGGTGTCGTAATTGATGTCATTCAGACAGGTTATCTTCTGAACGGCAAGGTCCTGAGATATGCTAAAGTTATCGTTGGCGCATAGAATACTGACAAAATGGCTGAAAAAAGAGATTACTATGAAGTGCTGGGCGTGAGCAAAAGCGCCTCGGCAGATGAGATAAAGAACGCATACAGGCAGCTTGCCATCAAATGGCATCCCGACAAGTGGGTAAACGGTACTGATGCTGAGAAAAAAACCGCCGAAGACAAATTCAAAGAGGCTTCGGAGGCTTATTCCATTTTAAGCGATCCGGACAAGAAGGCTAAATACGATCAATTCGGCTTCTCAGGCGTGAACGGTCAGGGGGCTCCTGACTTCAGCGGAGGTTTCGGAAATCTCGATGACATTCTGAATGATTTGTTCGGAGGAAACTTCGGGGGATTCAGCGGTTTCGGTGGTTTCGGGGGCTTCGGCAGCCAGAGAGGGTCCTCTTCCCAGCAGTCCGCTGCGGTCCGAGGGCGCGACATCAGAACAAGGGTGTCTTTGACTTTGGAAGAGATTGCCACGGGTGTTGAGAAATCTGTAACAATCTTAAGAAGCGTGCCTTGCCCGGATTGTTCGGGTAAAGGAGCTAAAAGCAGCTCGGACATAAAAAGATGTACTTCCTGCAACGGCACAGGTCAGGTTCAGCACGTCACGTCAAGCTTTTTCGGCAGGAGCATATCCTACACTATTTGCCCGCAATGCAACGGTACAGGCAAAATAATTACTCATCCTTGCTCTTCTTGTTCAGGAACCGGTCTTGTCCGCAAGAGGGAGACCGTGAAGGTGAAGATTCCCGCAGGCGTGGAGCACGATATGCAGCTTACAGTTCGCGGAGCGGGTCACGCCGGACTTCACAATGGACCGTGCGGTGATTTGCTGGTGGTTATTGAAGAGACTGAGCATCCTACTCTCAAAAGGGATGGCAACAACCTTTTCTATTCGCAGATTATTTCCGTCACGGACGCTATGCTTGGCACCAACTTGTCAATCCCTTGTCTTGACGGAAGCTACAAGATCAAACTCGAGCCCGGCACACAGTCCGGAACTATTGTCAAACTCAAAGGCAAAGGACTTCCTTCATTAAGAGGAAGCGGCAAAGGTGATTTGTATGTGAAGATTATGGTGTGGATACCTCGAAAATTAAGCGGGAGCGAGAAAACTCTTTTCGAATCCATCAGAACCAATCCGTCATTCACTCCGGACCTAAACAGAGATGACAAAAATCTTTTTGACAAGGAAAAGAACATATTTTAATGATAAAATTTGTCTTAAAGAAAAAAATTAGTAAATTTGCAGTCCTTAAAAAACAGCAACCTCTTGCACTTCGTTAATATTGAATTGGGCAACGTTGCGCTAAATAATTATTAAAATGGATTTATTATCAATTGCACAGCAGGCTTTTGTTAACGAAAAAGTCGCAACATTTCCGAAGTTCAAAGCAGGTGACACCGTTACCGTCACCTACAAAATCAAGGAGGGTGAGAAATTCAGACTCCAGAACTTCAGAGGCGTTATTATGGCCATAAAAGGGGCAAGCATCCACACCAGGACTTTCACAATCCGTAAAGTTTCAGGCGGTATCGGAATCGAAAGGATTTTCCCTTTCAACTCTCCTTTTATCGAGTCAATCGAACTGAACAAAGTCGGAAAGGTACGCAGAGCCAAAATTAATTACCTTAGAAAGCTTTCCGGAAAGAAGGCCAGAATTAAGGAAAAGAATATGAGCATTCTCGCTTCAGAAGGTGTGAACACTTCTCAGGCTGAGGCCAAAGCTCCTGCTG
>JBAYFJ010000047.1:0-13987 GCA_041667245.1 Bacteroidales bacterium | reverse complement strand
TGGCAACAAAAAATCACATTATCGGCTGGATAATAGGAATCGTGTTCGTGGCCCTCGCTGGCTTCGTGTTCTTCCGATTCTACTTCGTGTTCGGAGAAGGGGTCAAAGCCGGAGAACTGAATCAGGTTGTGTACAAAGGATATGTATTCAAGACCTACGAAGGCCGCATCATACAGTCAGGATTCAGAGGATCCAAAGGAAGCGGAGCGGTTCAGTCTTATGAATTTGAATTTTCAGTGACCGACAAGGCCATAGCGGACTCTCTGATGATGTGCAGCGGCAAAGAAGTCGAGCTCGGCTACAAGGAGTACATCGGCGCACTGCCGTGGAGAGGACAGCAGAAATACATTGTGGACAAAATCATATCAGTCAAAGACCATGAACGTTAATAGAAAGAGCATTGCGGCGTCTTTAATCTGCGTCTTCGCCACGACACTGCTCTCAAGCGCACAGCCGGGGCTGATAAAAAGCCACCCCGCCAACAAGAACGGCAGGATGATGACTATGGAGGAAGCGGTTCTCGGTCTCAACACCAGAGTAAAATCGGACAGAATCCGCTGGGACGCCGACAATCACATCGTTCAGGACGGAGCAGACACTGTCAGATGCTACGACCCCGCAACTTGGACAACAGTACCGGAGTCTACCGAAAAAAACGAAGGCAAGAATGTAGCTTACACATCAGGCAAAAGTCTCTACTACAATGACTCTCTGGGCAACTCACACGTTATCGCAGAAAGCGAGAATGACCAGATCACCTACGGACAGATCGTGAGCAGAAACGAATTCGGAATCGAGGAAGGCTTTTTTTGGTCGAACAGCGGCAAGAAAATCGCTTTCTACCGCAAAGACGAATCTCAGGTCACTGATTTTCCGCTTCTGGACATCAACACCCGCACGGGATCACTGATGAGCATCAAATACCCTATGAACGGAATGAGTTCGGAAAACGTGCGTCTCGGAATCTATGATCTCGCCTCAAACGCCACTGTCTATGCGGCGGCGGACGATTTCGGCTACGACCAGTACCTGACAAACATAAGCTGGTCCCCGGACGACAAATTCGTGTTCATTCAAGTACTTGACCGCTCACAGAAGCACCTTAGGCTGAATATGTACAAAGCCTCCACAGGTGAATTCGTCAGAACCGTTCTTACAGAAGACAATGAGAAATTCGTGGAGCCGCTTGACAAAATCCATTTTCTGAAAGACACTGACCGGTTCATCTATCGCACTGACAACAGAGACGGCTACAAGAATCTCTACCTCTGTGACGCGAAAGGGGCGGTAAGAAGACTAACACAAGTCGATGCTGACGTAAGTTACATTGCAAATGACGGCAAGTCAGTCTATTACACTTCCGCTGAAATCTCCCCTGTAGAGAATCATCTTTTCAGAATTGACATTTCCCTCGGCAGGACTCCGGAGTCCGACAAGTTTTCCACTCCGCTAAGACTGACAAAAGAAGAAGGATGGCACAATGTCGAAATGTCAGAGGACTGCAAATGGTTCATAGACAATTACAGCAGTCTCAATGTTCCGAGAATGATTGACGTCAAATCCACAGACGGGAAGAAGTCAAAGAATCTGTTCACGGGCGAAGACCCGCTCGAAGAGTTCGCGACCGGCGGGGTAGCGCTCGGCACAGTGAAAAGCGCTGACGGGAAATACGACAATTACTACAGGCTAATTAAGCCTGCTGATTTCGACCCTGCGAAGAAGTACCCCGTCATACTCTACGTCTACGGAGGCCCTCACTCGCAAATGGTGACGGACAGCTGGCTCGCCCAGATAAGGATGTGGGAAATGCTAATGGCCGAGAAAGGCTATATCGTTTATGTTCAAGACAATAGAGGAACTCAGAACAGAGGTGCCGACTTTGAGAAGGCGATTCATGACTTCTGCGGTAAGGCCGAGACGGCAGACCAGATGGAAGGCATTAAGATGCTCTCTTCGCTCCCCTACGCCGACACTTCGAGAATAGGAGTCCACGGATGGAGCTACGGAGGGTTTATGACCATATCCCTTATGACCGAGTACCCGAAAGTTTTCAAAGTCGGCGTTGCCGGAGGTCCGGTGATTGACTGGAAATGGTACGAAGTGATGTACGGGGAAAGGTATATGGACACTCCTGAAAGCAATCCTGAAGGATTCGCCGCAACGAGTCTGATCAACAAGGCCAAAGACTTGAAAGGCAAACTCCTGATATGTCAGGGTGCGGTGGACAACACGGTGGTCTGGCAGCACAGTCTGAGCTTCGTCAGAGAGTGCGTCAAGAACAATGTGCAGCTGGACTATTTTCCTTATCCTTGCGCTCAGCACAATGTCTTCGGTCGTGACCGGATCCACTTGATGGACAAGGTCACGAACTACTTCGAAGACAATCTGAAATAGAAAATCAATTGATCTTCAGAACGGCTGCAGACACTCCCGCAAGCTTCACAGAAGTTCCGGCGGGAGTTGTTTTTTTGGCTTTGACAGCCTTTGCGGACACCTTGCCCGTCACACACGCAACTGAAATCTCTCCGGCCACAGGCACCGTCACACTGACAGGCTCAGCTGAAGGATTCAAGACCACGAGAAAAGACTCTGATCCGGAGGAACGCTTGTAAACGAGAGGATAAGGACTATCCATATCACTTACGACAGAAAGATCCCCGTTGTTGCCGAGAGCTGCGGAACTCTTGCGAAGCGCAAGAACCCCTCTGACGTAATTCAGCAACGAATTAGGATCATTCTCCTGAGACTCCACGGTAAGGGTCCCATTCTTAGTGAAGACAGGAAGATATAGCATTGAAGGATCACAAGTCGAGAAGCCTGCGGAAGCATCGTCGGCCCACTGCATTGGCGTTCTGGTCCCGGAACGGTCGCGGCTGCCCTCAACATTCGGAGTGTCAGTCAGAAACCTCATACCGATCTCGTCCCCGTAATAGATGAAAGGCACCCCGGGCATTGTCAGAAGAAATGTCATCGCAACCTTCAACTGATCAGGAGAGTCACGTTTGCCCGCGCTCAAACGCTGAAAATCGTGATTAGCAGAAGGCAAGGCGATATATCCGCGAGACTTTGTGTTGCCGTACTCCACAAGATAATGCTCGAAAAACTCTTTGACCGACCCCTTGCCGGCAGTCTCGAAATACGCATTCTCGATTTTGTTGCTCTTCCCCCATCTGCCGTCAGCATCGAAAAAAAGGTAAGCATAAGCCTTGACACCGATGTGAATCATAAAATCGATGTTGAAACCCGCCGCGATGGACTGGGTCGGATTGCTCCACTCGGAGATCATAGCCTTCTGAGGGTACTCTTTCTCCTTCCAAGCCATAATCTCGTCCCACAGCTTGATGGTAGCGCTCTTGTCGGGATCGTCCTTGACAAGGCTTGCCGCCATATCAACCCTGAATCCGTCCACGCCTTTGTCGAACCAGAACTGCATCACGTTCATCAATTCTCGCTTTACAGCCTGAGGACCGGGAGCCGAAGGACTCTGTTCCCAAGGATGCGAAGGATCAGGTTTTGCATAACCGTAATTCAAAGCCGGCTGGCAGGCATAATAATTCTTTTCGTAGTACTTTGCCCTCGGGGCGTCAATCTCAACGAAACGTCCCTTTTTGCTGGTAGCGGGATCGTCACTTGACATTCTCTTTGCAATCTCCTGCTTTTCTTTGTCTGACACTGAGTCAGTCCAGATGAAATAGTCGCTGTACTGCTGATTGTGATCCGCTTCCATAGACTTCTTGAACCACTCGCACTTGTCGCTTGAATGGCCCGCGACGAGATCCAGACAGACTTTGATGCCTCTCTTGTGAGCCTCGTCCACAAGATTGACAAGATCAGTGTTGGTCCCGAAACGAGGGTCCACCTTGTAGAAATCAATAATGTCGTAACCTCCGTCAAACCAGCCTGACTCATAGATTGGATTGAGCCACAGAGCATTTACTCCCAAAGACTGAATGTAGTCCAACTTTGATTCGATCCCGGGCAAATCTCCTATGCCGTTGCCGTCGCTGTCTTTGTAGGATGAAGGATAAATCTGATAGAACACAGCTTCTGAAAGCCACTGCGGGCCTTTCTGCGCCTGTAATGCGCTCATGCTGAAGAGAGAAGCGGCTATCAGCAAAAACAGTCTGTTAAAATGTGGTTTCATAATGATAAATAATTATTAGATACACGCTGTCTCAGACGCCACGAGAGCCGCTGCTTTCGCAAAGTCCTCACCTTTAGACGCATAGAGCACCGCGCGTGAGGAATTGATCAACAGTCCGCCTTTGTCGTTTGAGCCGAACTTTATGACTTCCTCAGCGGAGCCTCCCTGAGCCCCCACTCCGGGGACAAGAAAGAAATTGTCAGGACAGAAACTTCTGATCTCCGAGAGTTTGTCAGCCTTGGTGGCCCCGATGACGAACATCATGTTCTCAGGAGTGGAGATGGACATCATCTTCTCAATCACCACCTGATACAGAGGTTTCGCGTTCTGCACAGAGAACTGGAAATCGGATGAAGAACTGTTTGAGGAAAGAGCGACAACGATGGCGAACTTGCCCTTGTACTCAAGAAACGGCAGAACAGTCTCCGAACCCATATAAGGGGAAATGGTCACCGCATCGAAATCCATAGTCTCGAAGTATGTCTTAGCATACATTTTGGCCGTGTTCCCGATGTCCCCTCTCTTGGCGTCCGCTATTATGAAATGGTCCGGATAAGTGTTGCGGATGTAGTCCACACTCACTTCCAGCGCCTTCATCCCCTCGAAACCGAGGCTCTCATAGAAGGCCAGATTAGGTTTGAAAGCGACGCAGAAAGGCGCAGTTGCATCGATAATCGCCTTGTTAAAAGAAATCACGGATCTGGTTCTGCCTTGAAAGAACTTACCTTGGAAAGCAATCCCGCCGTCTCTCGCCATAGCCTGAATGTGGGGAGGCATCATCTCGAATGAGGTGTCCAGGCCCACGCAAAGCATAGACTTTTTTGCGAGGATCTGCTTGTACAAATCGTCTCTTGTCATAGTCCGCTAAAGATAATACTGGTAGAACAAAGCAATGGACTCTATGCCGGCGAAAAACTGCCTGAGAGGATAATTCTCATTAGGAGAATGAATCACGTCGCTCTCAAGTCCGAAACCCATTAGAAGAGGGTCTATCCCAAGCACATTGCGCAAATGCGCAAGTATTGGGATACTGCCGCCGCCTCTGCTCGGGACCGGCTCACAGCCATAGACTTCTCCGATTGCTTTGGACGCAGCCTTGTAAGCCTCCGAAGTGATGGGAATCAGGAACCCGTTGCCTCCGTCACCCTCACGAACACTCACTTTAACGCATGACGGCGCAATTTTCTCCAGATGAGCCTTGACAAGCTGAGCCACTTTGTGACAATCCTGATCCGGCACTATTCTCATCGATATCTTAGCCCCTGCCGTGGACGGAATGATGGTCTTGCAGCCGGGTCCGGTGTAGCCTCCCCAGATTCCGCACACTGAAAGACAAGGTCTGATTCCGGCCCTCTCAAGAGTGGTGTAGCCTTTCTCCCCGACCACGTCGCCAAGATTTAGAGACTTTTTGTAAGCCTCTAAATTGAACGGAGCTCTGTTCAACTGAGCCCTGTCGGCCTGAGAAACCGTTGCTACATCATCATAGAATCCCGGAACAGTGACGTGTCCGTCCTCGTCAACCAAAGACGAGATCATATCGCAAAGCACATTGACGGGATCGGCGATGGCGCCTCCGTAATGACCGGAATGCACATCCCTGTCAGGCCCGGTGACATTCAACTCCACATAAGTCACACCTCTCATACCGCAATTGATGGAAGGCACTTTGTCGGAAAGCATAGTCGTGTCCGAAACCAGAATAACGTCAGCCTTCAGCAGATCCTTGTGCTCGGACGACCATTTGTACAATGATGTGCTGCCGACTTCCTCCTCACCCTCAAGCAGGAATTTGACATTATGCTTAAGTTTGCCGTTACGAACAAGGTACTCGAAAGCCTTCGCATGCATAAAAGACTGACCTTTGTCATCATCGGCTCCCCTACCCCAGATAGCGTCATCGTGAATCTGAGGTTCGAAAGGCTCCGTGTTCCATTTCTCCAATGGCTCCGCCGGCTGAACGTCATAATGACCGTAGACCAGAACCGTTGAATAAGACGGATCCACCATCTTTGTGGCAAAAACCACCGGATTGCCTTCGGTCTGACACACCGAGGCCTCATCGACTCCCGCTTCCTTGAGCAATTCCACCCATCTGTACGCGCAACGCGCCATATCATCCTTATGCTCAGGCAACGCGCTAACCGAAGGAATCCTCAACAATGAGAAAAGCTCCTCGAAAAATCTGTCTTTGTTCTGTGCAATGTATTCTTTCTCGTTCATAACTATGTGATTATAAGGTTATTTCAATCTTTGTTTAGCGTAATCCAGAGTGACCTTGAATGTCTTCTTCTTGGATGATGGCGCATCGAACATCGCATCATCAAAGATCTTCTCGCAGATGGACCTCAGCCCTCTCGCCCCCAATTTGTGACTAATTGAACTGTCCACAATCAGGTTAAGAACCTCCGGTTCAACCTCAAGAGTCATACCGTCCAGTTCGAACATCTTCTTGTACTGCTTTATGATAGCGTTCTTAGGCTCAGTCAGAATCCTGAGCAAAGCGCTCTTGTCCAATTGGTCGAGATACGTCACTACCGGCAGCCTGCCTACAATTTCCGGGATAAGGCCGTAAGCCCTGAGATCCTCAGCCTCGACATACTGAAGCAGATTGGTCTTGTCCACTTTCTTAACAGTCGACGCCGTGAAACCTATCACCTGAGTGTTGAGTCTCTGAGCTATGTGCCTTTCGATGCCCTCGAAAGCGCCTCCGCAGACAAAGAGAATGTTCTGAGTGTTGATGTGCACGAATTCCTGCTCAGGATGTTTCCTTCCTCCCTGAGGCGGGACGTTGACCACGTTTCCTTCAAGAAGTTTCAACAGAGCCTGCTGCACGCCTTCCCCGGAAACGTCCCTTGTGATTGATGGATTGTCTCCCTTGCGCGCGATCTTGTCAATCTCGTCAATAAAGACTATGCCTCTCTCCGCCTTGGTGACATCATAATCAGCCTCCTGAAGCAATCTGGAAAGGATGCTCTCGACATCCTCGCCCACATAGCCGGCCTGAGTGAGCACCGTGGCATCCACTATCGTGAAAGGCACTTTGAGAAGTCTGGCTATGGAACGGGCCAGCAATGTCTTACCTGTACCGGTCGGGCCGCAAAGCAAAATATTGGATTTCTCCAGTTCTACTCCGTCGTCAGGCTTGTCGGCGAGATTGTGATTGATTCTTTTGTAATGATTGTAGACCGCCACGGAAAGCAGCTTTTTCGCTCTGTCCTGTCCGATCACGTATTGATCAAGAAAAGCCTTTATCTCCTTAGGCTTGATCGCGTCAGTGATTCTGGAAGGCGGGGGCGCGGTTGTCTTGCTCATGTCGGAAACGTACTCATTCGCCAATTTGACGCAGTCGGAGCAGATGCATCCGTCAATTCCCTGAAGCAGAAGATGGACCTCCTTCTCGCTTCTGCCACAGAACATACAATATCTGTCAGTTGTCTTTTTCTTTGCCATCGCTATTTGTTGCCGTTTTTTCTTTTGGACAAGATTTCGTCCACCATACCATACTCAAGAGCCTCAGCTGAACTCATCCAATAATCTCTGTCAGCATCCTGAAACACCCTGTCGTAAGGCTGCCCCGAATGATCAGCGATTATCTGGCACAGCTCGCGACGAGTCTTCTCGATCTCCTTGGCGGCTATCATAATGTCCGAAGCCTGTCCCTGAGCCCCGCCGAGAGGCTGATGGATAAGCACTTTGGAATGAGGCAGAGCGGATCTCTTGCCCTTGGCGCCGGCGCAAAGCAGCACAGAACCCATAGAAGCGGCCATACCCGTGCATATAGTCGCGACATCAGGCTCCACAAGCTGCATAGTGTCGTAAATGCCCAGACCAGAGGTAACTTGTCCTCCCGGGGTGTTGAGATAAAGGGATATGTCCGCAGAGCCGTCGACCGAAGCGAGGTACAGAAGCTGTGCCTGAATAATATTGGCCACGTCATCGTCGATAGGCACGCCGAGAAATATGATCCTGTCCATCATCAGACGGCTAAACACGTCCATTGAGGCCACGTTGAGTTTGCGCTCCTCTATGATTGTCGGGTTTATGTAAGCGTCGGTCGCAGACTCGAATCTGTCCAATGTCATCGAACTGATCCCGCATTTTTTGCTTGCGAAATTGTCAAAATCGTTCTTTTTCATAGAATGTAAAATAAGAAATCACAAAAAATCAGGACCCCGGAAGGATCCTGATTCAAATATACGAATAATTTGCGTCGTAATCCCTTCCACTACTTCAATTCACGGAATTTCTCGACGGAAATCTTTTTGTTTTCCAGAGTCACTGTGTCAAGGAAAGCCTTGGTGACTTTCTGTCCCTGAACCTGATCAAGGATTCTGCGGGATTGCTGCTCGTCTGAAAGCATCTTTTCGGCAGCCTCATGAAGAAGCTGTTCAGGCACATTCGCCATTCCGTACATAGCATACTGATAATGAACGTAAGCAAACGCAGCCTCCTGCATATCCGCTTTCTCGACTTTAAGATTGAACTTGTCCATAACGTACTCTCTGACCATCTGCCAGCGATAATCCTCCAGGAACGCAGGCATCTCTTTGGCGATGTCCTCCATAGAGAACTTGTCCTTGTTCATATTGTGAAGCCATCTCTGCAGGAATGCTTCCGGCAGTGCAATAGCGGCCTTGTTCACGAAATAATTCTTGGCGTCAACGGAGAATCTGTAGTCAGCCTCCTGTTTGTAGTTGTTCTCCAGCTGCTCGTCAATGGCCTTGTCGAAATCATCAGTGCTCTTGACTTTGCCTTCCCCGAAGATTTTGTCGTAAGTCTCCTGACTCTCCACGGCCGGAACGAAAGTCCTGACTTTGGTGATTGTCATAGAGAACACAGGATTGGTCATCTCCGCGGCATCCTTAAGTTTGAGGATGTCCTTGATGTCAGCCTCGTTAGCGAAGGCCTCCTTCATATTCACCTCGAACTTGTCACCAGCCCTCGCACCGATGAACTTACTCTGATACGGCTCGGAAACGTTGGCCACGGTCACGTAAGAGCCCTCTACTTTCTTGCCTTCCTGCTCGAAATCAGCCACTATGTAGTCATCTTTCTTAGCAGTCTCGCCTTCTTCGATGGAGCCATACTGTTTGAGGAAGTTTTCCTTCATTTCCTTCTTGGCGTCATCGGTGATCTGAATCTTGTAATAGACTATCTTGTCTTCTTTACTCACCTCGAAATTGAGTTCCGGAGAAAGAGCGATGTCGAAGTTGAACGTAAAATCGTTACCGTCCTCCCACTTGTTCTCAGGCTGGTTCTCACTTGCGAGAGGCTCTCCGAGCACTTTGAGTTTGTTGTCGTTGATGAATTTGTTCAACTGCTCGTAGATGATGTCATTGACAGAGTCCACAAGCACTTGTTCGCCGTAGACGTGCTGAATCATCGGCATAGGAACCATTCCTTTTCTGAACCCTTTGAACTCCGCCTTTTTCCTTTGCTCGTTCAATTTCTTCTTCTCTATTGGAGCGTAATCATCCTTTGTGATAGAGAGCGAGAGCTCAATATTGAGATCATCGATTTGTTTTTTTTCTATATTCATATATCAAAAATTATTATTCTGGAGTAAAGTCTGCAAAAATACGAATTTTATCTTAAAATATCAATGCTGATTTCCCACTTCAACCTTAGGATAGACAATCCTCTCGTGGTAGACCCCCACGAGATAGGATTTCAGCTCCTTTTTCACCGTGTTCAACTCTTTGAGAGTGATGTCAGCCTCATCGAACTGTCCCTCGTCCATTTTAGAGGATACGATTTTATCCACGAAACTGTCGAAACTTTCAGAAGTGTAATCCTTCAGCGATCTGGACGCCGCCTCCACCGAATCACAAATCATCACAAGGACCTGCTCCTTAGTGGAAGGCTTCTTCCCGTGATAACGGAACTCATCTGCATTAGCTGGATCACCTCCTTCGTTAAGGTACTTGTTGTAGAAGTATCTGGTGAGAGTGGTGCCGTGATGAGTCAGGATAAAATCCTTGATTACTTCCGGAAGCTGGTATTTGTTCGCAATGTCGATTCCGTCATCGACGTGACGTATGATAATCCTCGCACTCTCTACGGGAGTGAGCCCATCGTGAAAATGCTGTCTCACGGCCTCAGGAGCTAAGGATTCGTTTTCTATGAAACACTGAGGATGGGCAATCTTGCCTATGTCGTGATAAAGAGCTCCTGTCCTTGCCAGGAGCGCATCGGCCCCAATGGATCTTGCCGCCGCGTCAGACATATTCATCACCTGAAGACTATGCTGGAACGATCCGGGAGCATTGTGCTCCAGACTGTGCAGCAGTTCGTTGTTAGGGTCGCAAAGTTCCATAAGTCTGGAACTGGACACCAGAGAGAAAGCCCTTTCGAAAAGATAAATCAGAGGGTACCCCGCCACGGTAAGAAGCGAGGAGACGAAAAGGTAAAGAACAGTCTGATAGAAATTGCCGTTGGCGCAATCGACGAATCTGAATCCGATATAAGTCAATGTCATTGCAGCGAACACTATGGCGGCAGTCAGGAACTGCTTCCAGCCTCTGTTGTAGAACTTAAACGCTATTATTGTGACCATTCCGGAGACAAGAAAAATCGAAAACAGCACTACCCCGCTGTTTGAGAAAAGCAAAAGCGGCAGAAGCGAAATGATGTAGACAGGAATTATTATTTTGTACTTGAAGAAGGCCAGAAGGTAGAGCGCGCTTAGAGAGAACGGAATCAAATACAGAAGTTTCTGGTTAATGCGTCCGATAATCAAAGCCAGAAGCGACGCCAGAAGGAAAACCGTCAGAAGATAGAGATAGCGTTTCGTGTCAGCGAACAGGTCCGGCGCCACAAAGTGAATCGTAAGGAGGAGCAGAAGAACCAACAGAAAAGAAATGATTGCGTTGCCTATCCAGAACAGAGGTTTAGGCCCTGAATAGCCCATATTGTTCTCATACTCAACCTTGTAAGAATCGAGCATCTGCGCAATGTCACCCGTTACTATCTCTCCTTTGGAAACAATCAGCTGCCCCGCGCTCACGAAGCCTGACGTCGGAGAAATGTAATCGGCCGATTCGGCGTGCACCAGATTGGTGGTCTGCTCGTCATAGATAAGATTTGGCACAATCAACTCGTAGGCTCCCGACTTCTTCAGAAGAGAGTCAAGGTTGATTCCCTGTCCGGAGGCGGAACCGAGACTCGCCAGAAGTTTTACTTTGGCCTCGCTGACTTTGTAGACTTCGCTGAGAGGCCGCTTCACAGCCCTTTTGTCACGCTGAATGAAGATCACGTCCGAAGAAGCGTCATCGTCTTTGTCCATTCTCGCATCCTTGTCGGAAATAACACCCTTGTCGTAAAGGCTCTTGACAGAGGAGAGAATGGAACTCTTGAGACCAACGTGACTGCCGAGCTCAAGCATATCCACCGCCTTGATTCTCGTGTCCACTGTCTCTTCAGAATATCTGAAATAAGGAATGACCTTTGAGCCGACCAGATTCTTTTCCTCGTTGATCTGCTCCTGTGTTTTAAGAATCGGGAAATCGAACTGGGAAATCAGAGTCTCGTAATTCCACGGCGCGCCTTTCTTGTAGTCATAATTGAATTTGGCGAATCTCGGCATCGCTATAGTCAAAATCAGCATAACCGCTATCAACGGTGACCACATCCTAATATTGCCCGGGACTCTGAATCGTGTCATAACTTTTTCTATTTGTGGAACGGACTGTCCTTTTCCCTACTGATGTAGGCGTAAGTGAGTCTGTCCGTAAGATTCGGAAATATGTTGTGGAACAGAACCGTGACCTTGCCGAGACACGAAAGTATCAAGCTGGATTTGCGTTTATATAACCCTTTGGCCAGATGCATCGCACATTCCTCGGCGCTCATCAGTTTCCCCTCGTCCAGCGGAGTCTCGCCCTGTGGCTTGCCGTTTGATGTCAAAGCGGCATTGCGCACATTGGAAGCGGTGTAGCCGGGAGCGAAGATCATAACGTGCAGACCGTCATAGAGATGCTCAACCCTAAGGCAGTCCAGAAATCCTCGAATAGCGTATTTGGAAGAGGAATAACCCGTCCTTGCGGGAAGAGGGGAATAGCCGGCGATTGATATGACGCCGACAACAGACCCCTTGCTCTCAAGCAGATACGGAAGAGCGAATTTCGTGCAAAAGACCGTGCCCCAGAAATTAACATCCATCAGAGACTTTATGACATTCAGATCAAGGTCCTTGAACATAGCCCTCATTGAGATTCCCGCATTATTGACCAGAATGTCTATTCTGCCGAACTTCTCGATAGTCTTGGCTATCAGATTCTTACAGTCCTCCTCCAAGGAGACGTCAGTCTTCACGCAAAGCACTTTGCCCGGATCGGCTGACACTTCCGCAGCCTCCTCCTCAAGCCGGTCGATATGGCGCGCTGCCATCACCACCTTTGTCCCGAAGGAACCGAATAATTTGGCAGAAGCCAACCCAATCCCTGAGCTGGCTCCCGTAATGATGATAACCTTATCCTTAAAGAAATCAGGATTCATAACAAAAGGTGTTAGCGTATTGCCATAGACGGAATGTCATCTCCGTCATAAAAACCTTTGTCAAGTTTCTCACGAATCTCTTTGAAAGCGTTGAGGGTGTACTCGACATCCTTGAGAGAGTGAGCCGCGGTGGCTATGATTCTGAAAATTATCATACCCTTTGGAATGACCGGATAGATGATCATCGAGCAGAAAATCTTGTAGTTCTGACGAAGGTCCTTAACTATCTTGGTTGCCTGCCCTACACCTCCCTTGACGTGAACCGGGGAAACGCAGGCCTCTGCCGGACCGATGTCGAATCCCTCTTTGCGGAAACCGTCCTGAAGGGCTCTCGTGATGTCGAAAAGCCTCTTGCGAAGTTCGTCCCCCTTAGGGCTGTCGATTATCTCAAGCCTCTTCATATTGCCGACGACCAGAGGCATAGGCAATGCCTTAGCGTACATCTGTGAGCGCATATTGAATCTCAGGTAATTGATGATGTCGCGAGGGCCGGCCACGAACCCGCCGATGCTTGCCATAGCTTTGGCAAACGCACCGATGTAAATGTCCACTCCGTCCATTACATTGAAATGTTCCGATGTTCCTCTGCCTTGCTCACCCATAATTCCGAAACCGTGTGCGTCGTCGATAAGAAGTCTGAATTTGAACTCTGACTTAAGAGCCACGATCTTGTCGATGATTCCCAACGCTCCTGTCATTCCGAAGACCCCCTCGGTGATGACGAGCACTCCGCCGCCCTGCTCGTCAGCAAGAGCGCAGGCCTTCGCCAGAACTCTTCTGAGATCCGCTGCGTCGTTGTGACGGAATTTGTATTTTTCCCCGATGTGAAGACGAATCCCGTCGAGAAGGCAGGCGTGAGCCTCGGCGTCATAGACTATGACGTCGTGACGCGCCATAAGCGAGTCGATTGTCGAGACGATGCCCTGATAACCGAAGTTGAACAGGAAAGCGTCTTCCTTTTTCTCAAAAGCGGCCAATCTGTGCTCCATTTCCTCGTGGAGTCTTGTGTTTCCTGTGAGCATACGGCTGCCCATAGGATAGGCAAGCCCCCATTCTTCAGAAGCGTCCGCGTCTGCTTTGCGGACTTCCGGAAGATTGGCAAGCCCGAGGTAGTTGTTAAGACTCCAGTTCAGGCATTCGACACCGTCGAACACCATGTGCGGGCCCAATTCGCCCTCAAGTCTGGGGAACATATAATAGCCGAAGCCTTGAGACTGATACTGTCCAATAGGGCCGCCTGAATCTCTTGAAATTCTGTCAAAAATGTCTAACATATCGTAATTGTTTTAGTACAAAAATTATCAATCTATCTGTCAATGCTATGCGTCGATTGTGGCATAGTGCGCG
>JBAYFJ010000046.1:0-14038 GCA_041667245.1 Bacteroidales bacterium | reverse complement strand
TAAATTTTAATTATTAACAATAGCGCTCTGATAGTCAATTAATTAAAAGGTAGAATTTTGCACACTTTAGACTGAAGTTAGGTTCGGTGTGGTATATTCTTCGCCCAAATATAAAAATAATTTCATAGAAACGGTGCATTTTCATCAGTTTATTTATACTTTTACTGCCGCAATCTAAATGACCGTCAAAATGAAAACTAATTACTTTGTTCTTTTGCTATGTTCAATGATTATGTTCATCACCTGTTCATCAAGCAGCAAGGGCGATGACAAAGATGACCCGGGTGGGGAAATCCACGAGGACCAATTCCAGAAACTTCCTAAAAGCGGGGAGCTGAAGGTTATGAGTTTCAATGTCAGATACGGGTCCGCAGTGGAGACCGATCCCAACAACAATTGGGATTTCAGGAAAGCCGCCTGTCTTGAAATGATCAATGACCAGAAACCTTCTGTGATTGGTTTTCAAGAGGCTGTCTACACTACCCAATGGCTGTATTTCAAGGATAATCTCGCTGCCGATTATGACGGCTACGGGGTCGGCCGCAATGACGGGGCCGAAGAAGGAGAGTGTATGGGGATATTGTACCGAAAGGCTGACGTGGAGATGCTCGACCACGGCACTTTCTGGCTCTCTGACACTCCTGACGAACCATCTAAAGCCATCAGCTGGGGAGCGGGGCATTACCGAACGGCAACTTGGGGCATTTTCAGACTCAAGGCCACGGGACAGAAGTGCTGCTACATCAACACCCATCTGGATTTGGTACCTGCCGCGAGAGCGAAATCAATGGAACTGATTCAGCAGCGTTTCGCTCTTTACAATCCTGAAGGATTCCCTCAATTCCTTTCTGCCGATTTCAACACCAACAGCGAGGACGTCATATTTGACGAATTGGAGAAGACTATGTTCAATTCGAGGGATTACGCTCCCGAGGGGCACACTGACTTCAACGGCACTTATAATAAGTGGGGAGAGAAATCTATGATAATCGATGACATCTTCTACACCTCATCTTTGTCTGTCATCGAATATCACACAGTGACCGAAAGCTACGGGTCTTCGGCCTTCGTTTCCGACCACTACCCAATCTACGCCATCTTCAAATTCTAAAGGGCATCCGGGAGCCGAGGACTGCTATTCGAGACTGGAGCAGACGATTTCAGCGAAATCCTTGACGTGGACTGAGTCCGGAGCGGCTTCGGCGAAAGTCTTGAGACAAAGAGGACAGGCGGTGACGATGGTCTGAGGCTTGTTGGCAAGCAGATTGGAAACAGAGGACTCAGTAATCTTGGCACGGTCCCTGGCATCGAGGGTAAGACTGCCGAGGCTTCCTCCGCAGCAAATGCTCTCGTCGCGCTCTTTGGCCGCACTCACCAGCTCACCTACTTGTCCGAGAACCGCGCGCGGTTCATCGTAGACTTGACACCCGCGGCCAAGCTCACAAGGGTCGTGATAGACGAGCCGCTCTGAAGATTGTGCCGGTTTAAGCCTTCCGGAGTTGACAAGGTCATTTACAAATTGAGTATAGTGTTGAATCTCAATTCCTTCCAAATGATAATCTTCCTTAAAGACTTTGTAGCAGATAGGACAGGACAGAATCAACTTCTTGCAACCGGACTTCTCAATCATCTCTTTGTTCGCTGCTATAGTCTTGGCTGCCGCGTCAGTCTTTCCGGCAAGCATAAGAGGCCGGCCACAGCAGATTCCCCCGTCACGGTCAGCGAAGACATAATCGACACCGGATTTTTTAAAAATAGTCTCTACGGATTTGATGATACGAGGAGTAAGGTGACTCATACAGCCCGCGAAATACAGAACCTTGTCAGACGCAACGGCCTCCGGAGCAGAAGACTCCATATTCGACCCCGATTTGAGCGAATCCATTGGCAGAGACTCAGACCAGGATCCGCCGGCCTGAACAATAGGTGCCTTAAGGTAAGATAAGTCGTAAGGAAGATGATTGTTGACAGTGGTCCTTTGGACCCTCCTTAATGCCGGAGCATCCACACTCACGGGACAAAGCACGTGACATTTGTCACACATAAGGCACTTGTCCGCAATCTGATCTATCTTCTTCTCATTCTTACGACGCAGAAATCTGATGAAATAGACAGAGGAATACTTCAGATTCTTCTTCTGTACATTCATCGGGCAGGCATCAAGACAAAGGCCGCAACTTGAGCAGGCATATATCTCCGCCTCAGCCACACCCTTCCTTGGATGACGAGGCTTTATGCCGGCATTTCTAAGAAGAATCCAAAGCACTTCAGTAAGAATGTGCATATAGCGGCTAAACGGCATAGTCACGAAGAACAGTCCCAAACTAATCGAATATGCCCACCAGACCGGCATAATCCATAGTTTCTCACCGAAAATGAGATGCCAGAGATGATTGACAGGAATCGTAAGGAAACTGCCGCCGCTGAGATCCGCCGTGAAACTCTCGGCCAGAAGCCTCAACGGAAATATGAGCCATAGACTGTAAAGAGCGATTCTGTCAGCGAGCGAAGGCTTGGTGGTGTGCCTCATTCCGAGCACGATGGATCTGAACCTCTTGAACACCGCCAGACCGATACCGGACAGCACATACAAAAGGAAAAAGTCCATCAGAAAAAAGAAAAACGAACCCCTCAACGCAACGTGCGCCGGGTTCATCCACACGAAAAATCTGTAGAATATAGGATAGAAAAGCGCACCCTCGCTGAAACTCAGATGCTTAGGCACGAAAAGCGCCACTTCTATATGCCCGAGAACAATCAGCATAAACCATCCGAACGCTATGGACGAGTGCATATACCCGAGCAGTGGCTTACGCTTCCATATCTTGACGTGGAAAAGACAGTCGCAGAACAGATCCCTGACATTCTTCCACGCAATGACCGGATTGATCCACGAGAGCAGAAGCTTGATTCTGTCCTCCCTGGTCAGATTGGACAAAAGCCTGATCAGACCTACCGTAATCCAGATGAGCATAAATGTGATCCCAACGAGAAAAGGAATCACGAAATGATTGTAACCCGAAGGAATTCTGTCGATTACCTCAGGAATACTGTCGGGATTCACAGTAAGAAGACAAAGGATGTTCAAAAGACCGGTCATTTTGCGGAATAGATTTTAATAATGGACAGAATCAAGTGTCTTGTGTTGATCTCCCTTGGGCAGACCAATGTACACTTGCCACAAAGCTGACAGGGTTTGAGCAGTTCCAGAGCCTTGTCCGGAAGCCCGTTCTGAATGGCCAGAATTGCTGAACGAAGACTTGTCGGAACGAACTTTCCCGCTGCGCACACAGCCGTACAACTGCCGCAGGCGATACATTTCTTCACGTCAGGCTCCTCGGCTACAAGCAGATCAAAAGTCTTTCTGTCGAATTTGTCCAAATCAAGTCTCGAACTCGGACTGATGCCATAACCGAAATCTACCATTTCTCTCGAATTAGTTTTTTGTAATCACTTGCCTGAGGAAAAACATCAGTCAGGTACCTGTCAATCTCCATTGACGCCCCCCTCGCATCAGCGATGGTCTCAGGCAGAGTCTTCGGCCCCGTAGCCGTTCCCGCAAGAAACACGCCCGGCAACGGACTGCGCTGATTGGAAGTGACCGAGTCACGGACAGCGAAGAACCCGTCTTCCTCAACAGACATCCCGAGAAGATCACCGACCCTTCTCCCTGCATCAGAAGGACGCATCCCCGCCATAAGGACAAGCAAATCAAGAGTAACCTTCAACGGCTTGCTTGAGAAAGTGTCCTCAGCCTTCACCTGAAGACTGCCGTCCGCATTCTCGGACACCTCAGCCACACGGCCTCTGATAAATCTCACCCCGTACTCCTTCTGAGCCTTGAGGTACAAATCCTCGTAATGCCTTCCGAACATCCTCAAATCCATATAGAAACAGTACACTTCCGCATCGGGAAACTCTTCCTTCATCTCGCAAGCCTGCTTGACGGCAGTTGCGCAGCAAACCTTTGAGCATGCCCTGCATCCGGCCTTCTCATCCCTTGAGCCAACGCAATGAACGAATCCGATCTTCTTGGGTTTGTCAATCCTACTGTCAGACCCAATGCTGAAATAAGCCTCCAGATCCGCATTGGTGATCACGTGATCATAGATCCCGTAACCGTACTCTTCCTTCTTCTCCGCTCTGAAAAGCGTGAATCCGCTGGCGAGAAGCACCGCGTCGGCAAGCACTGAAATACCGTTGGAAAGAATCACATTGTAGGATTTGTCGAGACGATTGATGGATTTCACCTGAGTGTCCGTAAAACTCTTCACCCCACTCATATTCTTAAGCATAGAGGACAGCACCCCGTCTGCGTGAACGCCGTCGGGGAAAAGTCTGTCCCATTTGGAAAGATGACCTCCCAGAGAAGATCCCTTCTCTATGAGAATCACATTATAGCCAAGTCTCTGAAGCTGAGCCGACGCCTCGATTCCGGCAGGCCCGCCGCCTATAATCAGTACGTTATTCTTCATAATCATTCAATTATTTCAGACAGGTGGGACAAATCGGAGAGCCTATGTCCTTTCCGTTCTTTCCGGCATACTTCTGAGCAGGGTCGTATTCGATGCCCATCTTGTCCAGAAGTGGCTCTGAATCAATCTGATGAGTCTGAAGACCAAGATCCCAAGGGTCATATCCCATCACAAGTCCGGCCACCTCCTCGTAGGTCAGCACCGGAATCCCGTGACCTTCCTCGCCGTAAGTTCTGCCGGTGGACTCCGCGATCACGTACTGCCATCTGTCCATAAAATACGGGCATCCCGGGCAGTTAGTAATGATCAGATCAGGATGGAAGGGCTCCATACTCTCGAATTTCTTGTAAGTGTTGGAAAGAGAATAGCCTCTGTTGCCTTTGATGAAATACTGCCTGAACCCGAATCCGCAGCAATGCCTTCTCTCCGGATAATCCACAATCTCACCTCCCCACGCCTCTATCATACCGACAAGCACATAAGGATACTCCGCCCCTCCGACTCCTTTGGAAGGGAACATCTTCGAATAGTGGCAGCCGATGTGCTCCACTACTTTGAGCGGCTTCCCAGTCTTGACATTGATAAGCTTGTGCTTCGCCTGAGCCGCAATCAGATTACGGTACTTGTAGACAAGGTCGCTGGCGTGAATCAGATACTTAGGCTTCGCAAAATCCAATTTGCAAGTCTTCCAGAGAATGTCCTTGATCCGAGCCTCTTCTTCCGGGAACTCCCTCCAAGTCTCCATAGTCTCGCAATAAAGACCGAAAGACGTGATGCAGGAGCATACGTAATTCTCATATCCGTTCTTGGCCATCAGAGCGAACTGCCTGGCTATGATTGTCATTACGGTCTCCTGAGGAATTGTGTCCGAGTGATAGGCTATGCCGCCGCAAGTGGTGTGGTGCTCTGTCTCAAAAATATCTTTGCCGAGACGGTTTCTGGTTATGTCCAGAAAAGTGACCTCCGAAGCGGGAAAGAAACTCTGTCGGATGCAGCTTCTCACATAGAAATAATGGTCATCGGGGATATCCTTCTGATAGTCTGACCAGACCTTCTGCTTGCCTTCGTATATCATTACTGATTCAAATGTTTAGGATTAGTCTCATTGTACACTTTAGAAGAGAACTCCTCAATGGACAGCCCCATTTCCTCGGCCTTCCTCTCCCCCGCCTTTCTGACGTTCTCCATCCTCTCGGTGGCGCCTGTCTCATCGAATATTCTCTTAAGCTCGTCAAGATCCTCTTGAGGGATTTTCCTCATAACCCCGGGCCCGTCTCCGTCCAGATTGCCGCCTAACCTGTCGAACACGTCATCCAGATGCTTTTCCTCCCACTCCCATATCCTTCCCGACTCAGGATGCCCCGCATAATCGAAACGACGAGGGTACACGCAGTAGCCGTAGTCCAAGATGTTAGAGCATAGATCCTTTGAAAGCAGATACTGCTGTCTCCCCTTCTCCGAATCGATGAAAAAGCCAAGATCGATGGACAGACTTCTGAGGGCCATCACTATAAGTCCCGGCGCATTCTTTCGAGGGCACCTCGTCACGCAACTCATACACTCCCCGCAGTACCAGATTGTGTCGCTGCGAAGAAGTTTCTCTATCTCGGCGTCGTCCTTGCTCTGCACAATGTCCACGATTCTGCGCGGGTCGTAACGATAGAATTCCGCCGCAGGACAAACCGCAGTGCACGTTCCGCAATTGATACAGGCGTTCAAGCCTTCTTTCAGCCTGTAGTCCTTCATCAGAAGGTCGTAATATTTTCCCATCAGCTGTGTTTGAATAATTAGCAAAGATACCGATTATTTCCTCTTCTACAAATTGGTCCGGCAACTAACTCCGAATCTTCTCCAATGAAAAAAACCGTAAATAGCTGAAAGACTGTAGACTACGTACAGAGCCGTCATCCAGTACTGTCCGGTCAGATAGCACATCATAGCAGTGGCGAAGTCGGCCACAATCCAGATGAGCCATTGCTGAGAGTAAGACCTGCTTAGCCAATAGGTCGCAATGGCGCTGGCTATGGTGACACCTGAGTCAAGCCAGGGCATCGGGTCCGCCAACTTCGTGAGGAGCAGCGTCACGGGATAGAGGCAGGCGGCGAAAATGACCACGCTGAAAAGTACTGTGGAGAACGGCAGAGGATTCAGGTATATACTCTCGGCAGGTCTCGGCTCAGACCTCATCTTCTTCTTGTCCCTCCTCCAGCAAAACAGCCCCCAGAACGACACGGCCACATAATAGACGTTCAGACCCATTGAGGCATAAAGCCCCTGAATGAAGAAAACTACCATAGCCGCCAGTCCTGTCACAATGCCCACCACCCACATCGAATTCTTCTGTCTAATCTCAAGGATGATGTACAAAATGCCCGTCACAAGGGTGAATATCTCCATAAATTCGTTCATAAAAGTCTATTTTCGGAAACGCAAAGATAACCATTATCCGCACCACAATTACGCTGTTTTTGGCTATATTTGCGAAAAATCACGCTGCGCGATCTTTCCGATATGAGGATAATCCTGACTTTTCTGACAATATTTCTGACTCAAACGGCCGCTTGGGCGCAGTCTGACATCAATCCGTTAGCGGACACTTCCCGCATCGACGCTTCAATGATAACAGCCGATGCGAAAAGGCCTTCAGCCGATTTCTATGACACAATCCCCAAGTCCATTCTCAAGACCTCCACTCAAGCCGCGGATGCGATAAGACTGTTCAACGGGCTGCAAGTCAAAGACTACGGAGGAATCGGCGGTCTTAAGACCGTGAACGTCAGAAGTCTCGGCAGCGAGCACACGGGAGTGTTCATCGACGGGATCGCAGTGGACAACGCTCAGAATATGCAAGTGGATCTGGGCAGATTCTCCACCGACAATCTCTCGTCAATCACCCTGTCCAACGGATCGGGAAGCGCGGACCTGCTTTCGGCAAGAATGTACAGTTCCGCCTCATCACTCTCTCTTCTGAGTGAGCGCCCGGTTTTCACAAAAGGCAAAGCCGACAATTTCTCCTTGCGGGTTCGCGGCGGATCTTTCGCGACCATATCCCCCTCATTCACTTGGGAGCACCTCTACCGCAAACGGTTCAGCACCAGAGTGAGTGCCGAATTCGCCTCATCCTCAGGTCGTTACAAATTCACAAAAAGCGAGTGGAGGGCCAATCCCGGTGGCACTTTCAGCGGCTATGACACCACAATGACAAGACACAACGGGGACATCAACAGTTTTCGGGCGGAAGTCGAGATGTCCTCCAAAAGCCTTAGCAACCATCTTTATTTTTACGACTCGGAAAGAGGCCTGCCCGGCCCCGTGGTCAGATTGGGAGAAGGGCTGAGCGGATCCAAAGACAGGCAACGGGACGTGGACATATTCATTCAGGGTCATTATCTCAAGGAAATATCCTCGCTTTACAAGCTCAAGATCAACTGGAAGCTGGCACTCAACCGCACCCGCTACATGACTAATCCCGAAGAGGACCGACAAGCCCTACCGATTGACAACACTTATTCTCAGCAGAGCGTCTACCTTAGTTCTTCCAATCTGCTAAGAATTTGCTCTTGGTGGCATCTCACCCTCGCGGCCGACGCTCAGTTCAATCTGATGGACTCGGATCTGCAAGGTTTCGTGTACCCGAGAAGAATCAGCGCATGGACATCGGCGGCGAGCACATTCTCATTTCCGAAAGCAGTCATCTCAGCAAATATGACTTACACTCTCGCATCGGATTACTTCCGGCGCGCGGAGGCATCCCATGCAGGTGGGTTTGCAAAGACAAATGCCTTCAGAGACTGTCTAACCCCAACGGTAAAACTGTCTTACACCCCTTTCGAAGACATAGATCTTTCATTGACGGCTTTCGCTAAAAGGAGTTACAGACTGCCATCATTCAACGATTTGTACTACACTCTGACGGGCAACAGCAACCTTAGGCCTGAAAACGCGATGCAGTACGACCTCGCGATAGGCTATTCTCTCAAACCTTGCAGCATGCTGTCAATCAGCGCAAAAATCGAAGGCTACCACAACTGCGTCAGGGACAAGATAATAGCCATTCCGACCTCAAGCCAGTTCCGCTGGACAATGTTCAACATCGGTAAAGCAGAAATCACCGGCATTGAGACAAGCGGCATAATTGCCTGCCGCTCAGGAAAGACGGATGTAGGAGTGACTCTCCGCTACTCTTTTGAGAACGCCTTGGACCTAAGCGATCCGAAAAAAAAGACATACAAAGGCCAGATTGCATATATTCCCGAACACAGCGGTTCCATTCACGCTTTCGTAAGCCTGAAAGGATGGAGGGCTGATTACGGGATGTTTTTGACGGGAAGGCGGTGGAGCAGCTCCGCCAACATTTCCGACTACGAGATTGACCCGTGGGTGACAAACGAGATTGCCGTGTCCAAATCTTTCAAGTCTGTCTCGCTCATCCTCGCCGCGCACAATCTTCTGAACGAACAATACGAGGTTGTGAAAGGCTACCCGATGCCTGGACTCAACTTCACGGTCTCTGCGGAGTATTCTTTCTGAAGAGCTTTATTTTCCCGATTTTTATTCCAACCTTTGCAAGATTTTAACAAAGAAGATTATTATGAATAAGTTCCTTTATCCGGCACTCACAGCCACAGCACTTCTTTTTTTGTCCGGCTGCTCTGATTCCGACGACAATTTTGAGAACATCCCTTCCGAAGACGAATCACTTCCCGGAGTTGTGGTCTCGCAAGAGGAAAGTGATTCTCCGTACTACAAACTTTTCGTGCTTAACGAAGGCAAAAGCGGCACCAACAACTCCACTCTTGACTTTTTGCGATTCTCCGACGGCACCTATTGCAGAAACACATTCAGCGCTATGAATCCGCAAATCACACTCGGATTGGGAGACGTAGGCAACGACATTAAGGTCTACAGAAACACGGTTTGGATTGCTGTCAACAACTCCGGTCTGATCGAAGTGATCAACGCCTTGAACGAGAAACATATAGCCACGATAACAGTCCCTAATTGCAGAAACATTGCCTTTCACGACGGCAAGGCCTACATAAGCTCCTACGCCGGAGCAGTCTACGGAGGAAATGACATCAAAGGGTCGGTGTACTTGATTGACATCGCCTCAATGTCCGTTACAAACAAAATTGAAGTGGGCTACCAGCCGGAAGGGATTGCTGTCAACAACGGTAAACTCTACGTAGCCAACGGCGGGGGATTTCACTCCGGCTACGACAACACCGTCTCAGTCATAGATCTTTCCGAGAGAAAAGTCGTCAAAACAATCGAAGTGGCGAAGAATCTCAAGGAATTGTTCGCCGATGACAAAGACAACATCTGGCTGAGCGCACTTGGGGACTACTATTCAGTCCATTCGGGAATTTACCGCGTCAACGGAACCACAGACAAGGTCATCAGCAATTCGGAGCCTTTGTCGAAAGTCAGAGTCAGCGCTATGACTATGGATGACAACGGGACAGTCTATGCGATAGGAAGCGATGACGAATGGAATTGGTCAGGATCTAAATCATACTCTTTCCACACCGTCTCTCCTTCCGGAGCGGTCACGACGGAAGCCTTCTCCAAGGATATGGAAGCAGTCGGGACCCCTTATGCTGTCTGCGTGAACAGCTCTAACGGAGACATCTACATCGGTGACGCCGGCGACTATCTCAACCCTGGCACTATCTGGTGCTTCAGGAAAGATCTTTCTCTCAAATGGAAGACTGAGTGCGGCGTGGATCCGGGGCACTTCGCTCTTTACTCGCTCTACAAATAGACTACCAATTCTTGAACGGCCGGAGGGAAAGCGACGCGTTGTAGTAACGTTTGTCACCGGTAACCTCCTTTCCCAGCCACGACGGCTTCTCGAACTGTTCGTCAGGACTGCCAAGCTCGATCTCGGCCATAAACAGGCCCTCATTGTCACCAAGGAATTCGTCCACTTCGAAAAAACGCTCGCAGCCCTCACGAGAGGTGCCGGGAACGGCTTTTGAAGGAGCGGCGGGAATTATGTAACGGATTTTGTCAATGATTCCGCCCTGACAAAGGCGCATCAAGTCCCCGGCATCCTCCAAGGACACTTCCTTCTCCCATTCGCAGCGGCTGACTCCCGCCGCGTCACCGGGGCCTTTAATCGTCAGAAAAGCCTTGTCATCGCTAATTCTGATTCTTACGGAACGGCCGTTATCGTGAGCCACGTACCCCTGCGCCATTCTGTGACTCTTCACAGCCTGACTCTTGAACGAGAGGTCGTTCACCAAAAATTTTCTTTCTGTTTCTATGTGCATATCTCTCACATCAAAATTCCGCTCACATCCCTGCCGGCTTCCTGAGCTTCCCTTATTTCCGTGGAAGAGACGTCCACGATGGGCGCGTCAAGGATTTGGATACGGTAAAGATGCTCAAGTGCGTCCTCAAGCCCGACCATACCTTTGTTTTTGTGGGCGTCGTACTCGTCAAGCACGTAAGGAGCCGGCATCAATTTGCATTCCTCCAACAGCATAGAACGCAATTCCCGTATGTCGAAGCCGGCGCGGGGATAGACCGCCACCCCGTACTCAATCAGAATTCGCTGAAAGTCTCTCCATTTGTGGATGTTGTACAGACAATCGGCCCCGATGACCAAAGTGAAATCATTCTCCGGCTCCCTGCGCTTGAGCGCGTCCAGCGTCTTTATCGTGTACTGCGGCGGAGGCATATTCAGCTCAATGTCATCCACCCAGACGTGAAGATCGGGATGTCGCTTCACTGCATCTATCGCATCGCGGTACCTTTCAGTGGCCGAGTCCGGGGATATGGTGTCCTTCATCGGGTTTTTAGGAGACACCACAAGATAGACCCAGTCGAATTTATGGTCCTTGGTGAGATACTCCATAATGGCCTGATGGCCTATATGCAGAGGATTGAAAGTGCCGGAATAGACCGCGATTTTCATAAAGAAGTCTTATTTTGCCAAAAAGCCCTCCACAAGCTTTTCAGCTTGCGAATAGGCCGTCTGAAGATCGTCGTTAACCAATATGTGATCGAACTTGTCGGCATAAGTGAGTTCCTCAGTCGCCTTCGCCACTCTTTTGTCAATCGCCTCTGGAGTGTCAGTCCCGCGAGCTATGAGCCTCTGACGCAGGATCTCCACCGACGGAGCCTTGATGAACACGGACATTGCCTTGTCCGAGAAATACTTCTTCAGATTCACTCCCCCCTTAACGTCAACGTCAAAGATAATGACGTTGCCTTTAGACCATATCCTCTCGACCTCCGACTTCAAAGTACCGTAGAAAGAGCCCGGATAGACCTCTTCGTGCTCCACGAACTTGTCCTCAGCTATCATCTTCCTGAACTCGCCCGCGGAGAAGAAATAGTACTCAACTCCGTTTTTCTCAGTGCCGCGGGGCGCTCTGGAGGTCGCGGAGACGGAAAATTCCATTTCCGGATGCAGAGAGAGGATGTGTCTGACTATCGTGCTTTTGCCCGAACCCGAAGGCGCGGAAAAAATTACAACTTTGTTGCTCATATAAGTTTTTTATAACAATTATTCTCGAAAGAAGTTTACCTGACGACAAAAATAACTATTTTTGCCAAGTATTCTTGAATGAAAACGACAATTTGTCAGTAAAATGTTTTGATTTGTTAAATCGTCACACCGATTTCGGACACGATGGCGTTTGGCTGAAAAATTGCAGTGAAATTCTTCTTGGTTTAGTAGAAATAACTTCAAAAATTAATTGAATATGGTTTCTTTCAAAAAAATTGGTCTTGTCAACACCAGAGAGATGTTCGCTAAGGCCGTAAAAGGCGGATATGCAATCCCTGCCTTCAATTTCAACAATATGGAGCAGCTTCAGGCCATCGTTAAGGCTGCAGCAGAGTTGAAATCTCCTGTAATTCTTCAGATTTCCAAAGGCGCCCGCAACTATGCCAACCCTACGCTTCTTCGCTATATGGCTGAAGGCGCTGTGGAATATGCAAAGGAACTTGGTTGGGCACATCCGCAGATCGTGCTTCACCTTGATCACGGAGATTCATTCGAGCTTTGCAAGAATTGCGTTGATATGGGCTTCTCTTCAGTTATGATCGACGGTTCCGCTCTTCCTTATGACGAGAACGTCGCTCTGACAAAGAAAGTCGTTGACTACGCTCACCAGTTCGACGTCACAGTCGAAGGCGAACTCGGAGTACTCGCAGGCGTTGAGGAGGAAGTTTCTTCCGAGGTTTCACATTACACAAAACCTGAGGAAGTCGTTGACTTCACAAGCAAGACAGGCGTTGACTCTCTCGCAATCTCCATCGGCACATCCCACGGAGCTTACAAATTCAAACCGGAGCAGTGCACAAGAGACCCTAAGACAGGCCGTCTGGTACCTCCTCCACTCGCATTCGATGTCCTCAAAGGCGTCGAGGAGAAACTTCCGGGCTTCCCTATCGTTCTCCACGGCTCATCATCAGTTCCGCAGGAGTACGTTGACATCATCAACAAATTCGGCGGCAAACTTCCTGACGCCGTAGGTATTCCTGAGGATCAGCTTCGCAAAGCATCCAAATCAGCAGTCTGCAAGATCAACATCGATTCAGACTCCAGACTTGCGATGACAGCAGCCATCCGTCAGGAGTTCGCAGAGCATCCTGAGGTCTTCGACCCTCGTAAATACTTGGGACCTGCACGTGATGAGATGCAGAAACTCTATGAGCACAAAATTAAAGACGTTCTCGGATCAGACGGCAAAGCTGCCGACTAATCTCCGGACTCAATAAACTAAAAAAGGCGACCTTTTTCGAGGCCGCCTTTATTTTATGTAATCCGTTCTCTTTAGAACGAAGAATAGTCGGAAGTGAAGACCGTAGTAGAGTACACGTTAGTCGCCCCGGTGCTCGGAATAGTCTGAGTGGCCCTAACCTCCCAGTTTTCTTCCGCTCCAGGATTTGCAGAGGTCGGCTTGAAGTACCAGTAATGACTTGCCGTAGTTGAGACCCAAGTAGTGGTGTTCTTGTTTAGCTCATTGAACGTGTAGGCAGAGTAGCAGACATTCGTACAAGAACCGTCTGCAAGTCTTGAGAAATCGCCGACTTTGGTCCCGTTCTGATAGAACTCAACTTTCCAATAAGTGTTGTCATCATCCCAGACCTGAGCCACGAAACTGTTCTTAAAGCTTGAATTGCCCTTAGCTGTAATCCCGGCTGCGCCTCCCTTACCTCCTGAATACCAAGTGTAACTGTAAGCTTTGGTTCCTGTGTAGTTCTCATCACCATCATAGACCCTCAACTGAAAGTTCTTGTCTCTATGCGTTCCTTTCGTGTACCAGTCTGTAATTGAAGAGCCTTGAACAGAGTAAACGTTGTAGCCGTTAGGCCCGCCTATCACATCGGAATTGTTAACCCACCAGCCACCGCATGCAGCTCCGTGGATATGCTCGTAAATCGGCAATCCTCCTTTGCATTTGTAACCGGTATGGATGTAATTCTGAGTGTAATGAGTGTGCCCTATCATCAGATGAGCCTCTTTGAACTGAGAGAACAAAGACAGAAACTCACTTTGGTAATACCCTGTCGTACCCCTGAACGGAATGTGGCAGCAGAAAATC
>JBAYFJ010000045.1:0-14396 GCA_041667245.1 Bacteroidales bacterium | reverse complement strand
CTTGGGCCCCGCACGTGATGAGATGCAGAAACTCTATGAGCACAAAATCAAAGACGTTCTCGGATCAGACGGCAAAGCAGCCGACTAATCTCCGGACTCAATAAACTAAAAAAAGGCGACCTTTTTCGAGGCCGCCTTTATTTATGTAATCCCGTTCTCTTTAGAACGAAGAATAGTCGGAAGTGAAGACCGTGCAGTTGTAAACATTCGTCGCGCTTGAGGCCGGAATCGTCTGAGTCGCCCTGACCTCCCAGTTTTCTTCCGCTCCAGGATTTGCAGAGGTCGGCTTGAAGTACCAGTAATGACTTGCCGTAGTTGAGACCCAAGTAGTGGTGTTCTTAGACAATTCATTAAAAGTATATGCCGAGAAACAGACATTGGTGCAAGCCCCATTAGGCAGTCTTGTAAAATTGCCTGTCTTGACTCCGTTCTGATAGAATTCCACTTTCCAATTGGTGTCATCATCACCCCAAACCTGAGCCACGAAGCAATTCTTAAGAGCAGCATTACCTTTGGCAGTGATGCTTGAACTTCCACCTTTGCCTCCGCCATACCAAGTGTAAGCGTAGTTCTTGCTTCCAGTGTACTCTTGATCGCCATTATAGACTCTCAACTGAAAATCTTGGACTCTGTTAGTGCCCTTAACGTACCAGTTGTTGATGGATGCTCCCTGAATTGAATACACATTGTAGCCGTTTGGCCCGCCTATCACATCGGAATTGCTACTCCACCAACTACCGCAAGCAGCTCCATGCACGTGTTCGTAAATCGGAAGTCCACCCTTGCAAACATAGCCTGAATGGATGTAATTCTGAGTGTAATGGGTGTGTCCTATCATAATGTGAGCCTCTTTAAACTGCTTAAGCATCGTAAGAACCTCAGAATAATACTTATCAGTGTTGACAGAGGCACCGCTGCTTGTAGCTCCTCCTCTGAAAGGAATATGAGCACAGAAAATCACCATTTTGTTTTCCTTGTCATCGACATAGCTCAAGTCTTCCTGAAGCCATTTGTACTGAGAAGCAGTGAATCCGCCGTAATAGTTCCAAGTTGCTTTGTCAGGGGAAGAATTCACAGTCGTAGAGTACGCCATAACATCATCCATTACTATTATATGCACCTTACCTCTGTTGAACGAATAATCCGTAGGACCGAAATAATTGACAAATTTTTCAGTAGCCGCGAAATCCGAAGACGTCTGTGAATAATGGTCGTGATTGCCGATGCAATTAAAGAATGACAAATAATTGCCATTGGCAAGCTTCACATTAGACATAGAATTCTTCATAGTGTCCCACAAACTGGAGCTGTCAAACACGATGTCACCTAAAGTAATGGCATAGACATTGGCAGAACTGCTTTGTGACAATATAGTGTTAACGCTGCTCTGAATGTCAGGGATTGTTTCGGTAACGTATCTGTTCGCTTGCGCCGTAGTCTGGCACTGAGGGTCGCCTATCATTACGAGTGAAAAATTCTCCTCAGGAGCGGAAAGTGGCGTCAGTTTGAAGTCCGTCCTGTTCACCGAATATCTGTCAATTATCTTCGTTGAGAAAAATTCAGGAAGATGTGATGCGGAGTTCACGTTAACCTTGTACTCTGCGGGAATTGAATAATACACTTTCCTGCAATAGCGGTTTGCTTCCATCTGATAGACGCCGTTGGCATCTGTCTTAGTATAAGTAAAACCGTCAGTAACAGGAACTCCTACAATCCCTTTGCCTGTACTTGAGTCGCTTATCAAGCCGACAAGATTATTGCCGTCCTTGATAGTGGTGCCGTTGATAACGGACGTCTCGGTCTCGGTATTTCCAGATCCTCCTCCGGTTCCCGGATCATCTCCTGAACCATTATCTTTTCCGCAAGCAGCGCATCCGAGAAGGATGGCTGCCGCGAAAAAAGAATAAAGCAATTGTCTTTTTACTTTCATAAATCTATTTTTACCAGCCGTGATTCTGTCCCAGAGCAGGGTTCAAAGTCGTGGCCGTTGCAGGAATAGGACGGCAGTACATACTATTGTCATCCCATTTCAGTTTGTAATTGTAAACCAGATAATAGCCACTTCCTTCAGCCTTCGCCAAAGACCAGTTTCTGTTGTCAGTGTTATTTGAAATCTGATAGGCGTATTCCGTCGTCTTACTAACTTTAGTGCCAATTTTATAATTAGTCCCTTCAAAAGTGAAAGCAAACCCGCCGGCATCAGCATTGGCATCAGCATCTGAAAGCCATATTCCCGTCCAGCCTTGATGATTGTAACGTCTTTCAAGCAAATCAGCCTGCCCATAGCGATAGATGTCGTCCTGACGGAGCCCACCTTCATAAGTCAACTCAGAGACGCGTTCACGACGAATTTCCAAAGCGATGTCATTAAGATTCGGAACATGATTCACATCAGTAGTGTAGTATTTCCTAAGCCACTCATCTTTGACATAGCTTGAAGATCCGGGATAAATGTTTTTTACACCGGCGCGCTCACGCAATGCACCTACTGTCTCATTCCAGATTGTCTCATCCATTTTACCCAGCTCGTTCATTGCTTCCGCATAATTGAGGAGCACTTCGGCATAACGGATAAGAGGAATGCTATTCTCGTCAATTGAATTCTGGAAATGAGTAGCGTCTGGAACAACCCATTTTACCATCATATATCCTGTCATACAGAAAGTACAGTTGATAACGTCAGGCGATGTCGTTCCGTCAAGATTTTTGACATTGTGGCCAGGTCCCATTACAGTCACGGCAAGACGCGGGTCTCTGCCGTTGAATTCTTCATTAATGGTCTGTTCACCCGTAAGGACAGGGGTACCGTCAGTCTTAAGGAACATTCTCACAAGATCCTTGGTGCCCGAATACTGCTGCCCAAGAGTTGATGATTTGAAGTAGCGCGAATAAGCGTGAGTCCCATTAAGGGCGGCAAGGAAAGTCCGTCCCCAAATAACCTCGTCTTTCTGGAGAGAGGTGCTCAAGAATAGATCAGAATAATTATTGATAAGTTTGAATGCGTCATCAACCATAACTCTGTTGGCCGCATTGGCGGCCAATTGGATAAGCTGGTCAGCAGTCTCATATTTATTGTTCCAAGGCTCTCCGGTTGCTGGATTATTGGCAACATTCTTCCTGAAAGTACCCTCATAAAGGTAGATTCTGGAAGCCATGGCATTGACAACATATTTGTCAATGCGGGCGCGACCGTCAGTGTGATATGCTGAAGTGCCTAACACATTCGTGCACGCAAATTCCAAATCTTCAACGATCTGGTGCATAACAAACTCCCTGTCATCACGCGGGCCGAAGAGAGCTGCCGTGTCCTTTGAGTCAAGATATTTGTCAGTCCAGGGTACATTCGAGAAAGTCTTCACTCTATCGAAATAGATGTAGGCGCGCCAGAATCTGGCTATTCCCTCATAGTGATTGTAGACTTCATCAGAAACCTTTCCTTTGGCATTGCTCATATATTTGAGCATATAATTGCATCTACGAAGGAACGACCAAGACCATCCGCCTTGTTTGGTGTCGTCCCAAATGACATCTCCACGGAAAAAATCGGTGGATGTTTTAGTTGCGATCAAGTCATTGTAGTTGTCACCTGAGTCGGTTTCTGTTGGGTTTGGCATCCACGAATTAAGCATTCCGTCAGTGAACATTTTCAGCTCACTCTCGCTTGCGAAATAAGTTTCAGCGCTGAATTCGTTGACAGGTTCCCTCGTAAGGAAATCATCGCAGGATGAAAGTCCGGCAACTGCAATTGAAGCGATAAGTATATTAATGAATTTTTTCATATCTGTAACTTGTTTAGAAAGAAAGACTTACTCCGAAAGTGAAGGTCTTGAGCATAGGGTAGCTATAGCCATCTCCCACGCCGCTAAGACCGTATTTTGAAGTACTGTCAAAGTCGGAGTCTCCTGTGGTGATAACCTCAGGATCGAACATCTTAGTGTGCTTGTAGATAGGAGACCAAGTGAACAGGTTCTCCATTGTTAGATAGACTCTGACATTGCTCATCTTAACTTTTTGAACGATTTTTTGAGGAAGAGTGTAGTCAATCGTCAGGTTCTTTAGACGAAGATATGCGGCGTTCTGAAGATAATAGTCATTTTCAACCGTCAGAGGACCGACATTTCTGTTGGCGCTGTAGCCGACTCTTCTGGTCCAATAAGGATGTTTGTCAGCATTAGTGACCACCCAATTTGGATTCAGAGAGCCATCGTCATTGGTGTAATTGATCTGGCAGTAATTGTCCCCTGTCTGGTTTTCCATCAACATACTGTAAGGACGGTTGTACTGTCCCCAAAAATATGCCGACTCAACAGCAGGATACCAGTCGCGTTTGCCAATTCCCTGGAAGAAAAGACTTAGACCTATGCCGTTCCACTTAAAATCAAGATTAATGCCATATTGGTATCTCGGAGTAGTGTTGCCGATAACTGCAAGGTCGCCGTGGTCCTCAATGGTCTGCTTGCCGTAATTGATGGTTCCGTCTCCATTCCTGTCGATGAATTTAAGGTCACCGGCATATGCGCGAAAGTTAGAGCCGTTTTTATGGTAACTGTCAGTTGCCCAGTTGTTGGCTTCTTCGTTACTCAAGAAATAGCCATCAGTCTTGAAACCCCAGATTTCTCCAAGTTTCTTGCCTGAATAATAACCGAGACAAAGATGGTTAGTGGTAGTGTACTCGTCAACCCAAGTCTGAGTGTCCCAGAGACTTCCTTTAACGTTGTAACTAAAATCTTTGCCGGCTAATTTGAAGGCATCCCTCCAAGAAAGGGTAAGTTCCCATCCCGTGGTTTTAAGAGAGCCGTAGTTGCCTTGAGGAGCGCTTGCTCCGTACAAGTCAGGGAGTTCAGGCCCTGTGGTAATCATATCAGTAGTGTTCTTTCTATAAATGTCTCCGGAGAAAGACAATCTATTCTTAAGGAAGTCAGCATCGATACCAAGGTCATAAGTTGTGATTGTCTCCCAAGTAAGACTTGAAGGAATAGGGCTTGGATTGGACGTTACATTGACTTTTGCCCCATCCACTACTACGCTTCCTTTGTCGATTCCCATGGTCTCAAGGAATGTGTAAGGTGAAAGAGATCCATTACCAAGAGATCCGTAGTTAGCGCGAATCTTGAAGTTGTCCATCCAAGACTTAGACCAACTCATCCAAGGTTCCTCTGAAAGTCTCCATCCAGCAGAAACTGAAGGGAAGAAACCCCATTGCTGGCTGGACGGGAATTTTGAAGACCCGTCATAGCGGAAAGCGCCTTCTATGATGTACCTTCTGAGAAATGTGTAATTTGCGCGCCCGAAGAAGCCGACTACACCATAGTCGCTGTTATTCTGCTCTACAGTAATGTCCGTTCCGTCAAAAAGTTCGAAACTGTCGTGCTTGTCAGGGAAAAGCATTCCTTTACGCTGAAGGTAGAATCTGTCCCATTGGTAATCCTCAAGATTCCATCCTCCTACGACATTAAGATTGTGGTTATTACCAAGCTTCGGAGTCCAAGTGAGGACAGCATTAGCCGTCATATAGTCAGTGTCGTAAGTCCAGCGAGACTTGTAAGAATCCTCCTGTTTAACATAATCAACAGAGGTAGAAGGGGACAGCCAGAATGAGAGAGGTGCTCTGTAGCGTTCACGCCATCTACGGATAGCTTTGTAAGAGAAGTCTCCGCGGAAAGTCAAGACATTCTTGATTAACGTTATGTCGGCTCCAGTAGCAGTTACGAAAGTAAGGTTGGAATCATCCTGTCCCGTGTTGCCTTCCGAGAAAGCTGTGTAAGCGGTTTTGTTGGATGAAAGAGTCCAACTTCCGTCTTCATTGTAAGGAACGAAAATAGGCTGACCGTGCTGGTCCAGCTGCTTACCAAGCACAGAGGAAGTGGTGAACATCGGCTGCTTCTGCTTACTGCGGAACATAGAGGTGTTGTTGTCTATTGACAACCAATCCGTAACCTGCACTTTAGCCTTGGCTCTTAGATTGAACGTGTTGTACTCATCGCTGCCAATCTTGTAGATTCCTTCTTGCGTGAAGTAGCGTCCTGTGAGACTGTACTGCAATTTCTTGGAAGAGCCTTTTACACTGACATCGTGTGTGGTGGCGGAATTATACCTTTTGTAGAACATCTTAAGCCAGTTGGTATTGCCATAATAGGCATAAGCTCCATTATAAGTGTCATATACATCGTAATTGCCGGCTTCCCTTCTCGCTCTCAATCTGTCAAGATAGTCGGCTCCGATGGTAAATGTGTTGGCAGTTGAAGGGACTTTCCCTGCTGATGTTGGCGTGGCGGTGTCTCCGCCATAGAATTGATAGAACGCCTCAGTCCAATCAAGACCGTCAGAAACGACATTATCTTCCCATTTAACCGTTCTCGTATTCAACGAATAAGATCCGTTGTAAGTGATGCTGAATTTTTCTCCATTAGCATTCTTTGTCGTTACAAGCACTACCCCGTAAGCGGCTTTGGAGCCGTAAATGGAAGCTGACGAAGCATCCTTGAGGACTGCGACCGTCTCAATGTCGTTAGGATTGACATCGGTAAGGCTGCCTTCGACACCGTCTATGAGGACGAGGGCAGAACCGCCTGTACCAATACTGTGCGAAGATCCGGAGGCAGAGGAATTGAAATTTTTTCTTGAATAATAGGAGGTCTGGTTGCCTCTGATGTAGATTTTTCCGGTATGCGAAGCTTTACCGTCGACCTGAATGATGTTGAGACCTGCGACCTGCCCTTGAAGAGACCTCGCAACATTGGCGTTAGGTCTGTTCTCAATGACATCGCCGGAAAGGTTCTCAACTGATCCCACAAGCTGAGATTTCTTCAATGTACCGTAACCTACGACAACTGTCGCATCAAGAGTCTGAGTGTCTTCCTCCAGAGCGAAATCAATTTTGCTCCTTCCGTTGATACTGACTTCCTGAGTCTTGTAACCAAAGAACTGACATACAAGAACAGCTCCCTGATTGACTTTTAAAGAATACTTACCATCCAGTTCTGTAGAGATACCGTTCGAGGTCCCTTTCACCATCACTGCAGCTCCTGCTACGGGTTCATTGGTCTTTGCATCTCGAACAACTCCGGAAACCGTCTGACTCTGTGCCTGCGCACTCAATGAAGCAAATAGCATAATGAGCGTGGTCGCACAAATAAACAATTTGATTTTCATAATAGGACTATGGTTGTTTTGTGAGTTAATTATTATTGCTCCTGGCATACGCCATAAAACAGTCTTGCAAGTCAGTCCTGGAAAATCCGTTTTGCCTTTAAGGTTTGTTTAAAATAATTGTATTAATTCCTTTTAATTGGTAAAAATGTTAATTATATGATTCTATTTTTCGCTTCGCAAATATAGTGTTTATTTTTGATTTGTATATTATTTTATGGTTTTTTTCATCGAACTGGCGAGCGCTTCCGCAAGCAAACGAAATTATTGCTTTTCATTTGCTTACAAATTATCCTCAAAATTTGGTTTTTTAATAATAAGTTCTTAAACTTGCATCGCAAGTCAGTTTTGGTCGACAGTTTAATTGTCTATTAAGGTTCACTTATCCAGAGATAGGTGAGACTTTTATTAACGTAATTACTAAACAGACGATTAAGTATGAAACCATTCAAACTCATTTCAGCCACATTTGTTTTAGCTGCAATACTGCTATCAGGCTGTAAGGACGATGAGGAATATGGAATTGACACTTCAAAGGCGGCCCCTGAAGAGGTCACGTTTGACGAAAGCAATTCCTCCGCGACAGTCCTTGCTGTTTATTGGAACGCAAAGCAGGCTATCTCCGCCGGAGCCGCAAGTTTCACAGTGCAGGCAACTCCGGCGTTAAACGGCGGAGACAACTATGACACTTCCGTTTCACAGACTCTAGCCGCAACGGCTACCGTAAACGATGCCGCCACATTCTCAAACCTTTCCGCTGGCGTTTCTTATTACCTCAGAGTAAGGGCGAATTATCCGAACTCAGTTTATTCCTCTTGGGTGTACGTTTCAGAGAACAACGAGCCCAAACTGTTTCAGGTAACGCTTGCTGCACCTATTCTCTCGAACGTAATACCTTCGTCCGAAACCATCAGTTTCTCTTGGGCTAAAGTCACTTCGGCCACATCTTATTCTGTTGAGTATAAGATCTCCACAGATTCGGAATGGACCGTCGTTGATGCGGGAGATGTCTCAACCTACGAAATCAAAGGTCTCAACAGCGAGACTTCATATGACGTAAGACTTCAGGCTACTATGTCTTCAGGCTCAGTAAAATCAGCCTACTCGGAAATATCCACCGTATCCACTCTCGTAAAAGCTCCTTTCCCTAAAGAAATCGGAACTGCTGCAGAGCTTGTAAGCGTGTTTGCCAGCGGAGATCTGCTTACGGCAGGCGCAACCGATGTCGTTGAACTTACTGCTGACATAGATATGACAGGCAAGACTTTGACTACCGTAGCCAAATTCTCTGGCATATTCAAAGGCAACAAGCACTCCATCAAGAATTGGAACGGCACAAACGCAATGTTTGACATTAATGCGGGCACTATTCAGGAGGTAACAATTGACGCTTCCTCTTCATTTACACCTTCCGAACCTGTATTCGGCATCATCGCTAACAACAACACAGGTAAGATTGTCGATTGCATTAATAACGCTAAAGTCAAGTATTCTGTAGATGTGGCCACAGTGACCATTCTTCAGGCTGGCATCGCAGCCCAGTCATCAGGTGAGCTCAGCGGCTGTTCTAACAACGGCGAGATTGCCGTTTCTTCCGCCGCAGGTCTTCTCGGTACAGGAGTTTCCGGTATCGCAGCATACGTAAACGGTTCTATCAAGAATTGCACGAACAACGGAAAAATTATAATGACTTCTCTCTACACTGCCGACAAGTCTACGGCCGTAGGTGATTACACGGCCACAGTCCCTTGCGAGGGAGGTATCGTAGCATTTGCAGGCATAGGATTCACTATGGACGGCTGCAATAACCACGGAGAAATACATTTCACCCAAACTCAGATAGACAAGTATACCGGTGCCACAAAGCTTAACAGACATCTGATCGGCGGACTTGTCGGTGCGACAGCGGGAGACATTTCCAACAGCAACAACTTTGGGACCATCAATGTAGTCGCCACAAGTTCAACTGCAGGAACTGCTTTCTCTGCCAATGAATACAATTTCTGCATTGGAGGAATCGGTGGCGGAGACTACTTCCCTTCCGGACAGAACAGCACAAATTACTCGAACTGCAAAAACGAGGCAGAAGGTGACATCACCGTCAATTGTGATGCATCCGGATCTAATTCTACAGTAGGAGGTATTGTCGGATGGCCTGGAGTTGAGTCCTCAAAACAAACCGTTGTTACGACAAACTGCTCTAACGCAGGAGACATCACAGTCTCAGGTGCGTCTAAGATAAGGGTCGGCGGTGTTCAGGGTGGCTCAGGATTTATGAAGGGTTGTTCTAACATAGGAACTCTGACAATCAATTCGGCCAATAGCGCATCAGTGATTGGAAGTCTCTGCGGTTTCCATTCACAGGCGCATTCCATTGAGGATTGCGTTGCAGGAGGTAAGGTTATAGGTAATTGTGACCTGGATGGTGTAGGCGGTTTGATAGGCAACAACGGTAATGCCAAGAACACTACCGGAACCGGCTGTTCTGTTAATTGCTCGATTACTGCGACAGCAGCTACAGTGAACGTTGGTCTAATTGTAGGAAAATTCAACGGCACTTCATTCGTAGTTACTTTAGGCAGCACCGATTCCCCTATCAAGGTTAAAGGTTCTGTTAACGGAACTGTGATCACTTCCGGTAATTACACCAACTATCTTGTTGGAGCAACCAATGTTTCGGAAACTAGCCACGTTATCTATGCTTCATTTGATGAGTAAATTATAATCTCAGAATCACTTATAGAAAGAGGGCGACCGATTGGGCCACCCTCTTTTTTTGTGTTACGTCAATGATTAGCTGTCATTAATTTGGATTCATCCGGACTCTCGGCAGGAGATTCTCTCTACAAGACTTCGTCAGGCATCGGAACAGGAGCGCCGGTGGACGGAATCAAAGGCATCGGAGCTTTCCATATCCTGAGCTGCTTGCTGAGATCTTTTGCAAGACGGGTTACGATTTCAGGGCGTTGGGCGGAGATGTCATTCAGTTCTCCGAGATCCTCATTAAGGTTGTACAGTTCAAGTTTCCGAGTGATCATCCTGTAAACCAGTTTCCACTCTCCTTCCCTGATTGCGCTCATATAATCTACGTCATTTACCCTTCTGGTCCTCCATTTGTTCGGATAATGCGAGATTATCTGCCTTTCAGGGTCGATTCCGGACACGGCAACCGGAACCACAAAGGCATTCTCCTCCGCCTGGGTCCTCAACTCCCCTCTCTCCTTCGCCTTGGCAGCTAACTTGGAGCCTTTGGTAACCAGCTTGACAAGACTCTTACCGTCAATTGACTGCACTGCAGTATATTCCTTTACCCCTGCAAAATCCAAGATTGTGGGGAACATATCCGCAATCGTGACAGGAGTGTTGATCCTTGTTCCCGAAGAGATATGCCCGGGCCAGCTGAACATACAATGTACCCTGACTCCCCCTTCATACACGGACGCCTTCCCCTCGCGCAAAGGTTTGTTCTGGGTGTGAGGGATGCCGCCCTTCGATTTGAGAGTCGCATCCCCGCCATTGTCAGCCATCAATATTATTATGGTGTTCTTCGTAAGATTGTTGGCTTCAAGATAATCGAGGATCTCGCCAAGACTTTGGTCAACGCCCTCGACCATAGACGCGAATTTTGCCTGTCCCTTGTCCATCCCGGCTTTTAGGTATTTCTCATAATAACGCTTGTCGGCCTGAATCGGAGAATGGGTGGCATATTGAGCCAAGTACATATAGAAAGGCTGACGATGCCTGACAGGATAGTCCAGAGTTTTGAGCGCCTCTTTTGTCAACGCCTCCGTCAGGAAAAGACCCGAACCGTAGTATTGATTCATATTCTGAACCGCCATATCCGTCCATATCTCCGGCTTGTTGCCGTAATTGTCTTCGGAAAGGTAACTGTTAGGAACGTAAGCCACGCTTCCTGCCACATTCACAACGAATCCCATATTGTAAGGATTGACTCCGGGGGTGCCGTTGACAGACCAATGGGTTTTGCCGACGTGAATCGTGTAATACCCATTGTCCTTTAGGATCTTTGGGAAAGGTGTGGCATAGCATGTGTGCTCTATGCCAGGTTCAGGGGACATCCCGTTGTAATTCCAGTCGGCGTGTCCGAGAGAATCGAACATATCCACGGTTTCGGGTCCCAGACCTGCTTTCAGACCTCCGAGTTCGTCCGAAGGGCAGTCTCTGTAGGCCTTGATGAAGCTGGTGATGCCGGTGTGGGCCGAATTCATTCCTGTCATAAGGCTGGTTCTCGTCGGAGTGGACAGACCGCAGGCATAGCCGTTTGTCATCATCACTCCGGAATTGGCGAGTCTCACCATATTAGGAGTGTTGAATCTCAGATTGTTCGGATAGACCTCAGGTCCGTAAGAGACCTGACTGTCCACCCATCCGTTGTCATCGATTAGAAAAAAGATAATGTTTGGCTTCTCGGCACCTGAAAGGGCCGTTGGAACGAGCATTGACAGCCCGATAATAGGGATAATGTGTTTCATAGTGAAATCATTTGTGTTTCGGGAAGCAAATATACTCTTTTTCACCTCAATTCGTACTCGCTTATTTCTTTAATGCCAACTATTCCGAAATATGAAGCCACGATGTCCCCCTGAAGGAAGACTCGCTCACCTATAAGTTCAGGATTGTCTACAAGATTCAGAGCCGCCCTTATGTCTGAACTCACTTGCACGGAGAGACACTGTGACTTGTCATCGGCCGAGGAACGGGAGGCTATCGCCAAATTTGACGCCGATTTGAACGGTGGTTCGAAGGATATGCCGGAACTTGACAAGTCTCCCCCGACAATATATCCATGAACCCACACTCCCTTCGCACCGACCGCCGCTTTCGCCTGAGCAACGCTCAATGATTCCTCTTTGGTTTTGCCGGAATTGCCATCTGTCTCTCCGTCTCCTATGACATAATTCTCGCTTTGCCATAGCCGGGAGGTGTCCAACGTTATTCTTACAGAGTTGGAGGAGGATTCTTTGGACGGCGCCGACAAGCCGACAACCAGAACATCTCTGGCCTTGAGCGTGCGCGAGAAGAGGGTCTCGTCTTTGGATTCATTGTTAAGGACAAGGGCCACTTTGCCTGGGTTGAAGTAGGCGATTCGATCTTCAGAATAACTGTACATCAGTTTACCGTCGTCTGATTTGACGAAGAGTACGCCATGAGGATAGGAGGTTAGGAAATTGGAGGCTATGTTCAGTTTTATCCCACAATTCAACTGAGTGCATGACAGCACCACATTGATTGTTTTTCCTGATGTGACCACAGCTACTTGGGTGTCGCCGTATTGAGGAGAAGCGAATTGTGGTTTTGAGAATGTTTCAGAGACCACTGTGACAGTGTAGTTTCCGGGGGCCGTCTCGAATGATTCAGGTGAATCGCCGTAGGAGCCGCTGTAGATCACTTCGCCATCTGCTTTTCTGATGTCGAGGATGAAGTCATTGGTGTCCGGGATTTCTTCTGATACTTTGGTCTTTTTGTAGTCATAGCCGTTGAATGACAGTCTCAATTCGCCCGGGTTTTCTTCTTCTTGTTGATTGTCGCAAGAGAACAAGCAAAAAAACATCAGTGAGGATGTCAGTGTCGATAAAATTTTCAGAAGGTTCTGTGTCATACTAATTGAGTTTTTGTGGCGCTGCTTTGAGGTGCATCACAAACATAGCGTCAGTAAACGTCAATTTGCATAAAAAAGAGATAAAATTTGGGATAAAATTAATTTTATGCTGATTTGCAGAGCGGTCGGGTCAAGGGACGGTATCGGCTAAGCTCTGTAGGCTCAAGTCGGTTGGGAGAGCTGTCGGCTTAAGTCGGGCCCCACGTCAGTAACTACTTCATCAGCCCTCCCTGTCTTAAGTCAGTCTCTCGACAATAGTCTCATTCGGCCCCAAAAAAGGAAAGACCACGATTTTTTATGCCTTATGGATTATCCAGATTACTATTCTGATACTTAAGAAAAAAGGCGGCCTCTAGAAAAATCAAGACTAACTTAAGTCTCAATAAGGCGAAAGAGTTCCGGCAGCGGGGCCGTCTTCCAACATGAATCCATCTTCCAAGATGAATCCCAGAACTCTCCCTTTGTAATGAATGACCTTGCAGCTAATCATCGGCCTTACTGTAATCCCTTCGATATTTTCCAATTCCGCCTGAAAGAAATCCATACGAAAACATTTTTCCAAAGATAGGATGGAGCGTGGGGTATAACACAATGTGTATTAGTTATTTGTACAATGATCGGGTATCAAAAACAGCACCCGATCATCGTATAATAAATTGTGGCACAGTTACTTGCGCCCCACACTATGATTGGTGCCAGTCTCGCCCGCGCGCTTAAACACACCTTTCTCCCCCTGAGCCAAAGATGTTAGCGATAGCCCAATGAGATTGAATGAGTTATGAAAAATAAAAAGCGGAAAGGCGGAATCACTCCGGCTCTCCGCCACTTAACCTAAACTTAAACTATGAAAAACTTATTGCAAAGTTAACATTTTTTTTACAATTCCAAATATCGCCCAATCTTTCCGGCAGCTCAACTTGTGAGCAACTTGAGTCAATTTGTATTTGAGGGCTCTGACATTCGAAATTTGTTCCGACCCTTTGACAGCAAAACGTCTGCCGGGCAAACGTAGATTGCGACATCTGATTTGTCAGACCGCTATCTTGTCCCCGCAGGCGAAGCCTGCTACCCCAAGGGGCGTGCGCGGTCATTCGACCGCGGTCGGCCACACCGAAGAATGCAGAAAAGGACATCGCTGCCAGAATCAGTGCCAAAATCTTTGGAAACTTTCTTACGGAATGTCCGAAAACCGGATTCGGTGAGTGAAAGGCCGGGGTTTTCTTACGGAATGTCCGAAAACCGGATTCGGTGAGTGAAAGGCCGGGTTTTTCTTACGGAGTGTCCGAAAACGGGATTTGGTGAGTGAAAGGGCGGGTTTTTCTTACGGAGTGTCCGAAAACGGGATTTGGTGAGTGAAAGGCCGGGGTTTTCTTACGGAATGTCCGAAAACCGGAATCGGTGAGTGGAAGGGCGGGTTTTTCTTACGGAATGTCCGAAAACCGGAATCGGTGAGTGGAAGGGCGGGTTTTTCTTACGGAATGTCCGAAAACCGGATTCGGTGAGTGAAAGGCCGGGTTTTTCTTACGAATTGTCCGAAAACCGGATTCGGTGAGTGAAAGGCCGGGTTTTTCTTACGGAATGTGGTTTTTCGCACACGGAATTAAGAGCGAACCACGGAATGAAGTTG
>JBAYFJ010000044.1:0-14444 GCA_041667245.1 Bacteroidales bacterium | reverse complement strand
TCTTATGTTCATATTCTTTGTCGCGGGTCTTTATTGTATTATCTTAGCGGGCAAATAACCATTTATTATTATGAAATTTTCTTTCAGGGCTTTTCTTGTGGCTTTTCTTGCGATAGCGGGACTGGTTGCGGTTTCTTGCGGAGGCGGCAAAAAGATTGACTCATCGGTGCCTGCCTGCGTGAAGGACGGGATGATTGTGCTTGAGACGCCCGCGAGGGTGGCGGGACAGAAATCTGCGTTGCAGATGAAATGCGATCCCATCGACACTGTGCGTGTGGGCTTTATCGGTCTCGGTATGAGAGGCTCAAGCGCCGTTCAGAGATATACGTTCGTTGATGGGACTAAGATTACGGCGATATGTGACAGACATCAGGCTAATGTGGATTCCTCGCAGGCCTATCTCGTGAAGCACGGGTTCCCCAAGGCGGAGGAGTTCTCCGGCGAGGACGGCTGGAAGCAGCTGTGCGAAAGCTCGGATATTGACCTTGTTTATATCTGCACGCCGTGGACTTTGCACGTTCCGATGGCTGTCTATGCTATGGAGCACGGAAAGCACGTAGCAGTCGAGGTGCCAGGGGCTATGAGCATTGACGAGTGCTGGCAGCTTGTTAACGCTTGCGAGAAGACCAGAAGGCACTGTATGATGCTTGAGAATTGCGTGTACGATTTCTTTGAGACTACGACTCTGAACATGGCTCAGCAAGGCCTGTTCGGTGACATTACGCACGTTCAGGGAGGCTATATACACAATCTTGACCCGTATTGGGACCAATATGACGCTAATTGGAGGCTGGAATACAACAGAACTCACAGGGGGGACAATTATCCGACTCACGGAATCGGCCCTGTCTGCCAGGTGCTCAACATCCACAGGGGCGACAAGATGGATTATGTGGTGTCTATGGATTCGGCCCCGATTCACGGAAAAGCTGTCGCTAAGGAAAAGATGAATGTGGACGAATTTGCCGACGGGGATCACACTGTGTCGCTGATTCGTACTCACAATGGCAAGATCATTGAGATTCAGCATAATGTCTATGCGAGAAGGCCTTACGACAGGCTTTATCAGATCACAGGTACGAAAGGGTTTGCCACCAAGTATCCTCAGGAGCATTATGCTTTGATGAGTGACAATCTTCCTCAAGGCAATCCTGATTACCAGAATCTTGACGGCGAGTCTTTCGTCAGTCCTCAGGCTCAGGACAGTCTTATGCAAAAGTACAAGTTCCCTATTGTGGCCGCCATCGAAGAGAAAGCCAAACAGGTCGGCGGACACGGCGGAATGGACTACATTATGGATTACAGACTGATCTATTGCCTGCGTCACGGCCTTCCGCTTGACGAGGATGTCTATGATGCCGCCGAGTGGTCTTGTCTCACTGAGCTTAGCCGCTTGTCGATTGAGAACAATTCTATGCCTGTGGCTGTTCCCGACTTCACCCGCGGCGACTGGAACAAGGTCCGGGGCTTCCATCCTGCCGAGTAGCTGCCTGCAAGACAGATCTTCTCCAAATTGAAAGTGTAGTGAATATAAATGGTATGTTTTTGTTCACTACACTTTTCTTATTGCGCAAAACTCACCTTTCGAGCGCGGCTTTTATTTTGAATTTGAGTGGAATTGCTCTATAGGTATGAGCGGAATGAAAAACGGCTCAAGCTGCGTGCCCTTAAGATTCTTCATTAGAACGCCCCGTAACGTACCAATGGCGGCGTTTAAGAATGTGTCAATTATAAGCGTGTTTTGAGATGAAATTGTGCCGTCATCTTTGACAGTTATTACGCCTTTAATTGGTGATAGCCCGAAAGTCAGCATAACTGTGTTGCTTGCCAGCACTTTCTCCCCATCATCTCGGCAAAACTTTTTTGAGATCTGTCTTTCAAGCCGGTTTTCGCACGCGGCTATTCTTTGCTGAGGATGAAGATGCATGCGAGGGCCGCGACTATCCCGACAATCTGAATCGCCGGCGGGATGACGGCGTAGATGACAAGTGAGATTATCACGGTTATGACAGGGGAAAGCGCATCCGTGAGAGGCGAAACGACCATAGCTTTGCCATAACGCATCGCATAGACAAGGGACAGAGCGCCGATCGCATTGAGTATCTGGATGCCGAAGGACAAATACGGTCCGTTGAAAGACCAGTTGATCGGCTGTGAGAAATCTGTCATCAGCAAAGCGACAGGAATGAAAAGCAGACTTGCGATAGCTTCATACACGAAAATGCTCTCGGCGTCCGGAGTGTAATTGTTCGCCAGTTTCAGCACGAAAGCCTGGATGCCCCAGCAGGCGAAGACTATCAATGCCATTATAAGCCATCCGTAGCCTTTGACTGAGGCACCGTCAGAACCTGAAATTGAGAAGCAGACAATTGAAACAAAGGCGAGCGCGATTCCGATTTTACCAAGCAGGCGCACCTTCTCTTTAAGAAAAGTCGCCGAAAGAATAACGGTAAGCATGGGAGCGATTGATATAATCGGGAATATTATGTAGGCAGGGCCTTGCCTGAGAGCTTGAAAAAGAATAAGTTGTCCTCCGGAGCCGAGAATGCCAACCGAAAGGCCGAGAATCGCCGAGCGTTTTCGGGTGTCCAGTTTGTAGCGGATGTTGTGAAGAGCGACAAGCGCGCAGGGGATCATACTGATTGCCCAGACAACGTAGGTGAGAGTTGAGGGGAAACCGTGCTTCTGAGGTATCTCCGAGAAAGCTCCCCAAATACCCCAGGTAACAGTCGTTATCAAGGCATAAAGCAACCAATTTTTTTTCTTTTCCATATAAAATTTTATTCTTTGTCGACATCCGCGACATAAACCTTTATGCCGCGAGTCTCCATATATTCTTTTTCCTCATCGGAGATGCCGCTGTCCGTGACGATTGCGTCCAATTTCTCGATTCCCGAGATAAAAGCCAGGCTTCTGCGCTCGAACTTGCTGGAATCGAAGACGGCTATGACTTCTTTAGCACAGGCTATCATCGTCTGATTGAGACTGGCCTCCTCTATGTTAGGTGTCGACATCCCCTTCTCAAGACTGATGCTGTCGACGCCAAGGAACAACTTGTCGCAATAGTAATTGTTCAAGGCTGTTTCCGCAATCATCCCCACGGTGGATTCCGAAAGAGACCTCATCTGACCTCCCAGCACGATGACAGAGATTCTGTCATAATGCGTAAGATAAAGTGCTATGTTCAAGGCGTTTGTGATGACGGTTAGCTTGTCGAAAGACCCGATGTTCTTCGCAACTTCCATTGTCGTCGTGCCGGAATCAAGGATTATGGTCTCGTTCTCCTTTATTAAAGAAGCTGCTAATTTGCCGATATGCATTTTCTCCTTCGCGTGCTTCAATTCCTTATTAGCAATGGAAAGATCATCGATGTCTGTGTTCTGGTGGATGTTGATGGCGCCTCCCTTGACACGTATCAGGAGCTGCTTCTCTTCCAGTTCCGCAAGATCCTTGCGAACTGAGACCTCGGAGATGTCAAAAGTCTTCATCAAATCCGTGACATAGATCTTGCCGGATTCGTTCAGAGTTTTGAGAATCAATGTTCTTCTTTCCTTTAATGAATATTTTCTTTTCATAATCGTTAGTTTTGTTTGTTAATTATAGTTTAATTAACAAAACAAAGATAAGGAATTTTGTTTATAAAATTAACTTTTTCTTTCAAAAATTAAGAAAACTTAATTAACGAAAGCAAAAATCTATCACAAAGTTAATTAAAATAACATATTTCCAAAATATTACTTTGAAAATTAATTTATTTCTTATACTTTTGCTTCCGTTAATTAACCTATCAATTGGAACGATACTTTTTTAAGCAAATCATTAATATTCATTAATATGTTTAACGAGAACAATCACACATTAAAGGAAATCCTACAGCAGCCTTCCGTATGGATGAGGACCTACGAACTCGTGCTGTCACAGAAAAAAGCCATTTTTGATTTTTTTAAGAAACAGGGCATTACGAAAGACAGTGACATAATTCTGACAGGAGCAGGCTCTTCGGAATTCGTCTCTGACGCACTGGTGTGCATCTATTTGAAAGACGGTTTCAGAAACACCCGCTCGATAGCCACCACGGACATAGTCTCTGCGCCGGAGTTCTGTCTCACGGAAGGAAAGAAACTCGTTCTTTCTTTCGCCCGTTCCGGAAACAGCCCTGAGAGTCTGGCTGCCTACAAAACCGTAAGAAAATTCTGCCCCGGTTCCGCACACCTGATTATAACCTGCAACGGTGAAGGCGAGCTTGCGGAGAATGCCACTTCTGCTGAGGATTATGTGCTGGTGCTCCCGAAGGAAACCAATGACGTGAGCCTCGCAATGACAAGCAGCTTTTCGTCAATGATGATGGCCGGTATCCTTTGCAAGCACATTGCTACAATAGAGAATGATAAAGAAAAGATGCAGTCCGCGGCGGATTTCGCCACCTGCTTCTTAACAGAGAAGGTGTTCGCAAGTCTTGAGAAACTGACCGAGAAACCTGTCGAGAGAGCTGTGATTCTTGGTTCCGGTCCATTGGTAGGAGTGGCCAGAGAGTGCCATCTCAAACTTCAGGAACTGACTGACGGCAAGATTATGTGCGCTTACGATTCATTTATGGGCCTCAGACACGGCCCAAAGGCAGTCATCAAACCAAACACTCTCGTGGTGTACCTTCTTTCAGATGACAAGTTCACGAGAAGGTACGAACTGGATCTCATCAAACAGATAAACGCCGAACACAATCCGATTGGAGAGGTCATAGTCTCGGATCTGCCTTGCGACTATAACGAGCGCATCGATCTTAATTTGAATTCAGGAGTCTCCAGTCTTGATGATAACGAGTACAAGAACACCGCGTTCGTGTTGATAGGCCAGCTGTTAGGTTATGCTTTTTCCGTAAGAAACGGTTTCAACCCTGACTCCCCGTCCAAGACACACACTATCTCAAGAGTAGTCAGCGGAGTGAAAATTTATGATTGTAAATAACGGCGATATGGAAAACAACAGTACAAAACTCAAGAGAATTCTTTCAGTGATGGAAGAACTTAAAAGCAATGGACACAAGCCGATGACACTTCTCGGGGCCTGCCCTAATTCTATGTCAGTGATCAAGGCCTCTTTCAGGGCCGCGAAACGCAATAATGCTCCGATCATATTCGTAGCCACGCTCAATCAGGTCGACTGCGACGGGGGTTACACCGGAATGACCCAGTCTGATTTCGTCAAAGTCCTGAAACAGGAGGCTAGGAGATATGACTACACCGGCGATTATGTCATCGCAATAGACCATGGCGGACCTTGGCTGAAAGACAGGCAGACCATTGAGAAATGGAGTTACGAGAAAGCGATGGAAGGCGTAAAGCATTCTTTCGAGAAAGCAGTCGAGGCAGGTTACGATATGATTCACGTAGACCCTACCGTGGACAGGACATTGCCGAAAGGAGAAATTATCAACATTGAGACTGTCGCTGCGAGAACCATAGAACTGATAACGCACGTTGAGAATTACAGAAAGTCCATAGGCAAGCCCAAAATTTCTTATGAGGTCGGCACGGAGGAAGTTCACGGAGGTCTTGCCAATCAGGATGTGTTCAACAAATTCCTTGTCCTTCTCAAAGACGGGCTTGAGAGGAACGGGTGCTCTGACGCTTGGCCTGATTTCATAGTTGGGAAAGTCGGTACAGATCTCAGTACCACATATTTCGATCCTGAGGTCGCCAGAAATCTAACATGCACAGTCGCAAAATATGGCAGCTACATAAAGGGTCATTACACAGACGGAGTGGAGAACCCGGAGGAATACCCTCTGTGCGGAATGGGCGCGGCGAATGTGGGTCCGGAATTCACAATCTCGGAATATGACGCTCTTGAGGAACTGGAGGGGATTGAGAAAAACCTTTATGACGAAGGGAGAATCGCTCTTCTCTCAGGAATGACGAAGACCGTCGAGAATCTTGTCGTTGAGTCCGGCAGGTGGACAAAATGGGTTGAAGAAGGTGAATCTTCTGAAGACTTCTATTCTATCGGCAAAGATCGCAGAAGATGGCTTGTCAGCACCGGAGCGAGATACATTTGGCAGAATCCAGCGGCGCTGGCGGCCCGTCACACGCTTTATGACAATCTGAAAGAGAATGGAATAGAGGCTGAGGACATCGTGCTTTCTAACATTGAGAAAGACATCGACAAGTATTTCAACGCGTTCAACATCGTTAATCTTAATGACCATCTCAAATGACAAAATCTTTTGACATAATAGCTCTCGGTGAGCTGAACGTGGATCTTCTTCTTAACAAAATTGAGGGCTTTCCCGAAGTCGGGAAGGAAATTTTCGCAAAGAATATGAATCTGACCTTAGGCAGCTCGACGGCGATTTTCGCGGCAAACTCAGCCTCTCTCGGTGCGAAAGTGTCTTTTCTCGGAATGATCGGCAAAGATGCTTTCGGCAGTATCGTGAAGGACTCTCTCAAAGACAGAGGGGTCGACACTTCCAATCTTATCGAGATGAGTGATGAGGCGACGGGACTTACCGTGGTGATGAATTACGGCAGTGACAGAGCCAATGTTACATACCCCGGAGCTATGAGCCGTCTGGGGTTTGAAAACGTGGATGAGAAAGTGATAGCGTCCGCAAAACACGTCCACATCTCTTCTATCTTTCTTCAGGACCGGCTTTCCCGAGACTTGTATGAAATCGTGAGGCTCATAAAGAGGCATAACGTTACGATTTCCATTGACACTCAGTGGGATCCGTCCGAGAAATGGGACTTCGACTACAAAAGGACACTTCCTTTGACAGATGTCTTTATGCCGAATGACAAAGAGCTAATGGCGCTCACCGGCACTTCTTCCGTGGAAGATGCTGTTGGGGAAATACAAGATTACATCAATGTCCTTGTAGTCAAGATGGGCTCTGAAGGCTCTCTGATGGTGACCAAAGACCGGAAGAGAACTTTTCTCAAATCATTTCTCAATTCGAACGTAGTTGACGCCATCGGTGCGGGCGATAGCTTCAACGCAGGATTCGTGTCCTCGTTCGTGAAAGGTGAGCAGTTGGAGCGCTGCCAGTATATGGGCAATCTTATGGGAGCGATAAATACGACCGCAGTAGGCGGCACAGGCGCTTTCTCTTCCAAGTCGGAAATCGTCAGAGTGGCGAAAGAGAATTTCGGTCAGATCATATCAGTCTGAGAGAGACGAGAATTATTTAAAGACTAATCACTAATTATGGCAAAAAAATTTAAAGGTATAATCTTTTCTTTCCTCTCTGGGGCTATCATTTGCGCTTGCTCGTCGGATTATTGCGTAAAAAGCGGCGATTTGGAGTTCAGAGTAGACAAGAAAGAGATGCGGATAAAAATGGCGTCGTCTTTGACGTCTGATTATCAGGATGCGGAAAAACTGATCACAGACCAAGGCGAAATTACTTTCTCCTTGAAGGAGGTCAGTAAAGAGAAGATTTCCGATGAATTCGGCGAAGGCATAAGATATTCGTTCAAAGGCGAGGGAAAGAACAGTAACGGGGCAATTAACAAGACGCTTGACGTTTCGGTGTACAGCGCTTTTCCTTCCACTGTGATTCTGAGTACGGACTATTCCAACAATTCGGGTGCGCCGTTGAACGTTCTCGGCTGGAAAAGTTGCGCCTTGAATCTAAAGAGCGCGGGAGATGATCCTGATTTCTGGTCTTTCCAGGGCGAATCAACTGAGTCAAGGGCTGATTGGCTTCTTCCTGTAAAGGACGGGTTCAGCCAGCGTAATTATATGGGTATGAACAATTCCGATTACGGCGGCGGTGTACCGGTAGTTTGCCTTTGGAGAAAGGATTCAGGAGTCGAAGTCGGCCATTTGTCCTCTCATCCCGAGCTTGTGAGTCTGCCGGTGCGAATGAGTGATGGCTCAGCCTCAATAGCGATTGAGAAAGACTATCCTGACACTATTGTCGTGGCAAACGGGGCTTCATTGCGTACTCTAAAGACTTTCGTTCACGTGTTTAAAGGCGATTGTTTCGGAGCATTGAGAACATACTCGGAGTTGCTTGCAAAAGAGGGCGTTGTGATGCCTGAGTCTGAGCCTGCTGCGTTCGAACCTGCATGGTGCGCATGGGGCTACGGGAGAAATTTCACTATTGACGAAATCATCGGCACTTTGCCTAAGGTCAAGGAATTGGGCATCAAATGGGCAACTCTTTACGATGGCTATCAAGTTGCGGAAGGAGACTGGACTCTGAACAGGGCGAGGTTTCCGGGCGGAGAAAGAGATATGAAGAGAATCACTGACGCAATCCATTCCGCCGGGCTTAAGGCTCAGCTGTGGTGGGCCCCGATGTGTTCCGATTCCGGAACCGCATTTCTTGAGCAACATCCTGAAAGCCTGATTCTTTCCAAAGACGGAAAGCCTCAAGAGATAACTTGGTGGGACAGCCGGTATCTCTCGCCATTGGATTCTTCCGTTAGGAATGAGACTCGGAATTATGTCAGAAAGGTTTTGGGCGAATGGGGATTCGACGGCTTCAAACTGGACGGACAGTATATGAATGCCGTGCCTCCTGACTACAACCAGGCAAGAAACGGTGAAAAGCCGACCGCTTGTTGTGAGAAATTGCCGACTTTCTTCAAACTGATTTATGACACTGCGAGGGAGGTGAAGCCTCATGCGGTCATCCAGAATTGCCCTTGCGGAGATTGTGTGTCCATCTACAATCTGCAATATGCCAACCAGACTGTCGCGTCTGATCCTGAAAGCAGCTGGCAGGTAAGGCTTAAAGGTTATGTCCTTAGGGCTTTGGCTCCGAAGACCGCTTACTACGGCGATCACGTTGAACTCACTGACGGTCACGATGACTTTCCGACGCAATTGGGCATCGGTGCGGTGCTCGGCACCAAATTCACTTACCCGAAAGACAATCCTTACGAGAAGGAAGCGAACGTGCTGACTCCTGAGCGAGAAAAGATCTGGAGAAACGCCTTTTCCATTTACAACGAAAAGATGCTCTCTCAAGGCGAGCTTGTGCCGGGACGTTATGACATCGGCTATGACAGACCCGAGACGTATGTCATAGAAAAAGACGGGAGAATGTACTATGCGTTCTATCAGAAAGGCGATTTCTCTTCCGTCGAATTGCGAGGATTGGAAAAAGGTGAGACTTACACGGTCACGGACTATTACAATCACAAGGCTCTCGGAAATGTCATTGCAGAGGATAAAACAGTTCTTACCGGGCATTTCAAAGATTATCTGTTAATTGAAACACTAAATAACACCAATAAAAAATGAAAAAGTATTTGACATTAATCTTGTTGATTGCGACTCTGCAGCTTAGCGCACAGGTCTCGATCAAAGGAGTCATCAAATCAGCGGATGACGGCAGCCTGCTCCCCGGCGCCAGCATCTTAGTGAAAGGCACTACTATCGGCGTCGTCTCAGACTTGGACGGACGCTATTCAATCACCCTACCGGAGAATGCAACCGATTTGGTGTGTTCTTCAATCGGTTTCGTATCTCAAACCATTCCTATTAAAGGCCGCAGCGTGATAGACGTGACCCTTGCGGTGGACAAGCAGCTGCTTGACGAAGTCGTCGTGATGGGTTACAGCACCAAAAGCCGCAATGAGGTCACGAGTGCCGTGGCTGTTGTCTCATCCGACAGATTGATGGATGTGACGAGCCCTAACATCGGCGACATGCTTCAGGGGAAAGTCTCAGGTGTGTCTGTGATTAAGGGAAACGGAGCTCCGGGTGCCGAACCGACGATTCGTATCCGAGGCATCTCCTCGATGAATGCTCCTCAGGAGCCGCTTTATGTTGTCGACGGAATAATCGGAGGCTCTTATGACCCTAACGATGTTGAAAGCATCACGGTCCTCAAAGATGCTGGCGCGACGGGAATGTATGGCGCTCAGGCCAACGGAGGAGTCATAGTGGTTACCACGAAACGAGCGAAATCGAACAAGGTTTCCATCAATTTCAAGGCAAGCGTCGGCGTCACCACGGCTGACTTCAGCAGGCAGCACCTTATGAACAGCAGTGAGCTGTACAATTATTACAGGGAGTACTTCAGAGATCCTACGACTCATCTTGTTGACGACATCGCTTTCAACAACGCGATTCCAAAATCAGTGCTTGACACTGACACCGACTGGCGCGACCTCGTTTTTGACCCCGGGGTGGTTCAGGACTATCACGTCTCCATATCCGGAAGAAACGACAAGCATTCCTACTATAACAGCATTTCTTTCTATGATGAGAAAGGTGTGCTTAAGAACACTGACTACAAGCACGTCAACATTCGCTCCAACAACACTCATTACATCACTAAATGGCTGACTGCCACAAGCAACATCAACATCACGGGGAGAATGAACAATTCTATGGATGAGAACTTAATGTATTATCTCAACGAGGCATTGCCTTGGGACAGCCCTTACGACGAAAACGGTAATGTGAGGACATTCGCGGATGCTGAAGGCCTGTGGATGAGGGACAAAGTGAACCCGCTTCTCGCTTTTGAAAATGACAATCTCGAGAATTCGTCCAAGTCTTTCGGCATTGATTATGATCTTGTCTTGGATTTCAAAATAACTGACTGGCTGTCTTTCGTGACCCAAAACAGAGTAAGTGCAAGCACATATAAGACGCATTATCACAGAACTTCCGCAGTTGAGTATATGAGTTCAGGTGATTTGCTTGAGGAGACTCAGTCACTCGATTACGGCGGCATAACCACGAATATGTTTAAGGCTGACAAAACTTTCGGGAAACACAGTATGAGCGGACTCCTAGGGTATGAGGCTCAGATGGACAAGAGCGAGTCTTTGCTCGCTTCCGGAAAAGGACTTCCTTACGGACTTTATGTTCTGGATGTCGCTTCTTCATCGCCAAATGTTGGAGGAACCACTCTCAAAACCGGAATGCAGTCATTCATCTCTCAGGTGAACTACAATTATGCGATGAAGTATTTCCTCACAGGCTCATTCCGTGTGGACCAGTCCTCGACCTTCAACAAAGACAACAGAACCGCTTGCTTCCCGTCTTTGTCCGCATCGTGGATAATCAGTAATGAGCCGTTTATGAAGAATTATCCCGCTATAACAAATCTGAAACTTAAGGCCAGCTGGGGAGTGACGGGTATGAAGGATATAGGCGCGTCAAAATATCTTGACTCATTCGCCTACAGCACTCAGTACGACAGCAATGTCTCTGCCGTACCTACTCAAATGGCCAATCCTGATCTAAAATGGGAACAAACCACTCAAAACAATATAGGAATGGAGATCGGCCTTTTCGACCGTGTGAATCTTGATTTGAACTATTACTACAATGACACTGACAATCTGCTCGTGTACAGAGATCTTCCTCCTTCAGGCGGTTTCTCTTCGCAATGGCAGAATCTCGGGTCGGATCTCAACACCGGTTTTGAGGCGGCTGTCGATGTCACTCCTATCAAGAGCAGGGATTTCAATTGGAATGTGAATTTCTCCATTTCTTACAACAAGAACCGTCTCCATGGCTTCGGTGACACCAAAATCTACAAGTCGACTTATGAAGGCATCACTCAGGTCTATGAGAATGACGAGCAGCTTTACACGTGGTATCTCAAAGAGTACTCCGGAGTTGATCCCGAGACAGGAAAGCTGCAATTCGTGGACAAAGACGGCAATCTGACCTACGATTATGCGAGTGCGAGATACGTAAAGGCCGGTTCCTCTCTGGCTCCTTGGCAGGGCGGCGTTTCAACGCGATTCACTTACAAAAACTGGGCTTTGAACGCAACAGGCAGTTTCCTTTGGGGCAACAAACTCTACGGGAGGCAGAGGGCAAGCTCGCTTTCCACTTTCGTCGACAATTCTCTGAAGCCGTCATCTGATGACAAGATTTGGAAAAAGCCGGGAGACGATGCCACGATAGGCTCACCTGCTTATGCAATGGCTCAGATCTTCCACACCGGTGATCTGGTTGACGGGGATTACTTCAAACTGCGCAATGTCTCGCTCCAGTACACGTTCCCTAAGAAATGGATGGGTAAATGCGGAATGACTCTCGGTCTTTCCTGTGACAATCTTTTCACTCTCACCAAAGTCTGGGGCGCAGATCCTGAGGCGTCAATCGGAAGCGACAACAGCATTCCGGGAAGGCTTGAGGATTTGGACACCAGGTATCCTAACAAGAGACAGTATGTGTTCCAGGTTAATTTCACTTTCTAAAATTTGATTGCAATGAAAAAAATAATTATATACTCACTTATCGCATTCGCAGGTGCGCTGACAACCGGCTGCGATCTTGACATCTCTCCGGCGGATTCAATGACTGGCGACCAGATGTCCGTCTCTCCGAACGGTCTTGAGAGTCTTGTGAACGGATGCTACTCCATTATGAAAGACGATCAGGCAGGGCAGTCCGACAACTGCTGGTACCTGAGACAGTACTTCCAGATGAGCGATTTCTCTTCTGACGATGTGGTGTACGGATGGGGGACTGAAGACAACCTGAATATGATTTTCAAGTATGACGAACGTGATCCCGGGTTAGAGAATTTTACGTCATTCTGGATTAACAATTACAAAATCATCTACGAGGCGAATGTTGCGATAGGAGTCGCGGACAAAAAAGAAGCCACGAAAGAAGTCAACTACCTGAAGGCGGAGGCTCTGTTCCTGAAGGCTTTCGCTATGCACAATCTCGTGAGATTCTATGCAAAACCTTATAACGAAGCCAATAAATCCACTCCGGGCATTATCCTGAGAGAGTCGGACACTGACTCGCAAAACAAGGCGAGGGCAACAGTGGATTCCACGTATAAGAGCATTGTCAGACTTCTGCTTCAATCTGAAAAGCTGTTCGGGGAAGCGGAGTCAACTCGCAGCGGGAGCAAAGGCTTTGTCTCGGTCAATGCCACTCGCGCTCTTCTTTGCAGGGTCTACCTCTATATGCAGGATTATCAGAGCTGCATTGATTATGCCTCCAAAGTAATAGACAGCGGAGCCTACGCTCTTGAGACGGCTGAACAGTTCCCGACTTATTTCCCTAACGCTTACACTGAGCCTGAGACTATCTGGTGCCTTCGAATGATTCAGACTGACAATCAGCAAAGCGCTGCCATTGCGAGTATGATTATGACTGCGGGTGACGGCTGCTGGGGTGAGGAAGGCTACAGTCCTTCGCTGTTGTCGGATATGGGCTACAACAGCGCCACGTTGAGAAAAGCGGACTCTCGCTCGACTTATGTTCAGCCGTCTTCAGTCAATTCGAGCAATCTGACGCTGTACCCTTGTTCCAAATTCTCTTGGCAGGACGGGTTGAAGACTCTTTGTTCCCCCGTGATGTTCAGGCTTGCCGAGATGTACCTCAACAGGGCCGAGGCCTACGCTCATCTCTCATCCTCAAACACTGACAAGGTGCTGAAGGATGTGAACGAGGTCAGGAAAAACAGGCTTGTCCCGGATGATAAGGGGAATGACTTCCTTTACACTTCCGCCTCACTGAACGGAACCACGCTTTTGGATTTTGTGCTTAAGGAAAGAAGGGTGGAATTCTGCTTTGAAGGCTTCCGCTATTTCGATTTATTGAGGAACGGGAAAGATTTCGTCAGGAACTACTGGGGCTACCATCTCAATTCGTTCGTGCCGGGCCAGTCCACTTCTTCTTTGCCTGGAACGAGTGTGGCAGGTGTTACTACCAAGGCCGATTACGACCGTTTGATTTTCCCTGTTCCTACTCAGGAAATCATAAACAATGGTGAATGTAAACAGAATCAGGGCTATTAAAAACTGTAATACGATGAAAATATATAGATATTTGGCGCTTGCCGCCATTTCGATGCTGCTTTTCGCATCTTGCGTGCATAGCGGGGATCTTGATCTCGATCCGATTCCCGACATCGGGTTCACTTACTCAAGCGACGGCTTGACATTGACCTTCACTTCTTCGACCGAAGGGACTACGGGCATAACCTGGGCCACAAGCGACGGTGGCACGGGCTCGGGAGAATCATTATCTCACAAGTTCCCGTCTCCTGACACTTATTGGATTGAAATGAAAGGCACATTAAACGGCAAGGAGCAAAGGGTGTCCACCAAAGTTATTGTCGCAAAGCCTGCTATCGTGAGTGTCACAGACAACTCGCTTTCGGATTGGGACAAAGTTAAGTATGAGGATTTTATATTCACAGGAAGCGAAAATGGCGTTCTGCCGATTGTGGAAGGGAAGGCTGATTATGATGCCAATTGGCTTTATTTATATCTGGCCTTTGACACGAAGCTCGCTGAAGAAAAAGCGGCCACCGGTTACATCTGCGATCTGTCGATTGACGGAGACGATGACATTGCCACTGGCTTTGAGGTCAACGGCATAGGCGGCGAGTATCTCGTTGAGGGCTGTTTCTTCGGCAAGGCCTGGTATGACTTTTATCACGGAACCACAGGGGCTGACTGGTGGGATGACGGTACGTTGGCCGATCCTAAGTACAGTGC
>JBAYFJ010000043.1:0-14802 GCA_041667245.1 Bacteroidales bacterium | reverse complement strand
GAAATTCGCCTGCGCATCCGTTGCGGAGCTAAAGCAGGTCAGAGAGAAATTTTCCCAAGCCCTGTTCGACTCGTCCTCGCTTGTCGAAGAAAAGGCTGAATTGGACAAAGAGATAGACGAAGTGTCAGGCAAACTGGAAGGCACTGCGAAACGGCTTCACGAATCAAGGCATAAAGCTTCCGGTACTTTTGCCTCGGCAATCGAGAAGACCATTCGTTTTTTGGAATTGGACAGAGCCGTTTTCCAAGTAAGTTTGTATCCTCAGGACATATCCTCCACCGGCATCGACGAGGCGGAGTTTCTCTTTTCGTCCTCAGGACATAATCCTGTCGATGTGTCGAGGTGCGCCTCCGGAGGCGAGTTGTCACGTATTATGCTTTGTCTCAAGGCGATGATGGCGAAATATGCCAGTATGCCGACGATGATATTCGATGAGATTGACACAGGGGTTTCCGGCAGCGTGGCCGACAAGATGGGCTCTATGATCTGTGCAATGGGCAAGGATATGCAGGTGTTCGCGATAACGCATCTGCCTCAGGTCGCCGCCAAGGGTATGGCCCACTATCTGGTGACGAAATCATTTGACGGCGGTAAAGCCGTCTCTTCCATAAGGCGACTTTCCGAAGAAGAAAGAATCTCTGAAATAGCCCGTATGCTAAGCGGCTCAGTAGTGACTCCGGAAGCGATTGCCAACGCAAAATCACTTCTATCCGATTAGTTTTTAAATCACTACGGAGATGCTGTAGTCAGGATTGTAGATTATACGTTTCACGGCAGTGTTCTGAAAGCCGCCCTCACCGCCTACCCTTGAGAATTGGAAATCGGACTGCAGCAATCTCGTGAGCCCCTCAATTCTGTGGGACCAGTTTTTTCCGTATTCCGCACATTTTGAAATAAAATAATATGTGACGTCATAGCCCTGAAAAGCGAACTGACTTGGATCAGTGTTGAAGAGAGACCTGTAAGTCAGAACGAATTTCTCAACTTCCGGAGCGTTATAGTCAATGTAATAGCTCGTGCTTACGTGCAAATCGAGACTGTGCAGGCTGCCGACTTCTATGGTGCTGAAAGACCGGATCTTTGACGGGCTGTACAGAATCACCTCGAATCCCGAATGCTCCGCGAGATTGAGATTTCTGACGGCGTCATTCACGAAAGCCTCGCTGTCAGAAGCTATGATAACTCTGTTGGAGCCTGATTTGGTCATTGTGGTGCGAAGGCGCTCGGCCATATAGCGGCTCTCCAGAATGGTGTAGGAAAGGGGAGCATACTCAACTCCTTTCGAGTGAAGAAAAGAAACTATCGCATTGGCGGTGGCGTTGCTCTTGGCATTCTTCTCGGTGATCAGCAGAATCTTATCCCCGCCCCTTTTGTCTTCCTTGACCCAAGACGCGAGATCGGCATATTGTGAATCATTGGATGAGGGCGCCTGAATCACGTTGCCGTGCTCACCGGTGAGCGAACCGGCTCTCGGATCAAGAGGAGAGACAATGTAAGTGTCTGACGGGCAGATGTTCAGAGCTTTGTTGATGTCAGAGGTGGAAAGAGGTCCGATCACCACGTCGCTTTCTTGAAAGCGTTCCTGAGTGACCGGTATACTTGAGGCGACGTCATAGACATAGAATTCTGTTCCTATTCCTTTGTCCTGCAACTCTTTAAGCGCTATTAAGGCACCACTGTAGAAGTCCAGGTTGTTGTCGTTGGCGTCTCCTTTGGAATTGAAAGGCAGCAGAAGGGAGGCTTTTACGGAATTACGGCTTTTGAACTCAATCGAAGAAGTGGTCTCTTTTCCCTCCTTGATGTCTTCAATTCTCTGCTTGATCCTGTCTTCTACTTCGGAGCCTGTCTCGTTTTTGTCGCTCTCTTCCGCTCTCACAAGCTCAGGATGCGTCGGAATCTTGATTCTCTGCTTCTTCTTGACGGTACTGTCTTTCATACCGTTGAATTTCATAAGCAACTCCTGTGAAATGCCGTATTTCTTGGCGATGTCGTCAAGGTTCTCGTACCATTTCACTATATGCAGGAAATAATCGTTGTTGTTCAGCGACTTTTTTGTGTCATTCTTCGTCACGCTTGAGTCCTTGACGGGCACAAGCAGTATCTCTCCTTTCTTAAGGCCGTCTTCCGCAAGTTTGTACTGAGGATTCGCAGCCTTGATTTCATCTATGCTGACACCGTAGGCTTTCGCGATTGAAAACAGCGTCTGTCTTTCAAGAACGATGTGCGAGTAGTACACCTTGCCGTTGCTCCTGACTTTTTCTCCTGACACCGTCACCGGCTCCGCCTGATAAGTCTGTGCGGTAGCAGGTGCGTAAACGCCCGAGGCCAGACAAAACAGAAATATGACAATAATAATTCTTTTCATAATGACAGATGTTTTCATTCTCTAAATATGCTATTTCTCCAACGTGTCTGCGAAGTCAGTAAGATTTTTGCAGAAAGAACTCCACGAAAGTCTGATCTTCTCTTTGCGGATGTTTTCGCAACACTCGTCTTTGATTGCGGGATCCGCGAAAAATCTCTCTATTTCCTTTCTGATGATTCCGGGCTCGGCTTTTGGAGCGACGATTCCAGTTCCGCGGTCCCCGATGGTGCTTTTCAGACCTCCGACATCGGTCACTATCATCGGCACCTCAAAATGGTATGATATTGAGCTTATGCCGCTTTGCGTGGCGCTCCTGTAAGGAAGCACGGTGACATCCGCGGCGGAAAAATAATCCTTAACCTCGGAGTCTCTTATGTAGACGGGAAAAGTCTTGATTCTGTCGTTGCCAGGGATGCCGTCGATGATTCTCCGGTATTTCTCGAAAGAGCCGTAAGGCTCGCCCGCGATTATCAGCTGGTAGTCTTCGCCTAAATCCTTAAACGCCTCCAAAAGAATATCCAGCCCTTTGTATTCTCTAATCAGACCGAAAAACAGTATGTTCTTCTTGCCGCTTTCGAGCCCGAGTCTCTTCTCGGCCGCCTCGCGATTGATCTTGGCGCCGAAATGAGTGTACAGCGGATGAGGCGTCACTATGTGAGGTTTCTTGGGGCTGAGATTCACAAGATCCTCCGCCACTTCCCCGCACATAGCCGCACAGCCGTCGCAACCGGAAAGAAAATATTTGGTGAGAGGCGTGTCGAAGAACTTCTTTTCGTGCGGCACCACGTTGTCCAGAATGGCTATCACTTTGCAGTTTTTGTTCACGTGGCGGGCGACATATCCCAGCGAAGGGGCGAAATAGGACATCCAGTACTTCATAATCAGAAGATCAGGAGCCCATTCTCGAATCCTCGCCGCAGTCTTTATGTAAGAAAACGGATTAGCCGTATCCAACAGAGACTCGCTCTCCACCGGCACGGCTTCATCGTCTTTTGTGACATATTGTGTCTTCCCCGGAAAAAGGAAGTCCGGATACTGCCTTTTGAAATTGAAGGCCTTGACTGTGTGATTCTTGCTCAGTTCGTCAAGAAGGCTTGCGTTAAACTGGGCGATTCCACCTCTCAACGGGTAGAAACTGGACAATATGGCGATTCTCAATTAGCTTAGACTTTATTTGTTGTCTTTGCCGTTCTTGTTGTCTTTGGCCGGCTTGTCGTTGTTGTTTGTTTTGCCTTTCGTCTTCACGTATTCCTCATTCAGACTTGTGAGAAGGTCGTCCGTGATGTCCAGTGAGGCGTCTCCGGTAACAACAGGCTGGGGGAGCACGTCGCCTTGAGTGGCGATGATCATTGCGTACTGTTTCTCTTTGTTGTAGGTGTCGATGAAGGTCTTGATCGCATCACCGATCTGATTCATCATAACTTGCTGCTCCTCATTGATTTCCTGTTGTTTCTGATTGGCGAACTGGTTGAAGTCGTTCTGCTGTTTCTGAAGGTTCTCGCCTTGAATCTGAGCAACGGAGCTTGTCAGAAGACCTTTGTTGACTTTGTCCTGGAAAGTGTTGACATCGCTCTGAAGTCTGTTCCCTCTTCTGTTCACTTCGTCGGAAATGCCCTGAACCTTGGTCTCTACAACGGATCTGAGGTCATTTGCCATATCGTACTCTTTGAGGATTCTGTCGAGATTGAAATAGACTACGGCTCCTTTTTCGGCCACGGCCTGGACTCCTTCTCCGTCAGAGGAAGATTTGGAACTTTTGCAGGAGTTTCCGAAAATGGCGAATAATCCCAAAACGACAACAGCCGCAAGGGCGATAATGCTTAAGATCAATGGTGTGTTTTTCATTTTGATATAAAAATAAAATATTGTGAATAATCAGTTCGTAGCACAAATTTAGCAAAATTATTTAATCTTGGACAGGTACGCCTTAATTGTTTGCTCAAGACCCAAATATAAGGCATCGCAGATTATTGCGTGTCCGATCGAGACCTCATCGGTCCAAGGGATTGTCTCCAAGAAGAATGCCAGATTCTCAAGATTCAGATCGTGTCCTGCGTTAAGCCCGATAGAGCAAGCCTGAGCTTCCCTTGCGGCCTCAAGGAACGGAGCGACAGCCTTTCTGCGGTCAGCCTCGTAATCCGAGGCATAACTCGCCGTGTAGAGCTCGACTCTGTCGCATCCGCAAAGCGCGGCGCCTTCCACCATAGCGGGGGAAGGGTCCACGAATATGGAAACGCGAATACCCTCGGACTTGAACGTCTCGCACATATCCGTTAGAAACGATCTGTTCCGAATGGTGTCCCAGCCGGCGTTGGACGTTATCGCGTTCTCCGCGTCAGGAACCAGTGTGACCTGTGCCGGCTTGACTTCCAGAACAAGGTCTGTAAATCTTTTGATGGGATTGCCCTCAATGTTGAATTCCGTCTTCAAAAGAGGTTTGATGGCTCTGACATCGGAGTACCTTATGTGTCTCTCGTCAGGTCTCGGGTGCACTGTAATCCCTTCCGCACCGAATCTTTCACAATCAACGGCTGCTTTCTCAACGTCCGGCATATTGCCTCCGCGGGCATTTCTGATAGTAGCGATTTTGTTGATGTTAACGCTAAGCCTCGTCATTGTAAATAATGTTAAAACAATGCAAAAATAGATATTATTGTTTAAACTTTGTGAATAATGTTTTAATTTTGAGTTTTAAAGTGGTATCACCTAACTTTTAGCGAATTGAAAATGAGACTTGCGGTTTATGTAAAGAGAGAGCGGCTGAAGTCCGACCCGAGATTGACTGAATTGAAAGAAATACTCAAGCCGAGGGGATTTGAGTTTTACGACATTGAGACGCACGACGATCTGTTGCCCGAAACGGATATGCTTCTGAGCGTCGGAGGCGACGGAACCTTCCTCTCTGCGTCCAAGAGGGTGGGGGACACCGGCATTCCCGTACTTGGTGTCAATCTCGGCAGACTCGGATTTTTGTCCGAGTACCGTCCGGACGATGTGGCCAAAGCCTTGATCCACGGTGACTACACCATTGAAGACAGAACCCTGCTGGATGCCGAGATCTATCGTGGCAAAGAAAAATTGTTTACCGAAGTCTATCCTTTCGCTCTTAACGAAATAACGGTCCATCGTCTCGGATCCGCAATGCTCGGAGTGGACGTCAGACTGAACGGAGAGACTGTGCCGACCTATTGGGCCGACGGTCTTCTCGTTGCCACGAGTTCCGGCTCGACTGCCTATTCCCTAAGCGTGGGAGGCCCCATCTGCACACCTGACTCAAAAGTCCTGATCATTTCCCCTATTGCTCCTCACAATCTTAACGCAAGACCTCTGATCATTCCTGACACCTCCGTTATTGGAATCGGAATGCAATCCAGAGACAACGAAGTGATGATTACAATGGACAACAGAAGCATCGTCTCGGCCCCCGATGTGACCGTCCGGATTTCAATGGCACAATTTTCGCTAAAAAGAATCCGGCTCAACAAATCGAATTTTATTAAGGCTCTTACGAGCAAATTATTCTGGGGCGAAGACGTCCGTAATGGGAATGAGCAATAATTTCTGTTTATGATTGAAAAATTGAAAGTGCCGGTCCACGTTTCCATCATTATGGATGGGAATGGAAGATGGGCTCAGGAAAGAGGCAAAGAACGTGTCTATGGCCATTTCGAAGGTGTGGAAAGTGTCCGCGCCTGCACTGAGGCGGCCATAGAGGAAGGGGTGAGATACCTTTCTCTTTTCGCTTTTTCCGAAGAGAACTGGAACAGATCCTCGAGTGAGGTCCACACTTTGATGGAACTGATGCTTTCCTCGCTTGAGAAAGAGTGCCCGTCTCTCGCCGAGAACGGAGTCCGTCTCAGAGTCCTCGGCAACAGGACAAGGCTTAGCGACAAACTCAACGCGACCATAGACAGGGTTGAGAAAGTTACTGAGGACTCAAAAAAGCTCACTCTTATAGTTTTTTTGAGTTATAGCGGCAAATGGGACGTGCTTCAAGCTGCGAAGAAACTTGCCAAGGAAGCTTCAGAGTGCCCGGAACGTCTGCAAGAAATAGAGAATATGACCGTTGAGGATTTTGGGGGTTATCTGGTCACCGCGGATATTCCCGATCCGGATCTGATCATCAGAACCTCCGGAGAACAGCGGATAAGCAATTATATGATATGGCAGAGCGCTTATTCGGAACTTCTTTTTGTGAAGACACTGTGGCCTGATTTTAAGAAAACGGAATTTCACCAGGCTATCGAAGAGTATTCCAGACGTGACAGACGTTATGGAAAAATTAAATAATTCGTATATTTGCATTTCATAATGAAAATTCAGTCAATGAAAGTCAGCCTTTTTTTCTGTTTTCTATTTCTTCTTCTTGCGCAGGTCTATGTTTCGGCACAGAACGGCGGCGGAGTGGAAGTGAATTACAATTCCCCTAACAAATATGTGGTCGGAGGTGTTTCTGTGGAGGGGAACAGCTATTTCGGCAGCCAGCAGATTCTTCAACTCGCAGGCATACAGAAAGGTATGGAGGTAACCGTCCCGAGCGACGCTTTCTCGTCCATAGTCAGAAGATTGTGGCTCCAGCGCTATTTTCAGGACGTGTCGGTGTCCATCGACAGCCTCAGCTCACAGAAGGATTCGGCTTTCTTCACTATACACATCAAAGAGCGTCCGAGAGTGTCCAGATGGACTTTCACCGGAGCACGCAGCGGCGAGAAGAAAGAGTTGATGGAGAGACTGAATCTCAGAAGAGGCGGGGAGTTCTCGGATTACGTTTCCAAGACGTCCGTGGACATCATCAAAAGATACTATGCCGGAAAAGGCTTCCTTAAGACTGAGGTTAACGTGCAGGCAGCCAAGGATTCCATAATCAAGAATGCGATCACGGTCAATTTTGCGGTGGACCGCGGTGAAAGAATCAGAATCAAGACAATCAACTTCATCGGAGCCGGCGACGTCTCGGACTACAAGCTGGCCAAGTCAATGAAGAAGACAAAATCGGCGAGATTCTACAACTTCTTCAGCAGCAAGAAATTCGATGAGAAGGAATATCCGGGTGACAAGAAGAACCTGATCAGCGCCTTCAACGAGGCAGGTTTCCGTGATGCCCAACTTGTGAAGGACTCCATTTATTATGTGAAGCCAAACAGACTCGGAATCGATTTTGTCTTTAATCAAGGAGATAAATATTATTTCAGAAACATATCTTGGACCGGCAACTCCGTTTATTCGACAGATGACTTGAACAGGATTCTTATGATAACGAAGGGCGACCCCTACGATGTCGTCACTATGGAGCACAGACTTCAAGGCGGAGGAAAGCAGAATGACTACGATGTCTCCAAACTTTACAGAGACAACGGTTACCTCTTCTTCAACGTGACCCCCGTGGAATTGAACATTCAGAATGATTCTGTCGATGTGGAGATGCGTATCTCGGAAGGTAAGCAGGCCACATTGAACAACATCATAATCAACGGCAACGACCTCACTAACGAGAGGGTTGTCCGCAGACAGATTTTTACGCGTCCGGGCTACCTCTTCAGTCAGAGCGATTTCGAGAGATCCATAAGGGAGATCTCATCTTTGGGTCAGTTTGACCCTGAGGCGATCACCGATCCCGCAAAAGGCTATTCAATCATTCCTAATCAGTTGAACAGCACCGTGGACATCATCTACAACGTGACTGAGAAGCCTTCCAGCCAGCTTGAGCTATCAGGAGGATGGGGCGGCAACACTTTCGTGGGAACCGTTGGAGTGAACTTCAACAACTTCTCCACGAGAAGAATTTTCGACAAATCAGCTTGGAGGCCTGTCCCGCTTGGAGACGCGCAGACCCTTTCCGTCAAGTTCCAGACCAGCGGTACCTATTACACCGCTCTATCGGCAAGTTTTATGGAACCTTGGCTTTTCGGAAAGAAACCAACCTCCCTGAGCATATCTCTGTACTATTCCAGACAGACTGACTCTTACCTTGTCTACAACATCAAGAGTCACGACAAGATGTTCGACGTCTATGGCATTTCAGCAGGAATCGGCAAGAGACTTAAATGGCCTGACAGCTATTTCGTGCTTTACAACGGCCTAAGCTGGCAGACTTACGATTTGACGAACTGGTATTCCAACTACTTCATCTTCGATGATGGTGTCTCCCACAACTTCAGCTACACGCTTAGCCTTTCGAGAAACTCCACTGATCAGCAGATTTTCCCGAGACAAGGCTCTGACATATCAATGTCCCTCCAGCTCACTCCTCCTTATTCTCTTTTCAGGAAGAAGGACAAAGGTGTGCTTGACGCTAACGGCAACCCTACTAAGGTCAGCAGTTACAAAGACATAGACTATGACAACTGGTCCTCACAGGACAGATACAAATGGATCGAGTACCACAAATGGAAATTCAGCGCGGCCACCTACACCAAGCTCGCGGGCGATCTTGTCCTGATGGCAAGGGCACAGTTCGGCTATCTCGGTTATTACAACAAGAATTGGGGCTATTCTCCATTCGAAGGCTTCCTTCTCGGAGGAGATGGAATGAGCGGCTACAGCACTTACGGATCGGAAGTAATCTCGCTCAGAGGTTACGAAAACTACTCTCTTACTCCTTATGTGGCGACTGCTTACAGCTCAAACGGCTCAGCTTACGCCGGTAATGTCTATGACAAATTCACGGTCGAACTCCGTTACCCTGTCATACTGCAGCCGCAGTCCACAATCTTCGTTCTCGGCTTTCTCGAAGGAGGAAACTGCTGGTCAAGCATCGGTGATTTCAATCCATTCGAGATCAAGAGATCTGCTGGAGTCGGCGTTAGGGTCTATCTCCCTGTCGTAGGTCTTCTTGGAGTCGACTGGGGCTACGGATTTGACGACAGCAGCAACGGCAAGAGCCAGTTCCACTTCGTGATAGGCCAGCAATTTTAATTGAAAACTAATGTTAACATAATAGAAACTAATATTAATTGAATATGAAAAAGATTTTTTTGATTGCCGCAATGGCATTGCTTACATTGTCCGCTTCCGCTCAGACTGCGAAATTCGGACACGTCAATTTCTCGGAACTCGTTCAGCTTATGCCTGAGGCGGATTCAGCCAGAGCTCAAATCAACGCGTCCTCAAAAGAAGCGAATGAGACTTATCAGAGTATGACAGAAGAGTTCCAGGCCAAAGCTCAGCAGTATCAGCAGAAGAGCGCAACTTGGACTCCAGCGGTCAAGAAGAGTAAAGAGGATGAGCTTACTGACATCCAGAACAGAATACAGCAGTTTGAACAGACTGTTCAGCAGGAACTTCAGAATCAGCAGAATCAGTTGATGGCTCCTATCTACAAGAAAGCCCAGGACGAGGTGTCCGCTTTGGCAAAGGCCAAAGGACTAGTCTTCGTTTTTGACGCAGCTTCCGTTCTTTACGTTGACAGCAAACAGAGCGTGGACCTTACCGCTGAGGCGAGAAAAGCTTTGAACATCCGCGCCGACCGAACTCTTGAGGCTCTTCAGAAAGAACTTCAGGCTCAGGCTCAAACCCAGCAGCAATAGTTAGGAACAAGATTTTGAAAAGGCAATCCTTCAGGGTTGCCTTTTTCGGTTTTTTTATTACGATTTATTTCTTTTATTGCTTAATATTGTTTACTTTTACAACAAAACTTCTAAGTTTACTTATAATTCTTAACTACTAATGCAACACAAGGTTATTGATGCTAATGATGTTGTGATACGCTTTGCGGGAGATTCGGGTGACGGAATGCAGCTTTCCGGAACCCTTTTTGCGAATATGTCCGCTATCTACGGTAACGGGCTTTCGACTTTTCCCGATTACCCTGCCGAGATTCGTGCTCCTAAAGGGACTGTGGCAGGTGTGTCCGGCTACCAGGTGCACATCGGAAATCACAAGATTAACACCCCCGGGGACTTCTGCGATATGCTTGTCGCGATGAATCCCGCTGCTTTACGCGCCAATGCGAAATGGTTGAAAAGGACGGCGATGGTGCTTGTCAACGATGACGCTTTCGACGATATGGGGATGAAGAAGGCCGGATTCACCGGCAATCCTTTTGAGGAATTGGGAATTGAGGACAGAACGATTTTGGCGGCACCTATCACGAAACTGACCGAAGCATCTCTGGAAGGCAGCGGGCTTGACGTCGCTGCCGTACACAAATGCAAGAATATGTTCACGCTCGGTATGGCCTGCTACATCTACAACAGACCTCTGGATTTCCTGTACGAGTACATTGAGAACAAATTCAGCAAAAAGCATCCTGAGATGGTGGCTCCCAACAAGAAGGTAGTCTACGACGGGTTCAACTATGCCTCCAACATTCAGGCGGTTCCGAACACCTACACCGTAGCGCCCGCCAAACTTGAGAAGGGTACATACAGAAACATTACCGGTAACCAGGCCACGGCTTGGGGACTTATGGCGGCTGCCGAGAAGGCTGGGCTACCGCTTTTTTGCGGGTCTTACCCTATCACTCCTGCAACTGCGATATTGGAAGAGCTTGCTTTGTACAAGAGCCTGAACGTCAAGACTATGCAGACGGAAGACGAAATTGCGGGCATCTGCTCCGCCATCGGTGCGGCTTTCGCAGGCAATCTCGCCGTCACTTCCACTTCCGGCCCAGGTCTTTCTCTCAAATCCGAGGCATTGGGACTCGCCGTTATGACTGAGTTGCCTCTCGTTGTGGTGGATGTTCAGAGAGCCGGCCCATGTACGGGAATGCCTACCAAGACCGAGCAGTCGGATTTGAACGAAGTTCTTTACGGAAGAAACGGCGAAAGCCCTCTTGTGGTGGTAGCCGCTCATTCTCCGGCAAATTGCTTCGATATGGCGTTTCAAGCCGCCAAGATCGCTCTTGAGTGTATGGTTCCGGTGGTCCTTCTTTCAGAAGGCTTCATAGGAAACGGCTCTGAGCCGTGCAGAATCCCTACAATGAAAGACTATCCCGCGATCAAGCCTCATTTGGTCAAATCATGTGACGGCCCTTTCAATCCGTTCAAGAGAGATCCGGAGACGCTTGCCAGAAACTGGGCAGTGCCCGGAACCAAAGGACTTGAGCACAGAATCGGAGGACTTGAGAAGACTCACGAAGGAGTGCTATCCAATGACCCTGACAACCACGAGACAATGGTCCGCGAGCGCGCCGAGAAAGTTGCGAGAGCGGCTTGCCGCATTCCCGAGCTTAAGGTTGACGGACCTGAGAGCGGAGACGTGCTGCTGATTGGTTGGGGAGGCACTTTCGGTCACATCCTCACTGCAGTCGAGGATATGAGAGAAGACGGCAAGACTGTCAGTTTCGCTCATTTCGACTACATCAACCCGCTGCCTAAGAACACGGAAGAGGTTTTCTCCCGTTTCAAGAGAATCGTCGTCTGCGAACTCAACAGCGGTCAGTTCGCCAATTATCTCAGAGGCATTCTTCCGCATCACGAGTACCTTCAGTGCAACAAGATCCAGGGACAGACATTCCTTGTGAAAGATATTGTTGACGCGGTCGAGAAATCATTATAGGAGAACAGATTATGGCAAAATACACATTCAAGGATTTTAAGAGTGATCAGGAAGTGCGCTGGTGCCCCGGCTGTGGGGACTACGCCGTGCTTGCGGCATTGCAGAAAGTGCTTCCCACAGTTTGTGAAGAGAAAGGCATAGACAAAGAGAAGGTCGTGGTGATCTCAGGCATCGGCTGCTCATCTCGTCTTCCTTATTATATGGACACTTACGGATTCCACACCATTCACGGAAGGGCCACGGCCATTTCCACAGGTGTAAAGGTGGCCAATCCGGAGCTCTGCGTCTGGCAGGCGAGCGGGGACGGTGACGCTCTCGCCATCGGAGGCAATCATTTCATTCACGCCATAAGGCGCAATGTTGACATCAACATAATGCTTTTCAACAACCGTATCTACGGTATGACGAAAGGTCAGTACTCTCCGACCTCCAGATTGGGAGCTATCACCAAGACTTCCCCTTACGGGACGGTTGAGGAGCCTTTCAATCCCGGAAGTCTCGTTCTGGGGGCCAAAGGCACTTTCTTTGCCCGCAGTATGGACACTGAATTGTCTCTTAATGAAGCTGTTATGCTCGCCTCATCGAGACATCACGGCACGTCTGTGATGGAGTTCCTCACCAACTGTATGATCTTCAACAACGGTTCCCACGCCGAACTCTCGGACAGAGAGAACAAGGCTGACAGGATCATAGTGCTGAAAGACGGTGAGAAGATGATTTTCGGAAAAGAGCGGGACAAAGGACTGGTGCTTGAGAACGGAAGACTGAAAGTGGTCAGGATAGGGGAGAACGGAATCTCCGAGAAAGATCTTCTGACCCACGATTCTCATTCAGACAATCTCGGACTTCAGACTATGCTTGCGGAGATGAAGTACCCTGACTTTCCTGTGGCTATGGGAGTGATCAGGGACGTACAGGAGATGACTTACGAGGACGGAGTCTGCGATCAGGTTGCCGAAGTGACGTCCAAATCCAAGATACATTGCGTGGACGACCTGCTCAAAAGCGGTTCCACCTGGGAAATATAAAATAACACACACACATAAATTAATATCATTATGAAAACATCAGAAATAATGGCCGGACTTCAGGCCAAGTACGGAGACCAGAAGGAATTCCTTCAAGCCGTACGTGAAGTTCTTGAATCAATCGAAGAGGTGTACAATCAGCATCCTGAATTCGAGAAAGCGAGGATTATCGAAAGACTGGTGGAGCCTGACAGAATCCTGACCTTCAGAGTGACTTGGATTGACGACGAAGGCAAAATTCAGGTCAACACCGGTTACAGAGTTCAGTTCAACAATGCCATAGGCCCTTACAAAGGCGGATTGAGATTCCATCCTTCAGTCAATCTGTCCATCCTCAAATTCTTGGGATTTGAGCAGACATTCAAGAATTCTTTGACCACTCTGCCAATGGGCGGCGGCAAAGGCGGATCGGACTTCAACCCTAAAGGCAAGTCAGAGGGCGAGATTATGCGTTTCTGCCAGGCGTTTATGCTTGAATTGTGGAGAAACATTGGGCCTGATATGGATGTGCCTGCGGGAGACATCGGAGTAGGCGGACGCGAGATAGGCTTCCTTAACGGAATGTACAAGAAGCTCACCCGCCAGCATCAGGGCGTGCTGACAGGAAAAGGTCTTTCTTACGGCGGCTCTCTGGTTCGTCCTGAGGCTACCGGTTACGGCGCCACCTATTTCCTTGAGCATATGCTGCACAATCACGACAAGAATCTTGATATCAAAGGCAAGAGAGTCGCAATCTCCGGATTCGGAAATGTCGCTTGGGGCGCCTGCACCAAGGCCACTCAGTTAGGAGCCACGGTGGTTTCCATCTCAGGTCCTGACGGCTGCATCTACAATCCTAACGGAATGACACAGGAGAAGCTTGACTATATGCTTCAGCTCAGAGCCACCAACAATGACGTTGTAGCTCCGTTCGCACAGAAATTCCCTGACGCTCAGTTCCTTCCGGGCAAGAAGGCGTGGGCGGTGAAATGCGACATAGCGATGACTTGCGCATTCCAGAACGAGATGTCCGGAGCGGATGCCGAGGAGCTTCTCAAGAACGGTACTTGGGCTTGCGTCGAGGTGTCCAATATGGGCTGCACTCCTGAAGCCATCGAGGCTTTCCAGAAAGCGAGGATTCTCTTTGCTCCGGGAAAGGCTGTCAATGCCGGCGGTGTGGCAACCTCCGGTCTTGAGATGACTCAGAACGCAATGCACATCAGCTGGACTGCCAAGGAAGTGGATGAGAAACTTCACGGCATTATGGATTCCATCCACGCGGCTTGCGTGAAATACGGAACTCAACCTGACGGTTATGTCAATTATGTCAAAGGCGCGAATGTCGCGGGCTTTATGAAAGTCGCTGAGGCGATGCTTTCCCAAGGCGTGATTTAACACTTTGACGAATTATAATTCAGAGAGGACGGCCGCGGGAACTCGATTCTTCAGCCGTTCTCTTTTTTTGTGCCTATTAGATAGATAGTTTGACAAAAATTGTGTAGATTTGCAACCCGTTAGCCGAAATATTAATAAACTAAATAACTCAAATGTCTAATTCAACAGTTTCCGCATCTTGTTGCGGCATCCCTGTAAAGAAACTGGTGATGCTTTTTGTCGCAATCGCGGCATTCCTATTTTTCTGGCTGGTTCCAAGAACCTTTTACGGCCTAGGTGTTGACGGCGCTCCCCTTCTTTCGATAGTCGAGCAGAGAACTGTCGCTATCTTCGTCCTCGCCGCACTGCTGTGGATGTTCGAAATCATCCCTGCGTGGACGACTTCCGTCCTGATCATAGTCATAATGCTGCTCACGATTTCGGACAGCAGTCTGCTGTTTTTTATGGGCAAGGATCAGCCTAATCAGATGGGCACATTCGTCAGCTACAAGTCCATTCTCGCGGCATTTGCGGACCCGACGATTATGCTTTTCCTCG